>NZ_JBHWFG010000013.1:0-188632 GCF_042733745.1 Streptomyces sp. NPDC059696
CTATCAGATCTTTCCGATCCGATTTCCTCGGTGCTTTCCAGGTTCCCGCTTTCGCGTTTCCCTTTCCGGCGGTTCCGACTCTATCAGATCCTTTCGGGCCTGATCCCCGGTCAGCGGGGTTTGTCTTTGCGGCTGTTGGGCCGTTCCGACGAGTGAGACTTTAGCGGATTCCCCGGCTCCCGAGCGAATCGGGGGCCGCGTCCTTTCGAACGTGGATTCCTCATTCCGTAAATACACACGCCAATGAAGCGACGGCAGACGTACTGCGCATCGATGAATGGTGGGTACTTGCGGAGTGGCCGCCCGGGGACCGACCGGAGTCGGCGCTCACGTCGGGCAACTCGGAGAACACTACGGATGGGGGTAGGGCGTGTCAACCCAGGGGCGGAGGGCGCATCCGGGGCGTAGCCTGGGCCGCATGACGACGCGTACGTGCACCCAGCTGTGGTGGGCCGCCTGACGGCGGCCGTCCTCACGTATGCACTCGACGGCCGCCGCTTCGGCGGCCGTTTTCGTTTCTCCTCCCGGATCCACGGAGGGGCGGCCGCCCGGGGCGGCGGTTCCGACCAGGAGGTGGAGGAGAGATGACGCGGGTCTTCAGCGGGGTCAAGCCGACGGGGCATCTGACGCTGGGCAACTACTTGGGAGCCATGCGGCGGTGGGCTGCCGTGGACCAGCACGAGGCCGAGGCCTTGTTCTGTGTCGTCGACCTGCACGCGCTGACCGTGGACCACGATCCTGCGCGGGTGCGCAGGCTGAGCCGGCAGTCGGCGACGCTGCTGCTGGCGGCCGGGCTGGATCCGGAGCTCTGCACGGTGTTCGTGCAGAGCCACGTGGACGAGCACGCCCGGTTGTCGTACGTGCTGGAGTGCGTGGCCACCGACGGTGAGATGCGGCGGATGATCCAGTACAAGGAGAAGGCCGCGCGGGAACAGCGGCGGGGTGGGAGTGTGCGGCTGTCGCTGCTGACGTACCCCGTGCTGATGGCGGCGGACATCCTGGCGTACGGGGCCGACGCGGTGCCGGTCGGGGACGATCAGCGGCAGCACGTGGAGCTCGCGCGGGATCTGGCCGTGCGGTTCAACCAGCGGTACGGACATACGTTCGTGGTGCCGCGGGCCACGCGGCCGGGGGTGGCGGCGCGGGTGATGAATCTGCAGGACCCGGCGTCGAAGATGGGCAAGAGCGACGACGTCGGGCCGGGGATCGTCTATCTGCTGGACGAGCCGGACGTGGTGCGCAAGAAGGTCGCGCGGGCGGTGACCGACAGCGGGCGGGAGGTCGTCTACGACCGGGCGGACCGGCCCGGGCTCGCCAATCTGCTGGAGATCCTCGCCGCGTGCACCGGTGGGGTTCCCGAGGAGCTGGCCGGGGCGTACACGTCGTACGGGGAGCTGAAGAAGGACACCGCCGAGGCCGTGGTCGAGGTGCTCCGGCCCCTTCAGCGGCGGCACAAGGAGTTGTGCGCGGATCCCGCGTATGTGGAGGGGGTGCTGCGGGACGGGGCCGAGCGGGCCCGGGGGATGGCCCGACCGACGGTGGATGCGGCGTACCGGGCGATCGGGTTGCTGCCCGCCGTGAAGGAGGTGCCCGTGGAGGACAGGGCCGTGGCTGGTTCCGTGCCGGGGGTGTGAGGGGTGCGGCCGGGGGCGGGTGAGGGGCCCGCCCCCGGCGCTCAGCTGTTGTTGCCGGAGGCCAGGGCGCGGCTGCGGTCGCGGGCGGCTTCGAGGGCGGCGATGAGGGCGGCCCGTACGCCGTGGTTCTCCAGTTCGCGGATGGCGTTGATCGTCGTGCCGGCGGGGGACGTGACGTTCTCGCGGAGCTTGACGGGGTGTTCGCCGCTGTCGCGGAGCATCGTCGCGGCGCCGATGGCGGACTGGACGATGAGGTCGTGGGCCTTGTCGCGGGGCAGGCCGAGGAGGATGCCGGCGTCGGTCATGGCTTCGACCAGGTAAAAGAAGTAGGCCGGGCCGGAGCCGGAGAGGGCGGTGCAGGCGTCCTGCTGGGACTCGGGGACGCGGAGCGTCTTGCCGACGGCGCCGAAGATCTCCTCGGTGTGAGCGAGGTGGTCGGCGGAGGCGTGGGTGCCGGCGGAGATGACGGACATGGCCTCGTCGACGAGGGCGGGGGTGTTCGTCATGACGCGGACGACCGGGGTGCCGGGGGCGAGGCGCTCCTCGAAGTAGGCCGTGGGGATGCCGGCGGCGCCGCTGATGACGAGGCGGTCGGCCGGGACCTGCGGGGCGAGCTCGTCGAGGAGGGTGCCCATGTCCTGCGGCTTGACCGTGAGGATCAGGGTGTCGGCGGTCTTGGCGGCCTCGGGGTTGGTGACCGGGGTGACGCCGTAGCGGGTGCGGAGTTCCTCGACTCGTTCCTGACGGCGGGCGGTGACCAGGAGGTCGGACGGGGTCCAGCCGGCGCGGATCATTCCGCTGAGCAGGGCTTCGCCGATCTTGCCGGTGCCGAGGACTGCGACTTTCTGGGTCATGGCGCGGGGTGCCTCCGAAGGGTGCGTCGTCCGGGGTCCATCCTCGCACCGGGGGGTGGGGGACGGCTCGGGTGTCCGCTGGGCGGGATGTCACGACGCCGGTCGGCTCACGCCGTGCGGCGCCTGAGGGTCGCCGCGCCGAGGATCAGGACCAAGAGTGCGCTTCCCGCGACGATCAGTGCGTCCCGGACGAACGTGGCGGTCATGTCGGTGTGGCGCAGGACCTCGTTCATGCCGTCGACGGCGTAGGACATGGGCAGGACGTCGGAGACGGCTTCGAGGGCGGGGTGCATGGTGTCGCGCGGGGTGAACAGGCCGCACAGGAGGAGCTGGGGGAAGATCACCGCCGGCATGAACTGGACCGCCTGGAACTCCGAGGCCGCGAAGGCCGAGACGAAGAGGCCGAGGGCCGTGCCGAGGAGGGCGTCGAGGAGGGCCACCAGGAGGAGGAGCCAGGGGCTGCCGGTGACGTCGAGGCCGAGGAACCAGAGCGCGAGGCCGGTGGCCAGGGCGGACTGGATGATCGCGAGGGTGCCGAAGGCGAGGGCGTAACCGGCGATGAGGTCGCCCTTGCCCAGGGGCATGGCGAGGAGGCGTTCGAGGGTGCCGGAGGTGCGTTCGCGCAGGGTGGCGATGGACGTCACCAGGAACATGGTGATCAGGGGGAAGATGCCGAGGAGGGACGCGCCGATGCTGTCGAAGGTGCGGGGGCTGCCGTCGAAGACGTAGCGCAGCAGGAGCAGCATCACGCAGGGGATGAGGATCATCAGCGCGATGGTGCGGGGGTCGTGGGTGAGCTGGCGGATGACCCGGGCTGCGGTGGCGGTGGTGCGGGAGGCGTTCAGGGCCCTGGGTGGGGCGGCCGGCCCGGGCGTGGCGGTGGCGGTGGTGGTCATCGGGTCGTCTCCTTCGTGCGGGCTGCTGCTTTTGCCTGGTCCACCAGGTGGAGGAAGGCCTTCTCGACCGTGTCGGCGCCGGTGCGGGTGCGCAGGGCCTCGGGGGTGTCGTCGGCGAGGAGTCGCCCGTCACGCATGAGGAGGAGGCGGTGGCAGCGTTCGGCCTCGTCCATGACGTGGGAGGAGACGATGAGGGTGGCGCCGCGGCCGGTCGCGATGTCCTCGAAGAGGTTCCACAGGTCGCGGCGCAGGACCGGGTCGAGGCCGACGGTCGGTTCGTCGAGGACCAGCAGGTCGGGGGCGCCGAGGAGGGCGACGGCCAGGGAGACGCGGCCCCGCTGGCCGCCGGAGAGGTTGCCGGCGAGGGAGTCGGCGTGGGTGGTGAGGTCGACGTCGGCGATGGCCCGGGTGACGTCTTCGGCGCGGCGGTCGGCGGCGGCCCGGCCGGGGTTCAGGATCGCGGCGAAGTACGCGAGGTTCTGGCGGACGGTCAGGTCGTCGTAGACGGACGGGGCCTGGGTGACGTAGCCGACGCGGGTGCGCAGGGTGGGGTGTCCGGCGGGTCGGCCGAGGACGTCGAGGGTGCCGGTGACCTTGGCCTGGGTGCCGACGAGGGCGCGCATGAGGGTCGACTTGCCGCAGCCGGAGGGGCCGAGGAGGCCGGTGATCCGGCCCCGGGGGATGGTGAAGCCGAGGTTGCGCAGGACGGTGCGGGGGCCGCGGACGACGGTGAGGTTCTCGGCGTGGACGGCCGGGGTGTCGGGGCCCGGGCGTGGCGAGCCAGGAGCATTATTCATCATGTGATGAATAATGCTCCGGGCGGTCGGGTGCGTCAAGCAGCCGGGTGGGGCGGTGAAGTCGAGGAGGCCGGCGGGGTCGGCGGCGCCGGCGTCGGCGTTGCGCTTCTCGGTGGCGACGTCGATGCCGCAGTGGCGCCGGGTGCGGTCGGCGGCCTCGGCGATCCAGGGGACGTCGAGTGCGTCGGTGTCCCACCGGGCCGGTGGGCGTGCGCCGGGAGTTATGGGCGGCGGCGGTTCTTCGGGTTGCCCGAGCGGCGGGTGGTGCGCTTCTCGTACTGCTTGCGGGCCTCTTCGTACTCCTCGCGGTGCAGCTTCTCCCCGGGGGCCTCGGTGAGGGAGCGGAAGAAGTACGCGAGGAGGGAGCCGACGAAGCCGACGGTCAGCAGGCCGCGCAGGGACGCCTGGCGCTCGGGGTCGTGGCGGCGGGTGAAGCCGTCCCAGGTGTGGCGGAAGGCCATCGCGCTGCAGATCGCGAACATCGCGACCATGAGGACGGTGACGAAGCCGCCGATCGCCGCGATCTGGAGGCCCTGGTAGGCGAGGCGCAGGACGAGGCAGGAGGCGGCGGCGGTGGCCAGGGAGCCGGCGGCCACGGCGATACGGCGGGCCGTGTAGCCGCGGTCGTGGTGCAGCCAGGTCGTGCCGAAGAAGCGCAGGGGCTCGGGGCGGGGGCCAGGAGTCCCGGCCCTGGAGCCCGCGGCGGCGGCAGGGGTGCTGTCTTCTGCACTCACGGGTCGATTATGACCCGTGCCGGGCCGCGGGCTCGGGCCGGGCTAGGCGCAGCGCGGGCGGACGTAGCCGTCGCTGTGCCGGGCCGCGGGCTCGGGCCGGGCTAGGCGCAGCGCGGGCGGACGTAGCCGTCGCTGCCGGTGGCCACGTAGGAGTCCGCTACGTACTCGCCGTCGGCGATGTTGTCCCAGATGTTCGAGGTGCCGTACGGGCCCGCCACCGTGGTGCCGGGGCGCTGGCAGAAGATGGTGACCCTGGCCCCCTCGGGCAGGACGCGGACGATGCCGTAGCCGGTGCCGGGGCCGCTGCGGACGTTCAGGCGGACGCCCGGGGCGACGGCGTAGGAGCGCAGGGCCGACGCCGCCATGGTGACGGTCTCGCCCCCGCTCGTGCCGTCCCGTTCCTCGACATGGTCGACAGACATGTGGTTCTCCCCCGTTGATCCCCATGGATGCCATGGGGTGCCGTTGATTCCCCCGGGTCGCGCGACGGAACACACGGGCGCGACTCGTGCGGGGAGGCTAGCAAGCCGCCTCTGTCCCGTACGAGTCTTCGACTAGGCTCCGTGCGTCGCGCGCGCGGACGAACAGCACGGGGGTGGTTCCATGGCGCCGCAGCAGAATGCCGGAGCGGGCGCGGAAGCGGAACTTCCCGAATACGCCGGTCACTACCGTCTGGAATCCTGCCTGGGTTCCGGCGGCATGGGGGTCGTGCATCTGGCGCGCAGCACCTCCGGGATGAAGCTCGCCGTGAAGGTCGTGCACGCGGAGTTCGCCAAGGACCCGGAGTTCAGGGGGCGTTTCCGGCAGGAGGTAGGGGCTGCCCGGCGGGTCAGCGGGGCGTTCACCGCGCCGGTCGTGGACGCCGACCCCGAGGCCGGGCGGCCCTGGATGGCCACCTTGTACATCCCGGGTCCGACGCTCGCCCAGGAGGTGAAGCGGAACGGGCCGTTGGCTCCGGCCCGGTTGCGGCGGCTGATGGCCGGGCTCGCCGAGGCGCTGCGGGACATCCACCGGGTCGGAGTCGTGCACCGGGATCTGAAGCCGAGCAACGTGCTGCTCGCCGAGGACGGGCCGAAGGTCATCGACTTCGGCATCTCCCGGCCGAAGGACAGCGAGTTGCGCACCGAGACCGGCAAGCTCATCGGGACTCCGCCGTTCATGGCGCCCGAGCAGTTCCGGCGGCCGAGGGAGGTCGGGCCCGCGGCCGACGTGTTCGCGCTCGGGTCGGTGATGGTCCACGCGGCGACCGGGCGGGGCCCGTTCGACTCGGACAGTCCGTACGTGGTCGCCTACCAGGTCGTGCACGACGAGCCGGAACTGACGGGCGTGCCCGAGGAGTTGGCCCCCCTCGTGCAGCGGTGCCTGGCCAAGGAGCCCGAGGACCGGCCCTCCCCCGACGAGTTGATGCGGGAGCTGCGGTCGGTGTCGGCCTCGTACGACACGCAGGCCTTCATCCCCGCGCAGCGCACCGCTGAGGAGCCGGCCGAGCCGCCGGAGCCCGCCCCCGAGGCGCCGGCCGGTGAGGTGCCCGCGCGTGCGGGGTCGGGTCGGCTGGTGAAACGGGGGGCGTTGGTGGCCGTGGCGCTGGCGCTGGCCACCGCCGGGGTGCTGGCGGTGGCGGGCCTGCCGGGGACTGCGGATCCGGCGGGCGAGGCCGCCTCGCCGCGGACCACGGCCGCCGCGTTCTCCGGTTGGGAGGCGGAGCCGCTCGACGGCCGGAGCACGCCGCAGTGCTCGTACGCGGCGGACGCCGTGGTGTGCGCGCAGGAGGGGCTGGTGTTCGCGCGTGACGCCGTGGACGGGCGGCTGTTGTGGCGGCGGGCGCTGAAGGGTGCCGCCGCGAGCGGGCCGCCGGCCGGGGCGCCGGTCGTGGCGGACGGCAGGGTGCTGGGCGGTCTCGGCCAGGGCCGGGAGCTGACGGCCGTGGAGCTGGCGTCGGGCGAGGTGGCCCGGCGGGAGCTGCCGGCGTACGGGGGACTGCGGGCCGTGGGGGGCATGGTGCTGCTCACCGCTTCCGACGGCACGGTCAGCGGGGTGGAGGCCGCCTCGGGCCGGGTGCGGTGGAGCCACCGGGTGCCCGGGCAGGACGTGCCGTACTTCGTGTCGTTCCCCGGTGACGGGCTGGCGTACGCGCTGGGCGTGTCCGGTGACGGGAGCCGCACGGGGGTCACGGCGGTGGATCCGCGGACCGGTGCGGTGCGGTGGCAGGCGGGGCTGGAGGGGAACCTGGAGGCCGTCGGCACGGTGGACGGGTCGCTCGTGGCGGTGGCCGTCGACGCCGCGAGCGGTCAGGCGCGGGCCGTGGTGCGCCACGATCCCCGCAGCCGCAGGACCGTACGGGTCCCGTTGCGTGTTCCGCTGGCTCAGGTCCAGGGCTCCGTGCGCGGGGACGTCGTCCATCTCATGGCGGGCGGCGGGGCGTTGACGGCCGTGGACCTCCAGACGCGTGAGCAGCTGTGGACGCTGGAGACGGGGGTCGCACGGGCGTCCCGGCCGGCGTCCGACGGCCGGCATGTGTACGTGAGCGCGCCGGACGGGCGGCTGCTCGCCGTCGACGCCCGGCGGGGCGGACTCGTCGGGCAGACGCCGGTCCGGCTGGGTGAGCGGTCCGACCGGGTGCCGGCCTCCCTTCCCGAGCCGCTGGTGGTGGGCGACCGGGTCTACGGCAGCGCCCCCGACGGCACGGTGTTCGCCGTCAACGGGCGTGATCCCGCGGCCTGGTGAGTGGTATGGCGAGGGCCGCCCCCCGGTCGGGGAGGCGGCCCTCGGGGTGAGATGCGTCAGCCGAGCTTCGACACGTCGCGGACCGCGCCCTTGTCGGCGCTCGTGGCCATCGCCGCGTAGGCGCGCAGCGCCGCGGAGACCTTGCGCTCGCGGTTCTTCGGGGCGTACACGCCGCCCAGCGCCCGCTCGCGGCGGGTCAGTTCGGCGTCGTCCACCAGGAGCTCGATGCTGCGGCCCGGGATGTCGATGCGGATGCGGTCGCCGTCCTCGACCAGGGCGATGGTGCCGCCCGCGGCCGCCTCGGGGGAGGCGTGGCCGATGGAGAGGCCGGAGGTGCCGCCGGAGAAGCGGCCGTCGGTGACCAGCGCGCAGGTCTTCCCGAGGCCGCGGCCCTTCAGGTACGAGGTCGGGTAGAGCATCTCCTGCATGCCGGGGCCGCCCTTGGGGCCCTCGTAGCGGATGACGACGACGTCGCCGTCCTTGACCTGCTGGGTGAGGATCTTCTGGACGGCCTCCTCCTGCGACTCGCAGACGACCGCCGGGCCCTCGAAGGTCCAGATGGACTCGTCGACGCCGGCCGTCTTCACGACGCAGCCGTCCACGGCCAGGTTGCCCTTGAGGACCGCGAGGCCGCCGTCCTTGGAGTAGGCGTGCTCGGCGGAGCGGATGCAGCCGCCGGCGGCGTCCTCGTCCAGGGCCTCCCAGCGCTCGGACTGGGAGAAGGCCTCGGCGGAGCGGACGCAGCCGGGAGCCGCGTGCCACAGCTCGACCGCCTCGGCGGACGGGGAGCCGCCGCGCACGTCCCAGGTCTTCAGCCAGTCGGCGAGGGAGGGGCTGTGGACGGAGTGCACGTCCTCGTTGAGCAGCCCGGCGCGGTGCAGCTCGCCGAGCAGGGCGGGGATGCCGCCGGCGCGGTGCACGTCCTCCATGTAGTACGTGCGGTCCTTGGCCACGTTCGGGGCGACCTTGGCGAGGCAGGGCACGCGGCGGGAGACCTCGTTGATCTCGTCGAGGCCGAAGGGGACACCGGCCTCCTGGGCGGCGGCCAGCAGGTGCAGGATCGTGTTGGTGGAGCCGCCCATGGCGATGTCGAGGGCCATGGCGTTCTCGAAGGCCGCGAAGGACGCCACGCTGCGGGGCAGGACCGTGTCGTCGTCCTGCTCGTAGTAGCGGCGGGTGATGTCCATGACCGTGTTGGCCGCGTTGACGTACAGCTGCTTGCGGGCCGTGTGCGTGGCCAGGGTCGAGCCGTTGCCCGGCAGGGACAGGCCGATGGCCTCGGTCAGGCAGTTCATCGAGTTGGCGGTGAACATGCCGGAACAGGAGCCGCAGGTCGGGCAGGCGTTCTCCTCGATGCGGAGGATGTCCTCGTCCGAGATCTTGTCGTTCACGGCGTCGGAGATCGCGTCGACCAGGTCGAGCGTGCGGACCGTGCCGTCGACGAGCGTGGCGCGGCCGGACTCCATCGGGCCGCCGGAGACGAAGACCGTGGGGATGTTCAGCCGCAGGGCGGCGTTGAGCATGCCCGGGGTGATCTTGTCGCAGTTGGAGATGCAGATCAGGGCGTCCGCGCAGTGCGCCTCGACCATGTACTCCACGCTGTCCGCGATCAGGTCGCGGGAGGGCAGGGAGTAGAGCATGCCGCCGTGGCCCATGGCGATGCCGTCGTCGACGGCGATGGTGTTGAACTCGCGCGGGATGCCGCCGGCGGCGACGACCGCCTCGCTGACGATCCGGCCGACCGGTGCCAGGTGCGTGTGCCCGGGCACGAACTCGGTGAAGCTGTTGGCGACCGCGATGATCGGCTTGCGGCCGATGTCCCCGCCCGGTACACCGGAGGCGCGCATCAGGGCGCGGGCGCCCGCCATGTTGCGGCCGTGGGTGACTGTGCGGGACCTCAGCTCGGGCATCGTCGCTCGCTCCTTCAGAGACGGCGTCAGAGAGTTCGGAGATTTCTGACTGCTACCGAGCGTACGCCGGTCATCCAGTGGGCGGGACGGAGTGTCCGGAATGCGGGACGGCTGTCTCGGACGACGGCACCCGCGACGGCACGAGCAGGCCTCACGGATCGGTCAGGTGGCCCTGCACGACCGGGGCCAGCCGCGCGACGATCTGTTCCGGGTCCGCCGAGGCCAGCGGCTCGATCCTGAGGACGTACCGCAGGATGGCGGTGCCCACGAGCTGCGCGGCGGCGAGCTCGGCCCGCAGCTCGGCGTCCGGCAGCTCCAGCTGCCCGGCGATGCGGCGCAGCACCTGTGCGGCGATGATCCGCCGGAAGACGGCGGCCGCGGTCTCGTTGGTGAGGGCGGAGCGGACGATGGCGAGCAGCGGCGCGCGGGTGGCCGGGTTCTCCCAGATGCCGAAGAAGAAGCGGACCAGCCGCTCCCCCACCCCGTCGAGCGGGCCCTCCTCGATGGCCCGGGGCGCTTGCAGGGCCGGGCCGAAGGACTGGGTGATCGCCGCCTCGAAGACCTGCTCCTTCGTCCCGAAGTAGTGGTGCACGAGCGCCGAGTCGACCCCGGCGGACTTGGCGATGCCGCGCACGGACGTGTTCTCGTAGCCGCGTTCGGAGAACTCGTCGCGGGCGGCGGTCAGGATGCGGTCGCGGGTGTCGGCCGACTCCGTGCGCGGGGGGCGGCCGCGGCGGCGGGCGGCGGTGCCGGGCGCGCTGCCGGCCGGGGGCCGGCCGGTCATGGCCGGGGCACCTTCACGGCCGAGGCGAGGTGCAGGCGGGTGAAGGCCAGGGCCTCCGCCAGGTCGGCCTCGCGCTCCGCGCTGGACATCGCGCGGCGGGTGTTGACCTCGATGACGACGTGCCCGTCGAAGCCGGTCAGGGCGAGCCGCTCCAGCACCTCGGCGCACGGCTGGGTGCCGCGGCCGGGCACCAGGTGCTCGTCCTTGGCCGAGCCCCGACCGTCGGCGAGGTGGACGTGGCCGAGCCGGTCGCCCATGCGGTCGACCATGTCGAGGGCGTCGGAGCGGGCCGTCGCGGTGTGGCTGAGGTCGATCGTGAAGTGCCGGTAGTCGTCTTTGGTGACGTCCCAGTCGGGGGCGTACGCGAGCATCTCGCGGTCGCGGTAGCGCCAGGGGTACATGTTCTCGACGGCGAACCGCACGTCCGTCTCGTTCGCCATGCGCCAGATGCCGGAGACGAAGTCGCGGGCGTACTGGCGCTGCCAGCGGAACGGGGGGTGGACCACGACCGTGCTCGCGTCGAGCTTCTCGGCCGCCGCGCGGGCCCGCTGGAGCTTGGTCCACGGGTCGGTGGACCAGACGCGCTGCGTGATGAGCAGGCAGGGGGCGTGCACGGCCAGGACCGGGATCTGGTGGTAGTCGCTGAGTCTGCGCAGGGCCTCGATGTCCTGGCTGACCGGGTCGGTCCAGACCATGACCTCGACTCCGTCGTAACCGAGGCGCGCGGCGATCTCGAAGGCCGTGGCCGTCGACTCCGGGTAGACCGAGGCCGTCGACAGGGCGACCTTCGCGTCCGGGATCTTCACGGCTGGCTCTGCCATGCAGGACAGATTACGGGGTGTGGTCGGGGTGGGGTGGGGGGTCTCCTGGCCGTTGTGGTGTTTGCCATAGCGTTCGCCCCCCGGGGATCCACCTACTCGGACTCCATGTGATCCAGGCGACGCAGGATCACGCCCTCCCGCAGCGCCCAGGGGCATATCTCCACACGCTCCACACCGAACAGGTCCAGCGCGGCCTCGGCCACCAGGGCGCCCGCCAGGAGCTGCCCGGCGCGGCCCTCCGAGACGCCCGGCAGCTCCGAGCGCTCCCGTTCCGTCATGGCGGCCAGCCGCGGGACCCAGCCCTCCAGGGACTCCCGCTTGAGCTCGCGCTGGACGTAGAGGCCCTCGGCGGAGCGGGCGGCGCCGGCGATGCGGGCCAGCTGCTTGAACGTCTTCGAGGTGGCGACGACGTGGTCGGGGGTGCCGAGGCGGCTGAACTCGCCGACCGTACGGGCGATCTCGGTCCGCACGTGGCGGCGCAGGGTGCGCACGTCCTCCGGGGCGGGCGGGTCACCGGGCAGCCAGCCGGCGGTCAGGCGCCCGGCGCCCAGCGGCAGCGAGGCGGCGGCGTCGGGCTCCTCGTCGATGCCGTAGGCGACCTCCAGGGAGCCGCCGCCGATGTCCAGGACCAGCAGCTTCCCGGCCGACCAGCCGAACCAGCGGCGGGCGGCGAGGAAGGTCAGGCGGGCCTCCTCCGAGCCGGTGAGGACCTGGAGCTCGACGCCGGTCTCGGCGCGCACGCGGGCGAGCACGTCATCGGCGTTGCGGGCCTCCCGTACGGCGGAGGTCGCGAACGGCAGGACCTCTTCGACGCCCTTGTCCTCGGCGGCCTGGAGCGCTTCCTTGATCACCGAGACCAGCCGGTCGACGCCGTGGGGACCGATCGCGCCGTCGTCGTCGAGGAGCTGGGCGAGGCGCAGTTCCGCCTTGTGCGAGTGCGCGGGCAGCGGGCACGCGCCGGGGTGCGCGTCCACCACGAGCAGATGCACCGTGTTCGATCCCACGTCGAGGACACCGAGTCTCATGTACGGAACGCTACTGCCCATGGGGCCGTGTGCCGTCCTCGGTGGGGGTACAAGGGCGGTACCGGGGCCCGTACCCTGGACTCGTGCCAAAGACGAAAAAGGCGAAGCGTGACAAATCACCGGCTGTCGTGGACTCCGACGAGAAGGGCCTCGACTTCGCTCGCGCATGGGTGGAGTTTCCTGATCCGGCGGACGACGAGCAGGTCTTCCGCTGCGATCTGACATGGCTGACCTCTCGCTGGAACTGCATCTTCGGCAGCGGCTGCCAGGGCATCCAGGCCGGCCGCGCGGACGACGGGTGCTGCACGTTGGGTGCCCACTTCTCCGACGAGGACGACGAGAAGCGCGTCGCCGGGCATGTGGCCAGGCTCACGCCGGACATCTGGCAGCACCACGCCGAGGGCACGCGGAACGGCTGGGTCTCCGAGGACGAGGACGGCGAGCGGCAGACGCGGCCCTTCCAGGGCTCGTGCATCTTCCAGAACCGGCCCGGCTTCGCGGGCGGCATGGGCTGCTCGCTGCACATCCTCGCCCTGAAGGAGGGCCGCGAGCCGCTGGAGACCAAGCCGGACGTGTGCTGGCAGCTGCCGGTGCGGCGGACCTACGAGTGGATCGACCGGCCCGACGACACGCGCGTGCTGCAGGTGTCGATCGGCGAGTACGACCGCCGGGGCTGGGGCCCGGGCGGCCACGACCTGCACTGGTGGTGCACGTCGGCGACCTCGGCGCACGGCGCGGGAGATCCCGTGTACGTCTCCTACCGGCCGGAGCTGATCGAGCTGATGGGCAAGGCCGGCTACGACCGGCTGGTCGAGCTGTGCGAGGAGCGCCTGGCCTCGCAGCTGCCGCTGGTGGCGCCGCACCCCGCGGATCCGGTGGTCTGAGGATAACCGGTCACGACGTGACCGGGCTCGGGTCGCCGCTGTCCGAGGGCGGCGGCGTCGAGCCCTGCGGTTCGGTCGGGTCCGGGTCCGTCGCCGTGGGCGTCGGGTCCGGGCCGGTCGACGGCGGCGGGGTGGTCGGCGTCGGGTCGGGGTCCGGGGCGGAGGTCGTGGGCGTCGGGTCGGGATGGCTCGGGGCCGGGTCGCCCGGGCCGCCGGGGTGCGGGCGCGGGTCCGGGTCCGCGGGGGCGGGCGCGGTGCCGTAGCCCTCGATGTGGACGACGGCGCCCGCCGGTGCGAGTGCCACCTGTGCCTGCCAGGGGCCCGCGGGTTCCCGCAGGTGATCGACGTAGACCTTGATCGTCACCGACTCGCCGGGGCGGAGCGTCCCCGAGGAGCGGCTGAGGTAGAGCCAGCGGGCCCCGGTGGACGCCGACCAGCGGACCGGGGCCGGGCCGGTGGCGGTCAGGGTGACCAGGGTGGTGTCGCCGCTGTGGTCGGCCGTGACCTCCAGGGCGCTCGCGCGGCCCGCCCCGGCGACGCCGATGACCTCCACGGAGACGTCGGCCTTGCCGTCCTTGCCGAAGCGGGGTCCGGGGCGGGTGCTCGCGTTGCCGGTGTTCTCGTAACCGCCGCCCGCCATCTCGCCGTCCAGGGCGAACGGGTCGTCCGCCTCGCGCGCGGAGGCCGAGCGGCCGTCCTGGCCCTCGCCGATCGGGGTGCCCCGGTAGGCGGCCCACAGGGCCAGCACCGGGGCGGCGACGACGGTGGCGACGACGGTCGTGGTGACGGCACGCGCGCGCAGGCGGTCCCTGCGGGCGGCGTGGTCCTTGGGGTCCATCGGGAAGCCGCGCCGGTCGAAGCGGGGTGCGGCACTCCGCGCGCGCGGGTGGTGGGCCATGGCGACGTGCAGGGCCGCGCGGGGCGCCGGCAGGACGGGCAGTTCGGCGGGCGTCACGCTGGTGCCGGGCCAGCGGCCGGGGATGGCGCGCTCGGCGGTGCGGCGGCAGCGGGGGCAGTCGTCGACGTGCCGGACGAGTTCGCGGCGCAGGGCCGTGCCGAGCACGAGCCGGTCGTCGCCGACGAGGTGCGCGACGCTCGGACACGCTCCCGTCTCGACCACGGCGAGAGCCGCACGCGTGCGTTCCACCTCGCAGGCGGCGGAGGCGAGCAGGTCCCGGGCGGCGGCCGGGGCCATGCCGAGGACGGCGGCGACCTCGTGGGCGGCGAGGTGGTGGCGCACGGCCAGTTCGAGCGCCTCGCGCTGTTCCGGGGTGGTGCCGGCGGCCTCCGGCCAGGCCAGCAGGGCCAGTTCGCGGCGGCGCCGCTCCTGGACCTCCTCGGAGACCGGCGGGGCGGCCGGACGGTCGGCGCGCTGCCGGTCGGCCCGGCCCGCCGCGTGGCTGCTCTGACGTTTCTGCTTGATCTCGGCCAGCTTGCGCAGGCACGCCCAGCGGGCCAGCGCGTAGAGCCAGGCCCTGCGGTCCGCGGGCGCCCCGGGGGCCTGCCGGCCGCGGCGTTCGGCGACGGCGAGGACATCGCCCAGGGCCGCGGTCGCGGCCTCGTGGTCGCACAGCACCGACAGGCAGTAGGTGAACAGGCCGTCCAGGTAGGGCTCGTAGCGCGCGGGCGGCCGCTGCGCCAGCGTGCGCGCCGCCCCGCGGTCACGCGCTTCCCGGTGCGACCGGTGTGCGCCGGCCGGGCGGGTCGAGCGGGTCGAGATCTCCGGAGTACTGCTCGTCATTCGGCGACCGTAGGGGGACGGGAGTGGCACCTTCAGGTGGCTTGAGCACATTTAATCCGTACGGGTGAAACGATCCCTCAATCGGGGACATCAACCGGTTGTTCGACGGCTGGCGAGGGGTGGCGGGCCCCTGGCGCACAGGTGGGCGCCGTCGGCCCGGCTCCGCGATGTCAGTGCCTGCGGCTACGGTTCCGTGCATGGCTGCCCGTACGAAGACCACCAAGGACCGCCCGTCCTACCGCTGCACGGAGTGCGGCTGGCAGACGGCGAAGTGGCTCGGCCGCTGCCCCGAGTGCCAGGCCTGGGGGACGGTCGAGGAGTACGGCGCGCCCGCGGTGCGCACGACGACACCGGGCCGGGTCACCACCTCCGCCCTGCCCATCGGCCAGGTGGACGGACGGCAGGCCACCGCCCGCCCCACCGGCGTGCCCGAGCTGGACCGCGTGCTCGGCGGCGGGCTGGTGCCCGGCGCGGTGGTGCTGGTCGCGGGCGAGCCGGGCGTCGGCAAGTCCACGCTGCTGCTGGACGTGGCGGCCAAGTCCGCGAGCGACGAGCACCGCACGCTCTACGTCACGGGTGAGGAGTCGGCGAGCCAGGTCCGGCTGCGGGCCGACCGCATCGGCGCCATCGACGACCACCTGTACCTGGCGGCGGAGACGGACCTGGCCGCGGTGCTGGGCCACTTGGACGCGGTGAAGCCGTCGCTGCTGATCATGGACTCGGTGCAGACGGTGGCCTCCCCCGAGATCGACGGAGCGCCCGGCGGCATGGCCCAGGTGCGGGAGGTCGCGGGCGCCCTCATCCGCGCCTCCAAGGAACGCGGCATGTCCACGCTGCTGGTGGGCCACGTCACCAAGGACGGCGCGATCGCGGGCCCCCGCCTGCTGGAGCACCTGGTGGACGTCGTCCTGCACTTCGAGGGCGACCGGCACGCGCGCCTGCGTCTGGTGCGCGGGGTCAAGAACCGCTACGGCACCACCGACGAGGTCGGCTGCTTCGAGCTGCACGACGAGGGCATCACGGGTCTCGCCGACCCCAGCGGGCTCTTCCTGACCCGCCGGGCCGAACCGGTCCCGGGCACCTGCCTGACCGTGACCCTGGAGGGCCGCCGCCCGCTGGTCGCCGAGGTCCAGGCGCTCACGGTCGACTCACAGATCCCCTCCCCGCGCCGCACCACCTCGGGCCTGGAGACCTCCCGCGTCTCGATGATGCTGGCCGTGCTGGAACAGCGGGGCCGGATCAGCGCCTTGGGCAAAAGGGACATCTACTCCGCGACGGTCGGCGGGGTGAAGCTGTCGGAGCCGGCCGCCGACCTGGCCGTCGCCCTCGCCCTGGCGAGCGCCGCGAGTGACACACCTCTCCCCAAGAACCTCGTCGCGATCGGCGAAGTGGGCCTCGCGGGCGAGGTGAGACGAGTCACGGGCGTGCAGCGCAGACTGGCGGAGGCACACCGTCTGGGCTTCACACATGCCCTGGTACCGGCCGATCCGGGCAAGGTCCCGCCGGGCATGAAGGTGCTGGAAGTCGCGGACATAGGGGACGCCCTGCGGGTCCTTCCCCGCTCCCGTCGCCGAGAGGCCCCACAGGACGAGGAGGGTCGCCGGTAGACTTTGCCCTGGTCTCGCCCGTCCGTGCGAACCGAGCGCGCGACACGGGGGCGCCCAGAACCTGCGACCGGAGGAGTGCAGTGGCAGCCAACGACCGGGCATCGTCTCCCGGAAAGTCCGGCGGGAGTGCCGGTACCGATGGCCTGATGCGCGCCTCCCTGAGCGCCGTGGCACCCGGCACCGCCTTGCGTGACGGCCTGGAGCGCGTGCTCCGCGGCAACACCGGCGGGCTCATCGTGCTCGGCTCCGACAAGACCGTCGAGGCGCTGTGCAGCGGTGGTTTCGTGCTGGACGTCGAGTTCACCGCGACCCGTCTGCGCGAGCTGTGCAAGCTGGACGGCGGCATCGTGCTGTCCTCGGATCTGTCGAAGATCCTTCGCGCCGGCGTGCAGCTGGTCCCCGACCCGACCATCCCCACCGAGGAGACGGGCACCCGGCACCGCACCGCCGACCGCGTCAGCAAGCAGGTCGGTTTCCCGGTGGTCTCCGTCTCCCAGTCGATGCGGCTGATCGCGCTGTACGTCGACGGCCAGCGCCGCGTCCTGGAGGACTCGGCGGCGATCCTGTCCCGCGCCAACCAGGCCCTCGCGACCCTGGAGCGCTACAAGCTCCGCCTCGACGAGGTCGCGGGCACGCTGTCGGCGCTGGAGATCGAGGACCTGGTGACCGTCCGGGACGTCTCGGCGGTCGCGCAGCGCCTGGAGATGGTCCGCCGCATCGCCACGGAGATCGCCGAGTACGTGGTGGAGCTGGGCACGGACGGCCGGCTGCTGGCCCTCCAGCTCGACGAGCTGATCGCGGGCGTGGAGCCCGAGCGCGAGCTGGTCGTGCGGGACTACGTCCCCGAGCCCACGGCCAAGCGCTCCCGCACGGTCGACCAGGCCCTCGCCGAACTCGACGCCCTCACCCATGCCGAGCTGCTCGAACTGTCCACGGTGGCCCGGGCGCTGGGCTACACCGGCGCGCCCGAGACGCTGGACTCGGCGGTGTCGCCGCGCGGGTACCGGCTCCTCGCCAAGGTGCCCCGGCTCCCCGGCGCGATCATCGACCGCCTGGTCGAGCACTTCGGCGGGCTGCAGAAGCTGCTCGCCGCGAGCGTCGACGACCTGCAGACGGTGGACGGCGTGGGCGAGGCCCGGGCCCGCAGTGTCCGCGAGGGGCTCTCGCGGCTGGCGGAGTCGTCGATCCTGGAGCGGTACGTGTAGCGACGCGCAGGACTCCGCACGGAGACGGCCGAGGGCGGTACCCGGGAAGGGGTACCGCCCTCGTGCGTTCCCGGCCCTGGCGACGGGCCGGCCCTGAGCCCCCGGGGCCGCCGCGGGCCCGGTCGTGTCCGCGAAGTCCCTCCTGCCCCGCCTTCCACGCGGACGAAGGGACTTCGCGGAGACGACCTAGTCGGCCGAGAGCACGAACGACGTCTGCACCTTCGAGAAGCCCGGGGCCTTGGCCTCCACCAGGTAGGTGCCCGCCCCGGCCGAGCCGGCGGGCGGCGTGGCGCACTTGGGGGCGCTGGGCTTGCGGTCCCACTTCACGGTGTAGGTGATGCCGCTGCCGGCGGCGACGCGGTACAGCTGGTGTGCGGCGGCCTTGGGGCAGTCCTCGGAGGACCAGTAGTCGTCGTCGCTGCTGGCCGGGGCGATGGTGAACACCGCGTTCTTCGGCCCGAGATCGATCTTGCAGTCGCTGCCGGAGACGTTCCGTGCGGTCAGCAGGAAGGTGGGCGTCTGCTCGGGGTCGTAGGTGTTGTGCTTGCTGCGGAGGCTGAACTTGACCGCGCTCGCGGTGCAGTTGGGGAGGGTGGAACCGGCGGGCAGGGTGTCGCCCGCGCCGACGCCGCCCGCGGACGCGCCGCTTCCCGGGCCGCCGTCACCGGCCCCCTCGGAGCCGCCGGACCCGGAACCGTCTCCCGACCCGTTTCCGGAGCCGTCGCCCGAGTCGTCACCGGAGCCCGACGACGAACCACCCGAGCCACCGGAACCGCCCGAACCGCCGGTACCGCCGCCCGACTCGTCGCGTCCGCCGGGTGCTTGGCTGATGGCCGGACCCGAACTCGACGGGCCGGGCGTGATGGAGGGCGCGGGATTCTTGCCGTTGGCGCCGTTGTCGCCGTCCTTGCCGCCCCCGCCGCCCATCATCACGATCCAGGCGGTCAGCAGCGCCAACACGGCGACCACGGACACCAGTACGACCCTCCGACGCCAGTAGATGGAGGAGGGAAGCGGCCCGACCGGATTGCGCAGTGATCCCACGGCCCAAACCTTACGAGAGATCGGCACGTTCACCGCTCCCACCCGCCGCTACGACCGACAACTTTTCCGGATCATCATCCCGGAAACCATGTCCTCACCCCGGTCTCTCATCAGGGGCGGGACCCGTTGATCGCGGGGTGTGACGGTTCCGGCCGGTCGCCTACCGTCCGTGATCATGCGCCGGGCACCTCGATGTGGCTATGCGCAGGGCCCGGACGTGGACGCGGGGCCGTACTGCCGCTCAGCGGCGCGCTGTTCACGGCCGGCCGTGGTGCGACCGCCGCCGGACACGGCGCCCCTCCCCGTCGCACGAGACCTCCGCGCGCCGCTGAGCGGGACCGCACGACGCTCCGCCGGTCCGGAACGCCCCCGCGCCTCCCGGCAGTTCGACATGCCGCTCCACCGACACACCTGGGCGAAGGGGCGGTTGAGGGCGGCCGCAGACGCCGAAGCGATGCGCCCACGCACGGTCGGCTCACGCGGCCCGCGGGAGCGGCCACTCGAACAGAGACCTGCGCCGCACCGCGCCGGAGGACGACTCGGCGGCGGACGGGCCGCCGGATCAGCGGGCGACCACCCCGGCGGGGTGGCGGTGTGCCCGATTCGGCGCCTCATCGTGGCACCATCAAAGGGCCATGACTGCTCCCACGAAGCCCCAGCGCCCCACCGCCGGCCCGCCCTCCGGCTCCCCCTCCGACGCCGTCTCCGGCACCTCCTCCGGCCGGCCGCTCGGAGAGGATCTGCACTCCCCCGTCATCGACTGGTTCGGTGAGAACGCCCGTGACCTGCCCTGGCGGCGTCCCGAGGCCGGGGCGTGGGGGGTGATGGTCAGCGAGTTCATGCTCCAGCAGACGCCGGTGAGCCGTGTCCTGCCCGTCTACGAGCAGTGGCTGGAGCGCTGGCCGCGCCCCGCCGACCTGGCCAAGGAGGCGCCCGGTGAGGCCGTCCGGGCCTGGGGGCGGCTCGGCTACCCCCGCCGCGCGCTGCGGCTGCACGGCGCCGCCGTCGCCATAACGGAACGGCACGGCGGTGACGTACCGGCCGACCACGCCCAGCTGCTGGCGCTGCCCGGCATCGGTGAGTACACGGCCGCGGCCGTCGCCTCGTTCGCCTACGGGCAGCGGCACCCGGTGCTGGACACCAATGTGCGCCGGGTGTTCGCCCGGGCGGTCACCGGTGTGCAGTACCCGCCGAACGCCACCACCGCCGCCGAGCGCAGGCTGGCCCGCGCGCTGCTGCCCGAGGACGAGCGGACCGCCGCCCGCTGGGCCGCCGCCTCCATGGAGCTGGGCGCTCTGGTGTGCACGGCGAAGAGCGAGTCGTGTCACCGCTGCCCGATCGCCGCGCAGTGCGCGTGGCGGCTGGCGGGCAAGCCGGAGCACGACGGGCCGCCGCGCCGGGGGCAGACCTACGCCGGCACCGACCGGCAGGTGCGCGGGCGGTTGCTCGCGGTGCTGCGGGAGGCCCACGGTGCCGTTCCGCAGGCGGCTCTGGACCGGGTGTGGCACGAGCCGGTGCAGCGGGCCCGTGCCCTCGACGGTCTCGTCGCCGACGGTCTGGTGGAGCCGCTGGAGGGCGGTTCGTACCGGCTGCCGCTGACCTGACGTACAGACACGTCACAGCCGCGGGCCACCCTTCGTCACAGCACTCCGGGGGGACAAATCACCCCCAATCCATCCCAACACCCCCGCGTCTTTACCCCGTTCGAATTTCCGTTACACAACCGACGGACAGCCGAGTGCTGGCCGCAGGCTGCTTCGGACAGCGCCGTGACAACGCCTCCGTACCTTCAGATGCGTTCCCGGACGACAGACGTCACGGGACGACTGAAGACCACAGGCAATACACGGGCGGCGGGGAGCCGGCCCGAACGGGGAAACGGGAGGCGGTTCACCATGGCGCAGGGCGAGGTGCTCGAGTTCGAGGAGTACGTCCGCACCCGGCAGGACGCGCTGCTGCGCAGTGCCCGCCGCCTGGTCCCGGACCCGACGGACGCACAGGATCTGCTGCAGACCGCGCTGGTACGGACGTACGGCCGCTGGGAGACCATCGAGGACAAGCGGCTGGCGGACGCCTACCTGCGCCGGGTGATGATCAACACCCGCACGGAGTGGTGGCGGGCGCGGAAGCTGGAGGAGGTCCCGACCGAGCAGCTCCCGGACGCCTCGGTCGACGACGCCACCGAGCAGCACGCGGACCGCGCCCTGCTGATGGACATCCTGAAGGTCCTCGCCCCGAAGCAGCGCAGTGTCGTGGTGCTGCGACACTGGGAGCAGATGTCCACGGAGGAGACGGCCGCCGCACTCGGCATGTCGGCCGGGACGGTCAAGAGCACGCTGCACCGGGCGCTCGCCCGGCTCCGTGAGGAGCTGGAGTCCCGCGACCTGGACGCACGGGCGCTGGAGCGTGAGGAGCGGGAGCGGTGCGCGGCCTGACCGGCGAGGGTTCTGCACGGACCCGGGGCAGTATCCAGGCGGTGAGCGCGGCACTGGCCGTGCCCACCGCCCTCGCCCTTTTGGTGTCCGGGTGCGGTGCGGGCGGCACCGGCGCCCGTGACGAGGGCCCGGCGCACGCCGACTCGGTGGCCGGTGCCGCCGCCACCACACCGTCCGCCGCACCGTCGAAGACGCCCGAAAACGTGAACGCGGTCGCGCTCGTCAAGGACGACCCGAAGGTCGCGCCCGAGGTGAAGCGCGAACTCAAGCCGTGTGTGGCCGACGAGTACCCGGTCGACGTCTCCTACGGCAAGCTCACGGAGGGCTCCGCGGACGACGTCGTCGTCAACGTGCTGACCTGCGGTGACGCGGTGGGCGTCGGCAGTTACGTGTACCGCGAGCAGGACGGCTCGTACGAGAACGTGTTCACGTCGGAGGAGACGCCGGTCTACGCGGAGATCGACCGTGGCGACCTGGTGGTGACCAAGCAGGTGTACGACAAGGGTGACCCGGTGTCGAGCCCGTCCGGGGAGAACGTGATCACGTACAGATGGACCTCCGGCCACTTCGCCGAGAAGTACCGCACGCACAACGACTACGGGAAGGTCGCCGTCGACAGCGCGACGCCGGTGCCCGCGAGCTGACGCGGACACGGGCCGCGTGACCCGATCGGGGGCACGCGGACGGGCCCGCCGATGAACGCATCGCCGTGCCCGTGCGTCCCAGCAGGAGAACGCACTTTCACGCACCGCACAGACGTCCCCGCAGCGGAATGCACCCCCACGGAACACACGGACAACAAAGGACAGAGAGCACCGGGATGGCAGACCAGACCCACGTCCTGTTCGTCGAGGACGACGACGTCATCCGCGAGGCCACGCAGCTCGCCCTGGAACGGGACGGCTTCGTGGTCACCGCCATGCCCGACGGGCTGTCGGGTCTGGAGGCGTTCCGGGCGGACCGCCCCGACATCGCGCTGCTGGACGTCATGGTCCCGGGCCTGGACGGGGTCAGCCTGTGCCGCCGGATCCGCGACGAGTCGACCGTGCCGGTGATCATGCTGTCGGCGCGGGCCGACTCGATCGACGTCGTGCTGGGCCTGGAGGCGGGAGCGGACGACTACGTCACCAAGCCGTTCGACGGTGCCGTCCTGGTCGCCCGGATCCGCGCGGTGCTGCGCCGCTTCGGACACGCGGGCGGCGGCCGGGCCGAGGAGCCGGACGGCCCGGCGAGCGGCGGGATGCTGGCCTTCGGGGACCTGGAGGTCGACACCGAGGGCATGGAGGTCCGCCGCGCCGGGCAGCCGGTCGCGCTGACGCCGACCGAGATGCGGCTGCTGCTGGAGTTCTCCTCCGCGCCCGGCACGGTGCTCTCCCGGGACAAGCTGCTGGAACGGGTGTGGGACTACGGCTGGGGCGGGGACACCCGGGTCGTCGACGTGCATGTGCAGCGGCTGCGGCAGAAGATCGGCCAGGACCGGATCGAGACGGTCCGCGGCTTCGGCTACAAGTTGAAGGCCTGAGCAGGGGCAGGGGTATGAGGGGGCACTTCCGGCGCCTGGTCGCCGCGGGCCTGGAGCGGGCGGGCATCCGCACGGGCCTCAGATGGAAGCTCAGCGCCGCGATCGCCCTGGTGGGCGCGCTGGTGGCGATCGCGCTGAGCCTCGTGGTGCACAACGCCGCCCGGGTCTCGATGCTGGACAACGCGCGCGACCTCGCCGACGAGCGGATCATGATCGCCCAGCGCAACTTCGAGCTGTCGGGGCGCATGAACTTCCCCAACACCAAGATCAACGACCCGGATCTGCCGCCCGCGCTGCGGGAGCGGGTCGAGGCGGGCCAGCGGGCGACGTACGTGGCGGACCGGCCCGGTGACGTGCCCGACATATGGGCCGCCGTGCCGCTGAAGAACGGGCAGGTGATGTCGCTGCACTCGGGCTTCACCGACCGCAGCTCCGACATCCTCCAGGACCTCGACCAGGCCCTGCTCATCGGGTCCATCGCGGTCGTCCTCGGCGGCAGCGCCCTCGGCGTGCTCATCGGCGGTCACCTCTCGCGGCGGCTGCGCAAGGCGGCCAACGCCGCGAACCACCTCGCGGGCGGCGAGACGGACGTGCGCGTGCGGGACGCCATGGGCGGGGTCGTGCGGGACGAGACCGACGACCTGGCGAGCGCGGTGGACGCGATGGCGGACGCGCTGCGCCAGCGCATCGAGGCCGAGCGGCGGGTCACCGCCGACATCGCGCATGAGCTGCGCACCCCGGTGACCGGACTGCTGACCGCCGCCGAACTGCTGCCGCCCGGGCGCCCCACCGAGCTGGTGCTGGACCGGGCGAAGGCCATGCGCACGCTGGTCGAGGACGTGCTGGAGGTGGCCCGGCTGGACGGGGCCTCCGAGCGGGCGGAGCTGCAGGACATCATGCTGGGCGAGTTCGTCGCCCGGCGGGTCGCGGCCAAGGACCGGGCCGTCGAGGTGCGCGTCGTGCACGAGTCGGAGGTCACCACCGACCCGCGCCGCCTGGAGCGCGTGCTGTTCAACCTCCTGGCCAACGCGGCCCGGCACGGCAAGCCGCCCATCGAGGTCAGCGTCGAGGGCCGGGTCATCCGCGTGCGCGACCACGGCCCCGGCTTCCCGGAGGACCTGCTCGCCGAGGGGCCGAGCCGCTTCCGCACCGGCAGCAGGGACCGGGCCGGGCAGGGCCACGGGCTCGGCCTGACCATCGCGGCCGGGCAGGCCCGGGTGCTGGGCGCCCGGCTGACCTTCCGCAACGTCCGCACGCCCGGGACACCGGAGCACCTGCCGGCCGAGGGCGCGGTCGCCGTGCTGTGGCTGCCGGAGCACGCGCCGACGAACACCGGCAGCTACCCGATGCTGCCGGGGTCGTGAGGGTGGGGCGGCAGGTCAGCAGGACCAGTCCTGGTCCATGTCGAGGCCGCCCTCGCGGGGCTGGGTGAACGAGAACCAGTTGCCGGAGTCGTCGCGGAACAGCGCCTCCGTGCCGTACGGGCGCTCCTGGGGCTCCTGGAGGAACTCCACGCCCTTGTCCTTGAGCTTCTTGTAGTCGCCGTGGATGTCGTCGGTGGTGAGCACACCCGCGCCGAGAGCGCCCTTCGTCACGAGCTTCTTGAGCATCTCGGCGGACTCGGGGTCCATCGCGGGGCCGCCGGGCACCATCAGCGTCAGCTCGACGTCGGGCTGGTTCGGCGAGCCGACCGTGAGCCAGCGCATGCCGCCCTCGCCCATGGTCATGTCCGTACGGACCTCCAGACCCAGCTTCTGCGTGTAGAACTCCTTGGCGCGGTCCTGGTCGAGGACCCAGACGGTCGAGATGGCGAGACCCTTGATCATGGCGTGCTCCTGCTCTGACGCTGCGGCCGGTGGTGCCTGTGCTCTGCCACGGTAGGCAGCGGGGGTGTCAGCGCGCTTCTCCGGAATTGCGCTTCTCTGCAGCACCGGGGGCGGGGTGTTCGGCGCCGGGGGCACGGCGTTGAGCGCCCGGGGCGGGGCGTTGGGCACCGGAGGCGGGGACGGGGCGGTCGGCGGCGGGGCGTTGGGCACCGGAGGCGAGGGCAGGGCGGTCGGCGTCGGCGGCGGGGCGTTGGGCACCGGAGGCCGGGGCGGGCCGGTCGGCGTCGGCGGCGGGGCGTTGGGCACCGGAGGCGGGGGCGGGGCGGTCGGCGGCGGGGCGTTGGGCACCGGGGGCGGGGGCGGGGCGGAAGCCGCCGGCCCAGAGCATGGCGTAGCAGCCGGGGATGAGGGCGGCGCCCCGGCCCACGTGCTTCGTGCGGTACTCGCTCGGGGTGAGGCCCGTCCACGTCTTGAAGCGGGCCGAGAACGTGCCGACGCTGCTGAAGCCGACCAGGTGGCAGATCTCCGTCACCGACAGGTTCGCCGTGCGCAGCAGGTCCTCGGCGCGCTCTATGCGGCGGTGCGTGAGGTACTGGCCGGGGGTCTCGCCGTACGCCTCCTTGAAGGCGCGGATGAAGTGGTAGCGGGAGTACCCCGCGTGCGCGGCGACGGTGTCCAGGTCGAGCCCGGGGTCGGCCCAGTCCCGGTCCATCGCGTCCTTGGCCAGCCGGACCTGGCGCGTCCTGTCCATGCGACCGATGGTGACACGGGGGTACGACATCGGCCCCCGGCTCGGGTCCGGGCATGACGCAGGCCCCCGGGCGGTCACCTCCGGGGGCCTGCGTGCGGTGCGGTCAGACGGCCTCGACCACGGGCGGCTGCGCCGCCGGTGCGTCGGCCGTACCGTCCTCCTTGGGTCCCGCGCCCTTCAGCGGCACCTCCTTGACGAACACGGCCGCCGCCAGCGCGATGACCGCCACCACGGCACCGAGCAGGAACGCCGAGTGCGTGCCGGCGGACACCGCGTGCTGGTACGCCTCACGGACCAGCACCGGCAGCTTCTCCAGGCTCTTCGCGTCGAGCTGCGCCGACTGCTCGGTCACCTTGGAGCCCAGCGCGCCGCCCCGCTCGGCCATGACGTCCTGGACGCGGTTGTTGAACAGCGCGCCCATGATCGCGACGCCGAAGGAGGAGCCGAGGGTGCGGAAGAGCGTGGTGGACGAGGACGCGACGCCCATGTCCTTCATCTCGACGCTGTTCTGCGCGACGAGCATGGTGATCTGCATCAGGCAGCCCATGCCGAGCCCGACCACGGCCATGAAGATCCCGGAGGTCAGACGGGACGTCCCGGTGTCCATCGTGGACAGCAGGTACAGCCCGACGATCATCAGGGCGCTGCCGAGGACCGGGAAGACCTTGTACTTGCCGGTGTTCGTGGTCACCCGCCCGGCGACCATCGAGGTCACCAGCATCGCCCCGAGCATCGGCAGGAGCAGCAGTCCGGAGTTCGTCGCGGACGCGCCCTGCACGGACTGCTGGTAGAGCGGCAGGAAGAGCGTGGCGCCGAACATCACGAAGCCGGTGATGAAACCGATGACCGACATCAGCGTGAAGTTGGCGCTGCGGAAGATGTGCAGCGGCACCACCGGCTCCGCGGCCCTGGTCTGCCAGAACACGAACCCGACCAGGGCGGCGACCCCGATGCCGATCAGTTCCATGATCCGCGCGGAGCTCCAGGCGTACTCCGTGCCGCCCCAGGTCGTCACGAGCACGATCGCGGTGATGCCGACGGTCAGCAGCGCGGCGCCCAGGTAGTCGATCCGCGCCTGGGAGCGCTTCTTCGGCAGGTGCAGCACGGCGGTGACGGCGACCAGCGCGACCACGCCGAGCGGCAGGTTGATGTAGAAGGCCCAGCGCCAGCCCCAGTTGTCGGTGATCGTGCCGCCGACCAGCGGGCCGCCGATCATGGCCAGCGCCATGACGCCGGCCATCATGCCCTGGTACTTGCCGCGCTCGCGGGGCGGGATCAGGTCACCGATGATCGCCATGACGCCGACCATCAGACCGCCGGCGCCGAGACCCTGGACCGCGCGGAAGCCGATCAGCTCGCCCATGTTCTGGGCCATGCCGCTGAGCGCGGAGCCGATCAGGAAGATCACGATGGAGGAGAGGAACGTGCCCTTGCGGCCGTACATGTCGCCGAGCTTGCCCCACAGCGGGGTGGAGGCCGCGGTCGCGAGGGTGTAGGCGGTGACGACCCAGGAGAGGTGTTCGAGCCCGCCCAGCTCACCGACGATCGTCGGCATCGCCGTACCGATGATCATGTTGTCGAGCATCGCGAGCATCATCGCGATCATCAGCGCGAGCAGGACCACCCGCACGCTCTTGGGTTGCTTCTCCCCGGCGTCCGCCGCCGGTGTGTCCGTTGTCTCCGTCATCGCTCCCACTCCCCCAGCTACCGCTACTTACTTGTCGACCGGCTAGTGACTACACTCGGAAGCTAGCCGCGGAACTAGCCGGGCGTCAAGTAAGTTTTCTGGAAACCGGGCGGCGTAGGAGGATGGGCGGCACCATGGACGGCACCAGGCAGCGGCGCCGCGGGGACACCCGCCGGCGCATCCAGGACGTGGCCCTCGAACTCTTCGCGGAGCACGGTTACGAGAAGACCTCCCTGCGCGAGATCGCCGAGCGCCTGGAGGTCACGAAGGCCGCGCTCTACTACCACTTCAAGACGAAGGAAGAGATCCTCGTCAGCATCTTCGAGGACCTCACGCAGCCGATCGAGGACTTGATCGAGTGGGGCGGGCAGCAGCCGCACACCCTCGCGACCAAGCAGGAGATCATCCGCCGCTACGCCGACACCCTCGCCGAGGCGGCCCCGCTGTTCCGCTTCATGCACGAGAACCAGGCGACGGTCAGGGACCTGCGGATCGGCGAGTCTTTCAAGGGGCGCATCCAGCGTCTGCGCGAGATCATCATCGACCCGGACGCGGACCTGGTCGACCAGGTCCGCTGCGCCAGCGCCATCTTCACGCTGCACGCCGGGATGTTCCTGCTCCAGGACATGGGAAACGACCCCGAGGAGAAGAACAGAGCCGTCCTCGAGGTCGCCACGGACCTGGTGACCCAGGCCCACCGGGGAGCCGGAGGCTCCTAGCGGGCCCGTGCGGTCGGGCAGGTCAGACCTTCACGCCCTTGGCGCGCAGGAACTTCACCGGGTCGATCGCGGAACCGTAGTTCGGGGTCGTCCGGATCTCGAAGTGCAGGTGCGGGCCGCTGGAGTTGCCGGTGTTGCCGGACTTGGCTATCTCCTGGCCGGTCTTGACGATCTGGCCGATGTGCACCTTGACCTTGGACAGGTGGGCGTACTGGGAGTACGTGCCGTTGCCGTGCTTGATGACGATGGCGTTGCCGTACGCCGGGCCGTCACCGGCGCCGTTGCCGCCGGCCTTGACCA
Organism: Streptomyces sp. NPDC059696; assembly: GCF_042733745.1. NCBI lineage: Bacteria > Bacillati > Actinomycetota > Actinomycetes > Kitasatosporales > Streptomycetaceae > Streptomyces > Streptomyces sp. NPDC059696. The sequence continues at coordinate 27,901 of NZ_JBHWFG010000013.1, forward strand.
CGGTGCCGCCGTGGGCGGCGAAGACCTGGGTGCCGCTCGGCACGGCGAAGTCCTGACCGCTGTGCTTGTGCGCCCACATGCCGCCGTTCTGGGCGAAGCTCGCGGAGAGCGTGTACTTCTTCACCGGGTCGACCCAGGAGGGCGCGGCCTTCTTGGCGGCGGCCTTGGCGGCGGACTTGGCGGCGGCCTTCTTCTGGGCGGCCTTCTTGGCGGCGGCGGCCTTGGCGGCCTTCTCAGCCTTCACGGCCTCGGCCTTGGCGGCCTTGGCCTGGGCGGCGGCCTGCGCCTGGACGGCACCGGCGGCCCCGGACGCGGCCGTGGTGTCGGCGGCGGACGCGACCCCGGCTCCCAGTGCGACCGAGACACCAAGGCCGGCGGCCAGCACGGTCGCACGGGTGCGGAGCTGGGACGTACGGGAAGAACGGGACGTGACGCGCTGGGACATCGAAACCTCGTGTGGAAGGGGACGGAGAAAACCACCCGGCGCACAACCGCTCGCCGTGTGGCCATCCCTTGGTAACCCGAAGTCCGACAAACGCCCAAAAGCGTGATCTACGACGCTACTTAGTAAATTAGCTCAGTGTTCTACGTCTCTTGACACAGCCGTCATTCGGGACGAATCAGGACACTGGCCAGCACTTCCGCCCTCGCACGGGCGGAAAAATCCCTTTCCTCCTGGTCCGTTATCCACTATTCCAACTAGTAACGGACATATCGCCTGTGCGGCATGTCACCGGAGGCCCTCTTCGGCCATTCCGAAAATGTGGCGCACGCCTCTAGGCGCCTACCGTCCGGTAACCCTACGGTTCCCCTCGCGCCACCCTCGCCCACAAGCATGCACACGACATGTTGCAGCGTCACGGACGTGAGAGGACCCCCACGACATGCAGACCCGACGCCCCTGGTTGCGCCGCGCCTCAGTGACCGCCGTCTCCGCGGCGGCCCTGGTGGCGATGGCCGCGCCGGCCGACGCCACGACCGCGGCCCCGGCCTCCACGACCGCCGCCGCGGCCACGTCGGCGGCCGCCGACGTCGACTACGGCACCTGGCAGAAGGACTGCCAGGCGGTGATGAACCAGGCGCTGCCCTATCTGAAGCAGCGGATAGCGGCCACGAAGCCGGGCGAGAAGCAGGCGATCGTCTTCGACATCGACAACACGACGCTGGAGACGGACTTCGGCTTCAGCTATCCGCAGCCGGCCAACAAACCGGTCCTGGAAGCCGCCAGATACGCGCAGGAGCGCGGCGTGGCCCTGTTCTTCGTGACGGCGCGGCCGGACATCATCGCCGCGTTCACCCAGTACAACCTGAAGCAGACCGGCTACCAGGGCTCCGGGCTCTACGTCCGCAACTTCATCGACCTCTTCAAGAACGTCGCCGACTACAAGACCGCCCAGCGCGCCGACATCGAGCGCAAGGGCTACACGATCATCGCGAACATCGGCAACAGCGCCACCGACCTGTCGGGCGGCCACGCCGAGAAGACCTTCAAGCTGCCGGACTACGACGGGCAGCTTTCCTGATCCCACCTGGTCAACTCCGGGTAGTCTCACCCCCGTTCGCGCGATCACGGGGGTGAGACGGGTTGGATCCGACGGTGCTCGGCGGCAGGCTGGCGTCCGCGCTGGTCGCGCCGCTGCTGAAGAGGCTCTTCCGCCCGGACGGGCCGGGAGCGGGCCTTGTCGACAAGCCCGTACGCGTGTCCGCTCTCGTGTCCTTCCGGGGCGAGAAACGCACCCTGGACGAGCGGGACGTCCGGACCATCGCCGCGCAGCTCGTCACACAGGCGGTGGACTCCCCCGGCGAGCAGCCCTTCCCGTCCGACGAGCGGATCGCCGTCACCGACACCCTCGCCCGCAGACTGCTCGCCCTCGGCGAACTGGACATGGACGACGTCCAGGCGGTCCGCCTGGGCCACCGCGAACTGGCCAGGAAGCTTCATTGCGCGGCACAGGCACCCGACGGTCTGTCCGCGGACTCCTGTCACTTCCTCGACCACGCGACCGACTGGGCGTGCCTGAACATCCTGGAGTTCTTCACCCGTCGTTCCACCTTCGTCGCCCGCTCCCTCGTCGAGCAGACACGGAGCCAGGCGGAACTGATCGCCAAGGTCGACGAGCTGATCAGCCGCACGCCCCGCCCGGACGCCCGCGACACCGCGTTCGAACGCCGCTACCTGCCGTTCGTCGCCGAGCGCCACAACCACATCACGATCTACGGTATCGACCTGCGCGACTCCACCGACCGCTGGCCGCTGGAGGTCGCCTATCTGACGCTGGAGGCGACCGCCGATCAGGAGCCCGGCCCCACCGCCGCGCCCGGCGACGATCCGCCGGCCCGCACCGGGCGGATGCCCGCCGACGAGATGCTGGACAAGGATTCCAGGGTGCTGCTGCGCGGCGACGCAGGCTCCGGGAAGACGACACTGGTGCAGTGGCTGGCGGTGACGGCGGCGCAGGAGGGCACGCACATCCCGTTCGTCCTCCCGCTGCGCACCCTGATCCGTACCGGCCCGCTGCCCGCTCCGGCCGCCTTCCTCAGCGCCGTCGGCTGCCCGCTGTCGCCGCCGGACGGCTGGACGGAACGCGTACTGGCCGCGGGACGGGCACTGGTCCTGGTCGACGGTCTGGACGAGATCCCGGCAGCGGACCGCCACGGCACCCGGGACTGGCTGCGCGCCCTCATCCACGCCTACCCCGGCAACCGCTGGCTGCTGACCACCCGGCCCACCGCCGTACGCCCCGAGTGGCTGTCCCAGGAGGGCTTCCGGGAACTGTCCCTGGCGCCGATGGGCCGGGCGGAGGTCGCCACCTTCGTCCACCGCTGGCACGAGGCGGCGCGCGCCCCGGAGTACGAGCAGCGGCTGCTGGACTCCCTGCGCACCAAGCGGGACCTGGCCCGGCTCGCCACCAACCCGCTGATGTGCGGCCTGATCTGCGCCCTGCACCGCGAGCGCCGCGGCTACCTGCCCACCGGGCGCAAGGAGCTGTACGACGCGGCCCTCGCCATGCTGCTCTCCCGACGCGACCGGGAACGCGGCATGGGCACGGTCGAAGGGCCGGAGCTGGGCGAGGCGGCCCAGCTCGAACTGCTCCAGCGCATCGCCTACGCCTTGGTGCTGAGCGGCCGGACCGAGATGGCCTTGGACACGGCCGGGAGGATCGTGGAGCGGGCCCTGCCCGCGCTGGCACCGGCGGCCGGGGCGGGGGACGCGCCGGCGGTCCTGCGGACCCTCCTGCTGCGCAGCGGGGTGCTGCGCCGTCCGGCCGAGGACGTCCTGGACTTCGTCCACCGCACCTTCCAGGACTACCTGGGAGCCCGGCACGCGGTGGAGGAGGGCCACCTCGACGTCCTCACCCGCCATGCCGACGACACCCAGTGGGAGGACGTCATCCGCATGGCCGTGGCCCACGCCCGGCCCCACGAACGGGTCTCCGTGCTGGGGAAGCTGCTGGCCAGGGACACTCCCCGGCTCACGCTGCTGGCGCTGGCCTGCCTGGAGCACGCGACGGCGCTCGACCCCACGGTGCGCACCGAGGTGGAGAGACGGGCCTCCGCGCTGATCCCGCCGCGCACGACCGTGGCCGCGAGGGAACTGGCCGAGGCCGGTCCGCTGGTGCTGGAGCTGCTGCCGGGACCGGAGAGCCTGACCAGGGAGGAGGCGCGGGGCGTCGTGGTCACCGCCTCGGTCCTGGCATCGGAGGAACCCGACGGGGCCCTGACCGTGCTGCGCCGCTTCCGGGACCATCCGGACCACGGCGTCCGGCGGCAGCTGGCGGGCACCTGGCACCGGTTCGGTGCCGAGGAGTACGCGGCCGAGGTACTGGACCACCTCGACCGCTCGAACCTCTACCTCACCTGCGAGTCACCCGCCCAGCTGACGGCCCTCGCCCGGATGCGTCCCTGGCCCGCGCTCACCTTCGAGGGCCCGCACAGCGCCGAGGACATCGTGGCCGCCGTACCGGAGTCCGCGACGGTGACCACGCTCGGCATCCACCGGAACGCGCGGCTGACGGACTTGGGCGCCCTGGGAGGCTTCACCTCGCTGAAGAGGCTGACCCTCTTCGAGTGCCCGGACGCGACGGGCCTGGACCGGCTGCGGTCGCTGCCGCTCACCGAACTCGTCCTCGCCCCCGTCGCCGACCTGGCGGGGCTGCGGTCCCTGCCGGCCCTGACGGTGCTCTCCGTGACCCAGGAGCTGCCCGGCACCGACCTCACCGACGCCCTGCCGGCCACGGCCCCGCTGGACTTCCTCTTCCTGGGCCGCCACACCACCGACGCGACCGGGCTGCGCGGCCTGGGCCACTGGCGCACCCTGCGCACGCTCAGCCTGGGACCGCTGACCACGGAACTGACGGCGGCCGACTGGCAGGAGGTCGCCGCGCTCCCCGGACTGACCCACCTGTTCCTGAACGCGTCGATCATCCGGGATCTGCCGGCCTCCATCGGGTGCATGCCCGAGCTGCCCGGGGTCGAGGTGCTGCGGATCCCCTCGATGGATGGCACCGAGCATCTCGCCGCGCTGGCGTCCCGGCTGCCCGGGGTGCACTCGGTGATCCTGGGGAACCGGCCGGGGCATTCCTTCCCGGTGTCCGGTTTCCAGTCGCTCTTCCCGGACGCGGACCTCACCCTGGACTCGCGCTGAGGCGCGAGCCGCCGGCCGTGGGGGCCGTCGGACGGACCGGGGACCCTGCCCCCCGGGCGCAGCACGAAGTGGGGCCACCGCCCGAAGGCAGTGGCCCCACTCGGTGTCAGGAGCGTCCCCGCAGGGTCACGCGTCCTTGCTCAGGTTCGGACCCGTGCCACCGGCCGCCTGCTCGATCGGCGGGACGTCCGGCAGGGCCGCCTTCTCCTCGCCGCGGAAGGTGAAGGTCTTGGTTTCGCCCTCGCCCTCCGTGTCGACGACCACGATGTGACCGGGGCGCAGCTCGCCGAAGAGGATCTTCTCCGACAGCGAGTCCTCGATCTCGCGCTGGATGGTGCGGCGCAGCGGACGCGCACCCAGCACGGGGTCGTAGCCCTTCTTGGATAGCAGCTCCTTGGCGGACTGGGAGAGCTCGATGCCCATGTCCCGGTCCTTCAGGCGCTCGTCGACCTTGCCGATCATCAGGTCGACGATCTTGAGGATGTCGTCCTGGCTGAGCTGCGGGAAGACGACCACGTCGTCGACGCGGTTGAGGAACTCGGGCCGGAAGTGCTGCTTGAGCTCGTCCTGGACCTTGTTCTTCATGCGCTCGTAGTTGGTCTTCGTGTCACCCGAGGCCGCGAAGCCCAGGTTGAAGCCCTTGGAGATGTCCCGGGTGCCGAGGTTGGTCGTCATGATGATGACCGTGTTCTTGAAGTCCACGACCCGGCCCTGGGAGTCGGTCAGGCGACCGTCCTCCAGGATCTGCAGCAGCGAGTTGAAGATGTCCGGGTGGGCCTTCTCGACCTCGTCGAAGAGGACGACCGAGAACGGCTTGCGGCGGACCTTCTCCGTCAGCTGGCCGCCCTCCTCGTAGCCCACGTAGCCGGGGGGCGAACCGAAGAGGCGCGAGACCGTGTGCTTCTCGCTGAACTCCGACATGTCGAGGGAGATCAGCGCGTCCTCGTCGCCGAAGAGGAACTCGGCGAGCGCCTTGGACAGCTCGGTCTTACCGACACCGGACGGGCCGGCGAAGATGAACGAGCCACCGGGACGCTTCGGGTCCTTCAGACCGGCACGCGTACGGCGGATCGCCTTCGACAGCGCCTTGACGGCGTCGTTCTGGCCGATGACCCGCTTGTGGAGCTCCTCCTCCATGCGCAGCAGGCGGGAGGACTCCTCCTCGGTGAGCTTGAAGACCGGGATGCCGGTGGCGGTCGCGAGGACCTCGGCGATCAGCTCGCCGTCGACCTCGGCGACGACGTCCATGTCGCCGGCCTTCCACTCCTTCTCCCGCTTGGCCTTGGCGGCGAGGAGCTGCTTCTCCTTGTCGCGCAGGGAGGCGGCCTTCTCGAAGTCCTGCGAGTCGATCGCGGACTCCTTGTCGCGGCGGACGCCGGCGATCTTCTCGTCGAACTCACGCAGGTCCGGCGGCGCGGTCATCCGGCGGATGCGCATCCGGGAACCGGCCTCGTCGATCAGGTCGATCGCCTTGTCCGGCAGGAAGCGGTCCGAGATGTACCGGTCGGCCAGGGTGGCGGCCTGGACCAGCGCCTCGTCGGTGATGGAGACGCGGTGGTGCGCCTCGTACCGGTCACGCAGACCCTTGAGGATCTCGATCGTGTGCGGCAGGGACGGCTCCGCGACCTGGATGGGCTGGAAGCGGCGCTCCAGGGCCGCGTCCTTCTCCAGGTGCTTGCGGTACTCGTCCAGCGTCGTCGCACCGATGGTCTGGAGCTCACCGCGGGCCAGCATCGGCTTCAGGATCGAAGCGGCGTCGATGGCGCCCTCGGCGGCACCCGCACCGACCAGCGTGTGCAGCTCGTCGATGAACAGGATGATGTCGCCGCGGGTGCGGATCTCCTTGAGGACCTTCTTCAGGCGCTCCTCGAAGTCACCGCGGTAGCGGGAGCCGGCGACCAGCGCGCCGAGGTCCAGGGTGTAGAGGTGCTTGTCCTTGAGGGTCTCGGGCACCTCGCCCTTGACGATGGCCTGGGCGAGGCCCTCGACGACGGCGGTCTTGCCGACGCCGGGCTCACCGATCAGCACCGGGTTGTTCTTCGTACGGCGGGACAGCACCTGCATGACCCGCTCGATCTCCTTCTCGCGCCCGATGACCGGGTCGAGCTTGGACTCACGAGCGGCCTGGGTGAGGTTCCGGCCGAACTGGTCGAGGACCAGGGACGTGGAGGGGGTGCCCTCGGCAGGACCGCCGGCGGTGGCGGTCTCCTTGCCCTGGTAACCGGAGAGCAGCTGGATGACCTGCTGCCGCACCCGGTTCAGATCTGCGCCCAGCTTCACGAGGACCTGGGCGGCGACGCCCTCGCCCTCGCGGATCAGGCCGAGCAGGATGTGCTCCGTGCCGATGTAGTTGTGGCCCAGCTGAAGGGCCTCGCGGAGCGACAGCTCCAGGACCTTCTTGGCACGGGGGGTGAAGGGGATGTGGCCGGACGGGGCCTGCTGGCCCTGGCCGATGATCTCCTCCACCTGCTGGCGGACCGCCTCGAGCGAAATCCCGAGGCTCTCAAGGGCCTTGGCGGCGACACCTTCACCCTCGTGGATCAGGCCCAGGAGGATGTGCTCAGTGCCGATGTAGTTGTGGTTGAGCATCCGGGCTTCTTCCTGAGCCAGGACGACAACCCGCCGCGCGCGGTCGGTGAACCTCTCGAACATCGTTAATCGCTCCTCAGAGCGGTCAGGCAGTGGGGGGAACTTCCCCTCCCTGTCCTTCCGCAGCTTAGTCCCGCAAGCGGGGACCGCTCATTCCAACTGCCGACACCGTCCTTGGCCTCCTGACCCCGAACGCCGACATCTGCTCCAACCCGATGGTGCGAGACGATGTTCCCGCAGGCCAGGCAGATACCCCACTCGCCAGTACGCCGATGGCGAACGTGAGACGTCCTTTCCTGCGTGTCGCCCCCTCCCACTAGGGATGTCTTACCCGCGGGGACCGGAAGACCATGCCGAGCGCCCCGGTTCCCTCCGCTACGGGCGAACAACCTTGCGCCTCCCCACACCACTCGCGCGCCCCCATTCGGCCACGCTGCGCACCCGACAGGCGACCCGGCGTAACCAACGCGGCCTTCCTGCTGTTGCACGTGGCATGTTCGGCGCCCCTCCGCCCGTGACCGCATCCTCGTCCCCGCTCGTTCCGCTCCCCCGCCGGCCGCTCGCCCCGGCCGGCGCGAGCGATCAGGTCCGGCGGTGGTACGAGAACGAACTGGGGTGGCCCACGGTGCCCGGCGACCCACTGCGCCTGGTGGTGGGGGTGCGCTACGACGTCCTGGACGTGCCCGCGGAGGTGGGGTACGCGTCGCTGCGGCACGCGCCGTCGGGCTCTCCCGTGGCCGTGCGCGGCGACCGGATGCTGCTCTGGGTGGCCGCGGGCAGCGCGGAGGAGCTTCCGGGGCTGCTGGAGTGGCTGGACTGGGGGGACCTGCCGCTGGATCTGGTCGCGATCGGCGCGGGCGGCCTCATGGAGGCGCCGTCACCCCCGGAGCCTCACGGGGAGAGGGCGGTGCCGTCGTGCCCGTCGCACGCCCCGGCGCCCTGCGGGGCCGGTGTCGCGCCCGCTCCGCGGGGCCGGTTCGGTTCCCAGGGGGCCGCTGTGTGGCTGCGGCCCCCCGAGCCGGGATGCGAGGTCGAGGCCTCGCTGCCGACGCTGTCGGCGCTGGGGGGCGCTGGGGACGCCCCCGATCTCGTGCGGCTGGTGAGCGCGGTGGCCACGCGGTGCCACCGGATCCGGCTGCGGCGCGCGGGCGCCCAGCCGCCGGCCGTGCGTACGCAGGGTCGGTAGTGCCGCTGTTCAGCCGTTGGCCTTCTCGTAAGCCTCGCGGATGGTCGCGGGAACACGGCCGCGGTCGTTGACCTCGTAGCCGTTCTCCTTCGCCCAGGCGCGGATCGCCGCGGTGTCCTGGCTGCCGCTCGACGCGGCGCGCGCCTTTCCGCGCCCGCCCGAAGCACGGCCTCCGGTACGACGACCGCCCTTCACGTAAGGCTCGAGAAGGCCACGGAGCTTGTCCGCATTGGCAGTGGTGAGATCGATCTCGTACGTCTTGCCGTCCAGCGCGAACGTCACGGTCTCGTCCGCCTCGCCACCGTCGAGGTCGTCGACAAGAAGGACCTGAACCTTCTGTGCCACCGGATTTCCTTTCATCGATATCTTCAGGGCCGGGGTGTGCCGGCGTCCGCCGTATCGCCGTCCCCTGTTATATGCAGTACTGCAGTACCTCGGAAAGCAAACCGCTTTTGCCGGAAAAACACAAACCCTCGGCTGAGACCGGCAGCCCGGGCTCGGTCCGGAAACGTGCGCGTTTCGGACATAGGGAACCGGGGCAGGGCGGCCCGGCGGAATATGCCTTGACGAACCGGCCGTGCCCACTTGCGGCCGGCCGGCATGCGGCGATCACAGATGCAAGAGCATCCGGCTGTTGCCCAAGGTGTTCGGTTTCACTCGTTCGAGTCCGAGGAACTCCGCGACACCCTCGTCATAGGAACGCAGGAGCTCCGCGTAGACATCCGTGTCGACGGGTGTCTCGCCGATCTCCACGAAGCCGTGCTTGGTGAAGAAGTCGACTTCGAAGGTCAGACAGAAAACCCGGCGAACGCCGAGCCAGCGGGCGGTCTGCAGCAACTTCTCCAGCACACGGTGTCCGACACCCGCGCCCTTCAGGCCGGGCTTCACCGCGAGAGTGCGGACTTCCGCGAGGTCTTCCCACATCACGTGCAGGGCGCCGCAGCCGACGACCTCGGCGTTGTCGTCCCGTTCCGCGACCCAGAACTCCTGGATGTCCTCGTAAAGCGTCACCGTCGCTTTGTCGAGCAGGATGCGGCCGCGCACGTAGGCGTCGAGGAGGCCGCGGACGGCCGGGACATCGCTGGTGCGGGCCCGCCGGACGGTGATGGCTTTTGCGGCGGCTTCGGGGCTCTTCGCGGACATGACGGGACGCTATCGCCCGTCCCGGTCCTGAGCGGAGGCGGGGTTCTCCGGAGGGGCTTCCCCGGGTTCGGGCCGTTCGGGCCGTTCAGGCTGTTCGGGCTGTTCGGGCCGTTCCGCGGATTCCGACGGTTCGGTCGGTTCCTGGGTTTGTGGACCCTGCACGATCCGTACGGCATCGCTGAGTGACTGCCGCTGTTCCTCGCTCATCATGCCGAAGAAGGCGACGAGAGCGGCGGCGGGGTTGTCGCTCTGCGACCAGGCGTCGTTCATCAGGGCGGCCGCGTAGGCGGCGCGGGTGGAGACCGCCTCATATCGATAGGCACGGCCTTCCGCCTCGCGGCGCACCCAGCCCTTCTGATGGAGATTGTCCAAAACGGTCATCACGGTGGTGTACGCGATGGACCGCTCCTTCTGAAGATCTTCCAGGACTTCTCGAACGGTCACCGGGCGGTTCCACTTCCACACCCGCGACATGACCGCGTCTTCGAGTTCTCCCAATGGGCGAGGCACAGCTCAGAACAATAGTGGGAGATCCCGGTAATGGCGTGGCGGACGTGCGCTTCACCGGCGAACGTGAACAAAAAGGGCGTACGGCTCGGAAGTGCGGGCCCCGCGGGGTGCGGGTCCGCCGAGTCGTACGCCCTCGGGAGGGGTGGGGTCAGGCCTCGGCCTTCGGGGACGGCGCGCCGGACTGGCGGGCGCCCTCCACGCGCGCGAGGGCGGCGTCCACGGCCGCGTCCTCCTTGGCCTTGTTGGCGCCGCCCTGGGTCTTCACGATCACCCGGATCACGCCGACGAAGAAGACGGCCATGACGGCCGGGGGCAGCAGCGCGGAGACGTAGTCCATGGCTCCAGAGTAGCCACGTCAGCCCGCGGCGAGCTGCTGGGGGTTGGCGGGCGGGGGCGGGGCCGGCTTGCGGCGCGGGAAGACCTCGCCCGGGGTGGGGATCGGGCGTGAGGGCTTGGGTGTGCCGGGCGCGGGCGCCGGAGCGGGGGCGGGTTTGGGGGGTGCGGGCTTGCGTGCGGGTTTCTTCTCGGGCTGCTTCTCCGGGCCGTCGGCGGCGTCACCGGCCGGGGCGCAGCGGCCGCCGGGGATCGCCAGGAGACGGGTGCGGGAGCGGGAGCCGGGGACGACGGCCGCGGGGACGGGCGCGGTGGCCGCGGGGGCGGGCGTGCAGCGGTCCAGGAGGGCCGCCGCGGCGGGATTGCCGCGCAGGGCGCTCAGGGCGGCCAGGTCGTCGGGGAGGGGGCGGTAACCGGCCCCCAGGGCCTCGTCCAGGAGTGCGAGGTAGCCGGCGGCGGTGCCGGGGAGGGCTGCGCGGTACCGGCCCAGGTCGGCCACGAGGAACGCGCGCAGCCTGGCTCCTTCCCGCAGCGCCTCGTCGAGCGACTCTGCGAGACGGAGACAGTCCTGGACGTCTTCGGCCGAGGCGGGGGTGGGATGGAGGGCAAGGGCGAGAGCGCGGCGGAGCACACGCAGCTCCTCCACACCGAACGCCATGCCGCCGCGGGATCCGTAGGGCGTGGGCATGCGGCGACGATACGCGCTAATCAGACAAATCGCGCATAGGGGGCGGGTGTGGCGCGGAGGACCACTCGTCCCGCCCAGGGGGCCTCGCCCGGCCCGGGCGGGGTGGGGCGCGCCGGACCACTCGTGCCACCCAAGGGGCGTCGCCCGGCCCGGGCGGGGTGGGGCGACGGACCACTCGTGCCGCCCGGGGGTCTCGTTCGGGCCGGCCGGGGGTGGGGCGCGTGTGAGGACCCGCGCCGGCGGCGTGAGCCGGACGGGAGGGCCCCGGGGGGCGGCGGCGCGGGTCCGGCCGCGTCCCCGGCCCGGTGGCCGCTCACATGCGGGACACGTTCCGCTCGTACACAAGGCGCAGCCCGATCAGCGTCAGCCACGGTTCGTGCTCGTCGATCACCGACGACTCGCCCAGGACCATCGGCGCGAGACCGCCCGTCGCGATGACGGTGACGTCGTCGGGGTCCTGCGCCAGCTCGCGGGCCATGCGGTTGACGACGCCGTCGACCTGGCCGGCGAAGCCGTAGATGACGCCCGACTGCATCGCCTCGACCGTGTTCTTGCCGATGACGCTGCGCGGCCGGGCCACCTCGATCTTGCGGAGCTGGGCGCCGCGGACGCCCAGGGCCTCCACGGAGATCTCGATGCCGGGCGAGATGACCCCGCCGACGTACTCGCCTCGCGCGCTGACCGCGTCGAACGTCGTCGCCGTGCCGAAGTCGACGACGATGGCCGGGCCGCCGTAGAGCTCGACCGCCGCGACCGCGTTGATGATGCGGTCGGCGCCGACCTCCTTGGGGTTGTCCATGAGGATCGGCACGCCCGTCTTGACGCCCGGTTCGACCAGGATGGCCGGCACGTCGCCGTAGTAGCGGCGGGTCACCTCGCGGAGCTCGTGCAGCACCGAGGGGACGGTCGCGCAGATGGCGATGCCGTCGATGCCGTCGCCCAGCTCGTCCCCGAGAAGCGGGTGCATGCCCATCAGGCCCTGGAGGAGGACCGCCAGTTCGTCGGCGGTGCGGCGCGCGTCCGTGGAGATGCGCCAGTGTTCGACGATCTCGTCTCCGTCGAACAGGCCGAGGACGGTGTGCGTGTTTCCTACGTCGATCGTCAGCAGCATGGCCCGTACCGCCCCTACTCCGCCGGCCGCAGGTCCAGGCCGATGTCCAGGATCGGCGAGGAGTGGGTGAGGGCTCCGACGGCGAGGTAGTCGACGCCGGTGTCGGCGTACGCCTTGGCGTTGTCGAGGGTGAGGCGGCCGGAGGCCTCCAGGGCGGCGCGGCCCCGGACGATCTCGACGGCCTCGGCGCACTCGGCCGGCGTGAAGTTGTCCAGGAGGATCAGGTCGGCGCCGGCGTCCAGGACCTCGCGGAGCTGGTCCAGGGTGTCGACCTCGACCTCGATGGGGACGTCGGGGAAGCGTTCGCGGACCGCCCGGAAGGCCTGGGCGACGCCGCCCGCGGCGACCACGTGGTTGTCCTTGACCAGTGCCGCGTCCGACAGGGACATGCGGTGGTTGACGCCGCCGCCGCAGCGGACCGCGTACTTCTCCAGGGAGCGCAGGCCCGGGGTGGTCTTGCGGGTGTCGCGGACCCTGGCCCTGGTGCCGTCCAGGACGTCCGCCCACGCGCGCGTGGCCGTCGCGATGCCCGAGAGGCGGCACAGGATGTTCAGGGCGCTGCGCTCGGCGGTGAGCAGGTCGCGGGTGCGGGTGGTGACGGAGAGCAGCTTCTGGCCCGCCTCGACGCGGTCGCCGTCCTCGGCGTGGCGCTCGATCTCGAGCTCCTCCTCGCAGACGACCGAGATGACCGCCTCGGCGACGCGCAGGCCGGACACGGTGCCCGCCTCGCGGGCGGTGAAGTCGGCCGTGGCCACCGCGTCCTCGGGGATGGTCGCCACCGTCGTCACGTCCACGCCGTGGGCCAGGTCCTCCTGGAGGGCCACGTTGGCGATGTCCTCGACCTCGACGGGGTCGAGGCCCGCGTCGGCCAGGAGCTGGGCGAGTGCGGGGTCCAGACCGCACTCCAGGTACGCCTCGTCGTCCGCGCCGCAGGCGCAGCCGTCTCCGCAGCCTCCGGCGGAGGCGAGGGGAAGGTCGGGGGTGCTCACGTCGGTCACTGCTCCTGGGGGGCCTGGGTGGGGAGGGTCGGGGGGAAGTGTGTGGTGTCCGTGGTGCGCACGGCCAGCGTGCGGTCCGGATTCAGGGTGACGACGATGTGGCGCCGCCAGGTGGCGTCGTCGCGCTCGGGGCGGTCCTCGCGCCAGTGGCAGCCCCGGGTCTCCTCGCGCAGCAGGGCGGCGGCCACCAGGACGCGGGCCACGCACAGCAGGTTGGTGGCCTCCCAGGTGTCGACGCCGGCCTCGGCCGTCTTGCCGTTCTCGGCGAGGGCCTCCCGGGCGTCGGTGTGCAGGCGCTGGAGCTGGTCGGCGGCCTTGCTCAGGGAGCCGGCCGAGCGCAGGACGCCCGCCCCGCCCGTCATGATCCGCTGGATGGCGAAACGGGCTTCCGGGGTCTGCAGGGGGTGCTCGGGGATCTCCGGGTGCGGGAGCGGCTGGGGGACGCGCGCGTGCAGGCCGTTCGCCGCGATGTCGTCCGCGATGCGCTCGGCGTAGACGAGGCCTTCGAGCAGGGAGTTGGACGCCAGCCGGTTGGCTCCGTGCACGCCGGTGCAGGCGACCTCGCCGCACGCGTACAGGCCGGGGACGGTCGTCCGGCCGTGGGAGTCGGTACGGACGCCGCCGGAGGCGTAGTGGGCGGCCGGGGCGACCGGGATGGGCTCGGTGACCGGGTCGATGCCGTGGGCGCGGCAGGCGGCCAGGATCGTCGGGAAGCGGTGCTCCCACATCTCGGCGCCGAAGTGCCGGCCGTCGAGGTACATGTGCTCGGCGTCCTGCTCCAGCATGCGGCGCAGGATGCCCTTGGCGACGATGTCGCGGGGGGCCAGTTCGGCGAGTTCGTGCTGTCCGAGCATGAAGCGCACGCCGTCGGCGTCGATCAGGTGGGCGCCCTCGCCGCGCACGGCCTCGGAGACCAGGGGCTGCTGGCCCTCCGCGTCGGGGCCGAGGAACAGCACGGTCGGGTGGAACTGGACGAACTCCAGGTCACTGACCTCAGCGCCCGCCCGCAGCGCGAGCGCCACGCCGTCGCCCGTCGACACCGACGGGTTGGTGGTCGCGGAGAAGACCTGGCCCATGCCGCCGGTCGCGAGGACCACGGCGGGGGCGTGGACGGCCCCCACGCCGTCGTGCTGGCCCTCGCCCATGACGTGCAGGGTCACCCCGGCGGTGCGGCCCTCCGCGTCCGTGAGGAGGTCCAGGACGAGCGCGTTCTCGATGGTGCGCATGCCCCGCGCGCGGACGGCCTCGACCAGGGCGCGGGAGATCTCGGCGCCGGTGGCGTCACCGCCGGCGTGGGCGATGCGACGGCGGTGGTGGCCGCCCTCGCGGGTCAGTTCGAGATCGCCTTCGGAGGACTCGTCGAAACGGGCGCCGGTCTCGATGAGGCGGCGTACGGCGCCGGGGCCCTCGGTGACGAGGAGCCGGACCGCGTCCTCGTCGCACAGGCCCGCGCCCGCGACCAGCGTGTCGTCGAGGTGCTGTTCGGGGGTGTCGCCCTCGCCGAGGGCCGCGGCGATGCCGCCCTGGGCCCAGCGGGTGGAGCCGTCGTCGAGACGCGCCTTGGTGACGACGACCGTCCGCAGGCCCGCGGCCTCGCAGCGCAGGGCGGCGGTGAGCCCGGCGACGCCGGAGCCGACGACGACCACGTCCGCGGCGATGGACCACCCGGCGGCGGGCGCGTGCAGACGTATGCCTGTGGTGGTCACGAGGCGGCTCCGAAGCGTGTGAAGGTGAGCGGGACGTTGTCGATCAGCCGGGTCGCCCCGACCCGGGCGGCGACGGCGAGGACCGCCTCGCCGGTGAAGTCGTCCCCGATCTCGGTGAAGTCGGACGGGTCCACCAGGGCGAGGTAGTCCAGCACGAGCGGCGGATCGAGGCGGGCGGCCTCGTCCAGGACCTGGCGGGCGGCGGCGCGGACGGCCGACGGGCCGCCCGGGACGGCCGTCGCCACGGCGTGCGCGTCCGCCGCCGCACGGGACTCCCCTATGGCACTCAGCGCCTCGGCACGCGCGCGCGTGGCGGGCACTTCCCGCGCCCGGGCCCGCAGCGCCTCCTGCGCGGCATGCCGGTCCTGGCCCGCGAACAGCGCCCCCGACAGGGCGAGGGCGGTGCGCCGCTCGGCGGCCGACAGGTAGCGGTTGCGGCTGGACAGGGCCAGTCCGTCCTCCTCGCGGACGGTGGGCACGCCGACGATCTCCACCCCGAAGTTCAGGTCCCGCACCATGCGGCGGATCAGGGCCAGTTGCTGGGCGTCCTTCTGGCCGTACAGGGCGACGTCGGGACGGGTCAGGTGCAGCAGCTTGGCGACGACGGTGAGCATGCCGTCGAAGTGGCCGGGCCGGGAGGAGCCCTCCAGTCGCTCGCCCATGGGGCCGGCGGTGACGCGGACCTGTGGTTCGCCGCCCGGGTACACCTCGTCGACGGTGGGGGCGAACACGACGTCCGCGCCCGCCTCCCCGGCGAGTTCGAGGTCGGCGTCCAGGGTGCGCGGGTAGCGGTCGAGGTCCTCGCCCTGGCCGAACTGCAGCGGGTTGACGAAGACGGTGACGACGACCTCGCCGTCCGGCCCGGCGAGGCCGCGCGCGGTGCGGATCAGCGTGGCGTGGCCCTCGTGCAGGGCGCCCATGGTCATCACGACGGCGCGGCGGCCCGCCCGCGCGCGTGCGTGCAGGTCGGCGGCGGTGCGCAGCAGGGTGGTGGTCATCGGGCGTCCCCTTCGGTGCCGTCGGTGCCGTCGGTGCCGTCGGTGCCGTCGGCCCCATGGCTGCCGTCGGTCCCATGGCTGCCGTGGGGGCCGTCGGTCCCATGGCTGCCGTGGGGGCCGTCGGTCCCATGGCTGCCGTGGGGGCCGTGGGGGCCGTCGGTCCCGTGAGCGAGTACCCCGAGGAGGTCCTCGGCGAGTTCCGGCTTCAGCAGGCCGTGGGCCAGGGCCCGGTCGGCGGTGGCCCGGGCCATCGCCAGGTAGCCGTCGACGGCTTGGGGGGCGTGCCGGCGCAGCTCGGTGACGTGCGCGGCGACCGTGCCGGCATCACCGCGCGCGACCGGGCCGGTGAGGGCCGCGTCGCCGGAGCGCAGGGCGTTGTCCAGGGCCGCGCCCAGCAGCGGTCCGAGCATCCGGTCGGGGGCGGCGACACCGGCCGCGCTCAGCAGCTCCATGGACTGGGCGACCAGCGTGACCAGGTGGTTGGCGCCCAGGGCGAGCGCCGCGTGGTAGAGCGGCCGGTTCTCCTCGGCGATCCACTCCGGCTCGCCGCCCATCTCGATGACCAGCGCCTCCGCGGCCAGGCGCAGCTCCTCGGGGGCGGTGACGCCGAAGGAGCAGCCCGCCAGCCGCTGGACGTCCACGGGCGTGCCCGTGAAGGTCATCGCGGGGTGCAGGGCGAGCGGCAGGGCGCCCGCGCGCAGGGCGGGGTCCAGGACCCGCGCGCCGTACCGCCCGGAGGTGTGCGCGAGGAGCTGCCCGGGCCGGACGGAGCCGGTGTCGGCGAGGCCGGTGACGAGCCCGGGCAGGGCGTCGTCGGGAACGGTCAGCAGCACCAGGTCGGCCCGCTTCAGGACCTCGGCGGGCGGCATCACCGGCACGTCAGGCAGCAGGTGCGCGGCGCGGCGCCGGGAGGCGTCCGAGACGGCGGAGACGGCGACCGGGCGGTGCCCGGCGAGCCGCAGGGACGCGGCGAGCGCGGGACCCACACGGCCGGCGCCGACGACGCCGACGGTGAGCCGCGCGGGGCGGTCCTTGGGGTCTGGCTGTGGCGTTGTGTTCACTCGACGGCGGCCTTCCCGTTCCAGTCCGCTCCGGGTACCGGACGATTTCTCGTCATGTTAACGCGATCGGTTCGAGGGGCGTTCGGCTGTCCACAGGCTGTGCATGCCCGAGCGGCATTCCCGCAGGGGCACGCAGCCATGCGGAAGCCCGCCGCGCGCGGTCTCGTGAATGCGGGTGCGGCGCCGCGCGCGGTCTCGTGAATGTGGGTGCGGCGCCGCGCGCGGTCTCGTGAATGCGGGTGCGGCGCCGCACGCGCGCGGGGCAGGATCCGGGGCATGACCGATACGGCGGAACGCGACGACCGGGTGACGGACGACCAGGTGACGGACGGGGACGGGGGCGCGGGGCTGCGCGCGAGGCGGCTGGCCGCCCACCGCAGCGCCCGGCGGGTGCTCGCCCGGTTCGGTTTCCACCAGACCCTCCGGGAGCGGCTGGCGGTGCTGGAGGAGGCGGCCGCCGTCCACGACCTCGACCAGCTGTCCGACCTGTACGGCGACGGTGTCGTCGAGACGCTGGAGACGAAGGTCGCCGGGCTGCTCGGCACCGAGGCCGCCGCGTTCTTCCCGACCGGCACGATGGCCCAGCAGGTGGCGCTGCGCTGCTGGGCGGGCCGCACCGGGAACCCGACCGTCGCCCTGCACGCGCTCAGCCATCCCGAGGTGCACGAACGCAACGCGTTCAGCGAGGTCGGCGGGTTGCGCCCGGTGCGGCTGACGGGCGAGCCGCGGATGCCCTCCGCCGCCGAGGTGCGCGACTTCGAGGAGCCCTTCGGGGCGCTGATGCTCGAACTGCCGCTCAGGGACGCCGGTTTCGTGCTGCCCGCCTGGGAGGAGCTCACCGAGGTCGTCGGGGCCGCGCGGGAGCGGGACGCGGTGGTGCACTTCGACGGGGCCCGCCTGTGGGAGTCCACCGTCCACTTCGGCCGCCCCCTCGCGGAGATCGCGGGCCTGGCCGACAGCGTCTACGTGTCGTTCTACAAGTCCCTGGAGGGCTTCGGCGGTGCGGCGCTCGCGGGCCCCGGGGAGCTCGTCGAGGAGGCGAAGACGTGGCGGCACCGGTACGGCGGGATGGTCTTCCAGCAGTTCCCGACGGTGCTGTCCGCGCTGGTCGGGCTCGAGCGGCAGCTGCCCCGGCTGCCGGAGTACGTGGCCCACGCGCGCGTGGTGGCCGCCGCCCTGCGCGAGGGGTTCGCCGCGGCCGGTCTGCCGTGGGCCCGTGTGCACCCGGAGGTGCCGCACACCCACGACTTCCAGGTGTGGCTGCCGTACGAGCCGGACGTCCTCGCCGAGGCCGCGGTCCGCACGGCCGAGGAGACCGGGGTCGTCCTGTTCGGCGGCGGCTGGGACCGGGGAGGTCCCGGTCTCGCGCTCACGGAGGTGCATGTGCGGGCCGCCGGGCTGGAGTGGAGCGCCGAGGACGTGAAGGCGGCGGTGGCGGAGTTCGTGACCCGGCTGCCGGAGCCGGTCAGGTAGGGCGGACGCCGACCGCTCAGCTCCCGGCCCCGCTCCCCGCACCGGCCAGGTGCAGC
Organism: Streptomyces sp. NPDC059696; assembly: GCF_042733745.1. Lineage (NCBI taxonomy): Bacteria > Bacillati > Actinomycetota > Actinomycetes > Kitasatosporales > Streptomycetaceae > Streptomyces > Streptomyces sp. NPDC059696. The sequence continues at coordinate 46,398 of NZ_JBHWFG010000013.1, forward strand.
GGACAGCGACCGCTCAGTTCCCGGCTCGGCGGCCGGAGCGGGTCAGGCGGGGTGCCGTCGGCGGCGGCTCAGGGCGTCCCGGACGCGCCGCCGCCACCGGCTCAGGGCGTTTCGGAACCGGGGCCGGGCCGGGCAGCCCGCCAGGATCGCGCGGAGCTGCCGTTCGTCGCGCCATTCCCGCACGACCTGCCAGTCGTGGGTGCCGGGGGCCGGCGGGGCGGGCTCGTCGAGGGCCCGGGCGCGGTAGGTGTCGAGGAGGTACTGCTGTGTGACGCTCATGCTGACATCGCCTCTGCTGGACGGGGTGAGGGAGGGGCCGAAGGCTCCGCGGCTGCCCCGGTGGTCCCACCCTGCGCCCGGGCCGGTCACCGCGTCGCGTCGATTGACGAGGCCCGTCAATCGACGGGGGCGTTGTCAGTGGCCGGGTGCACCATGAGGGCATGAGCGTGCACATCGACATCGAGGGGCTGCGGCCCGAGGCGGTCGCCGTGGTGCCGTCGCCCCTGGCCGAGCTCGGCATGGCGCTGCACGCACTGTCCGAACCGGCGCACCACCCGGGCCTGCAGGGCTGGGTGACAGCCGTGACGGCCCGGCTCGACCCCCATCTGGCCGACCGGCTGTGCGAGGCGGACTTCCTGTGGCGGACGACGTTCTCCGACCTGTTCCTGCCCTGGGCGGGTCTGCCGGACCGGCGCTCGCTCCCGGGCGCGACCCTCGCCGAGGAGCTGGACCAGCTCGACCGGCTGTCCGACGAGCAGTTCGTGGACACGGCGCTGGAGTTCACGTGTTCCCCGGGCTACGGCGAGTGCGCCCCCTCGGCGTTGTCCGACCCGGAGACCCGCCGCCGGACCCTGGAGCTGGCCGCCGCGCGCGGCCCGCGGCAACTGAGCTTCGGTGAACGGCTGCTGGCCGATCCGCCCCGGATCCGGGTCTGGCTGCGGCAGTTCCTCCGGGACTGCGAGGAGGCGTTCTTCGCGGACGTCTGGTCCCGGCTGCGCCACCAACTCGCGGCGGACGCCCGGCACAAGACGGACCTGCTGCGGCACAAGGGCCTGGCCGAGGGACTGGCCGCGGTGTCCCCGGCGGTCACGCTCGACGCGGCCGCCACCCGGATCACCGTCGACAAGCTGGGCGACGGCCGTACGGCCACGGGCGACGGCGGCCTGCTGCTCGTCCCGACGAGTCTCGGCTGGCCGCATCTGATGGTCCTGCACCGGCACGGCTGGCAGCCGGTGCTGCACTACCCGGTCGGCTCACCGGAGCTCGCCGCACCCCAGGCGCTCGAGCAGTTGGCCCTGCGGATGACCGCGCTGTCCCATCCGGTGCGGATGCGCATGAGCCGCCATCTGGCCCGCAGCGCGCACACCACCAGCGAGCTGACCCAGGTGCTCGGCATGACGGCCCCGGAGATATCCCGGCACCTGGCCGTGCTGAAGAAGGCGGGCCTGATCAGCACCCGCCGCCGCGGCCGGTACGTACTGCACCAGCTGGACGTGACGGTGGTGGCCCGGCTGGGCAGCGAGTTCCTGGAAGGAATCCTCAGGTAGCTCCTCCGGCCTCCGGCCTCCGGCCCACCCCGGCCGGCCCCTCCGGCAGTTCCCGAGGCAGCTCCGGCAGGCCGGCCCGCGCCGGGGGATCAGCCGTGTCCGCCCGCGCGCACCAGCCCGGTCTCGTAGGCCAGCACCACGACCTGCACCCGGTCCCGCAGGCCCAGCTTGGTCAGGATGCGGCCCACGTGTGTCTTCACCGTCGCCTCCGACAGCACCAGCCGCGCCGCGATCTCACCGTTGGACAGCCCCTGCGCGACCAGCACCATGACCTCGCGCTCACGGTCGGTGAGCCGCTCCAGCTCCTTGTGCTGGGGCTGCTTGGTGCCCGGCAGCATCGGTGCGAAGCGGTCCAGCAGACGGCGGGTGGTGGAGGGCGCGACGACCGCGTCCCCGCTGTGCACGGCCCGGATCGCCGTCAGGAGCTCGGCCGGCGGCACATCCTTCAGCATGAAGCCGGAGGCGCCCGCCTTCAGCCCGGAGAAGGCGTACTCGTCGAGGTCGAAGGTGGTCAGGATCAGCACCTTCGGCGGGTCGGTGTCCGCGCAGATCCGGCGGGTCGTCTCCACGCCGTCGAGCTTGGGCATGCGGACGTCCATCAGCACCACGTCGACCTCGGTCCTGCGCAGTTCCTGGAGGGCCTCGACACCGTCCCCCGCCTCCGCCACGACCTCCATGTCGGGCTGGGCGGCGAGCACCATCCGGAACCCGGTCCGCAGCAGCACCTGGTCGTCGACGAGCATCACGCGGATCGTCATCGGGCCTCTTCCAAGTCGGGGTCGCCCCAGGGGGCGTAACAGATCATTGCGAGCAGTTGCAGGTCATCGTGGGCAGTTGCGGGGCATCGTGGGCCGTTGCGGTTCATCGTGGGCCGTTGCGGGGCATCGCAGGTCGTTACAGGTGTCAGTCCGGGGCGTGCGGCCGCGTCAGTGCGCGGGTTTGAGCGGCAGCAGGGCACTGATGCGGAATCCTCCGCCCGGGCGCGGGCCCGCGTCCAGGGTGCCGCCGACCATACCGACCCGCTCGCGCATGCCGATCAGGCCGTGGCCCTGCCCGTCGAACCCGCCCTCCTCGTACAGCTCGTGCGGGGCGCCCTTGCCGTCGTCCTCGACGAGCAGACCGAGGCCGTCGTCGAAGTACACCAGGCGCACGCTCGCGCCCGCGTTGGGCCCGCCGTGCTTGCGGGTGTTGGTGAGCGCCTCCTGCACGATGCGATAGGCGGTGAGCTCGACGCCGCTGGGCAGCGGGCGGGGGGTGCCCTCGACCTTGAAGTCGACGGGCAGCCCCGAGGTGCGGCACTGATCGACGAGGTCCTCGATCTGCTGCACATCGGGCTGCGGCACGTACTCGCCGGCCTCCTGGTGCTCGCCGGTGCGCAGTACGCCGAGCAGGCGGCGCATCTCGGCGAGGGCCTGGCGGCCGGTGGAGGAGATGGTCTCCAGGGCCTTCTTCGCCTGGTCGGGCGCGGCGTCGAGGACGTAGGCGGCGCCGTCGGCCTGGACCACCATCACCGAGACGTTGTGCGCGACGACGTCATGCAATTCCCGTGCGATCCGGGCCCGTTCGGCGGCGACGGCCACCTTGGACTGTGCCTCGCGCTCCTTCTCCAGGCGGGCGGCCCGCTCCTCCAGTTGCGCGAAGTAGGCGCGGCGGGTGCGGATGGAGTCGCCGAGCACCCAGGCCAGGGCGAAGGGGACGGTCTGGAGCACCGCCAGGGCGATGTCGCCCGCCACACCCGTCTGCTCGTTGGACCAGCGCACCTGCGCGAGCGGCGCCGCGCACAGGCCGGCGGCCAGCGCGAAGCGTGACGCCCAGCGGGCACCCTCCGCGGCGACCGTGTAGACGATCACCAGCATGGCGAAGTCGGCGGGCAGGACCGCGACGTCGGTGATCAGCTGCACCACGCCGACCGCGCAGGCCAGCAGCAGCATCTTCTCCGGCATCCGGCGGCGCAGCGCGACCACCAGGCTCAGCAGCAGCGTGATCGGGACGACGGCGGCCCACGGGCCGATCCGCTCGCCGGCCGCTCCGCCCAGCACCGAAATCCCGAGGAGGACCACGGCCCAGAAGCCGTCGACCCACATCGGGTGCCTGCGGAGGAAGTCATAGAGGCGCTGCACGTAACCCAGCGTAGGGAAGCGCGATAGGTGCAGGGGTCAACCGGAGGGCCGATCCGCACCGGGCGCGCGTACTCCGCAAGGTGGAGTTGCGTTCGTTGTGTGCGCATAGCCTGGCCCGGTGACGGCTGGGACGAGGGACGAGTGGCGTGGGTGGCAGGGGTGGCGCGGGTGGCGTGCCGCGGCGCAGCACGCCCTGTACGCGCCGGGGGGCTTCTACCGGCGCGCGGAGGGGCCGGCCGGGCATTTCCGGACGTCCGTGCACGCGTCGCCCCTGTTCGCCGGGGCCGTGGCGCGGCTGCTGTGCCGGGTCGACGAGGCGCTGGGGCGGCCCGGGACGCTGGACTTCGTCGACATGGCGGCCGGACGGGGTGAGCTGACGAGCGGGGTGCTGGCCGCGCTCCCTTCCGAGGTGGCGGCGCGTACGCGCGCGTACGCCGTCGAGATCGCCGAGCGGCCCGCCGGTCTCGATCACCGGATCGAGTGGCGGGCCGCGCCCCCGGAGGGGACGACCGGGCTGCTGTTCGCCAACGAGTGGCTGGACAACGTGCCCGTGGAGGTCGCCGAGGTGGACGCCGCCGGCGTCGCGCGGCTGGTCATGGTCCGGGAGGACGGGAGGGAGCGGCTCGGGGAGCCCATGACGGGGGCGTCGGCGCGGTGGCTTCAGCGGTGGTGGCCGCTGCCCGGCGAGGCAGGGCTGCGGGCCGAGATCGGCCTGCCCCGGGACGAGGCCTGGGCCGGGGCGGTCGCCACGCTCCGCCGGGGCCTCGCCGTGGCCGTGGACTACGCGCACACGGCGGACACCCGGCCGCCGTTCGGGACACTGACGGGGTTTCGGGAGGGCCGGGAGACGACACCCGTCCCGGACGGCTCCTGCGACATCACCGCCCATGTCGCCCTCGACGCGTGCGCGCTGCCCGGCAGCCGCGTGCTCCCCCAGCGCGAGGCGCTGCACACCCTGGGCGTGACCGGCGCACGCCCCGCGCTCACGCTGGCCTCCACCGACCCCGCCGGGTACGTACGCGCCCTCGCGAACGCCGGAGAGGCCGCCGAGCTCACGGCGCCGGGCGGACTGGGCGACTTCGGCTGGCTGGTCCAGCCGGTCGGGATCACGGACCCGTTCGCGGGCTGAGCCGCCGTACGCGGACCGCTCCGGGGACGAGGGTCCCGCTGCTTGCCGGAGCGCACCGCAACGAGGTCCTACTTGTCGATGTCCCCCACCACGAAGAACATCGACCCCAGGATCGCCACCATGTCCGCGACCAGCGTCCCCGGCAGCAGCTCCGTCAGCGCCTGGATGTTGTTGTACGAGGCGGAGCGCAGCTTCAGCCGGTAGGGGGTCTTCTCGCCCTTGCTGACGAGGTAGTAGCCGTTGATGCCGAGGGGGTTCTCGGTCCACGCGTACGTGTGACCCTCGGGTGCCTTCAGGACCTTCGGCAGCCGCTGGTTGACCGGCCCGGGCGGCAGCTCGGCGAGCCGGTCCAGGCAGGCGTCGGCCAGGTCCAGCGCGTTGTGCGTCTGCTCCAGGAGGCACTCGAAGCGGGCCAGGCAGTCGCCCTCCTGCCGGGTGACCACCTTCAGGATGTCCTGGAGGTCGCCGTAGGCGAGGTACGGCTCGTCGCGGCGCAGGTCGAAGTCGACGCCCGAGGCACGGCCGATCGGCCCGCTGACGCCGTAGGCGTGCACGGTGTCGGCGGAGAGGGTGCCGACGCCCCGGGTGCGGCCCCGGAAGATCTCGTTGCCGAGCACCAGGTCGTCGAAGCGGTCCATCCGGGAGCGCACGTCGGCGACGGCCGTGCGCGCGCGGGTGGTCCACCCGGCGGGCACGTCCTCCTTGAGGCCGCCCACGCGGTTGAACATGTAGTGCATCCGCCCGCCGGAGATCTCCTCCATGACGTGCTGGAGTTCCTCGCGTTCGGTGAAGGCGTAGAAGATCGGGGTGATCCCGCCCAGCTCCAGCGGGTACGAGCCGAGGAACATCAGGTGGTTGAGCACCCGGTTCAGCTCGGCGAGCAGCGTGCGCAGCCACACCGCGCGCTCGGGCACCTCCATGCCGAGCATCCGCTCCACCGCGAGGACGACGCCCAGCTCGTTGGAGAACGCCGACAGCCAGTCGTGCCGGTTGGCGAGCATGATGATCTGGCGGTAGTCGCGCGCCTCGAAGAGTTTCTCCGCGCCGCGGTGCATGTAGCCGATCACCGGCTCGGCGTGCGAGATGCGCTCGCCGTCCAGGACGAGCTTCAGCCGCAGCACGCCGTGGGTGGACGGGTGCTGCGGCCCGATGTTGAGCACCATGTCGGTGCTCTCCGCGGCGCCGCCGATTCCGACCATGGTCTCCGTCGTAGGAGTCATGCACACAGTCTCTCCTACGTACGCTGGCCCCATGGATACGGGGAGTCCGCAGAACACAGGGCCGGTGGGACCACAGGCCACGGTCGAGGCCGCCGGGGGCGAGCCGGAGTGGATCGCGCTGCCGCCCGGCCTGCTGAGGATGCGCCGGCTGCTGCTGGTCGTGTGGCTCGGGCTGATCGCCCTGGCGGCCGGACTGCTGCCGGGGCTGCTGGCCGGTCCCGCGTGGGCCGCCTTCGCGCTGCCGCCGCTGGCGCTGATGGCCTGGTGCTGGGTGATGATCGAGCGAAACTGGCGTTCCTGGCGGTACGCCGAGCGGGCCGACGACCTGCTGATCACCCGGGGCGTGCTGTGGCGCGAGGAGACGGTCGTGCCGTACGGGCGGATGCAGCTCGTCGAGGTCACCTCCGGGCCCGTCGAGCGGCACTTCGGGCTGGCCAGCGTGCAGCTGCACACGGCCGCCGCGGCGACCGACGCGACCATCCCCGGCCTGGACCCGGCCGAGGCGGAACGGCTGCGCGACCGGCTCACCGAGCTGGGCGAAGCCCGGTCGGCGGGGCTGTGACGGCGCCCGGGGCCGCGCAGGCCCCCGAGGCCGCCACGGAGATCACCGAGCGGCGGCTGCACCCCGTCACACCCCTGCGCCGCGCCTGGGCCCCGGTCGCCGTGCTCTTCGGCTGGGCCGTGCACGACCCCGACGGGGCCCAGCGCCAGCTGACCCGGCTGACGACGACCACGCTGCTGATCGGTCTCGCCGTGCTCATCCCGGCCGCCGCCCTCTACGGCTTCTGCTCCTGGTGGTTCACGCACTTCGCGGTGACCGGGACCGAGCTGCGCATCCGCACCGGGCTCGTCTTCCGGCGCACCGCGCACATCCGGCTGGAGCGGATCCAGGCCGTCGACGTCACCCAGCCGCTGCTCGCCCGGGTCGCGGGCGTGGCCAAGCTCAAGCTCGACGTCATAGGCACCGACAAGAAGGACGAACTGGCCTTCCTCGGCGCGGACGAGGCACGGGCGCTGCGGGCCGAACTGCTCGCCCGGGCGGCCGGCTTCGCACCCGAGACCGCGCACGAGGTCGGGGAGGCCCCGGTCCGGCAGCTGCTGCGGGTGCCGCCGGGGGTGCTCGCTCTCGCGCTGGTGCTGACGGGCGCGACCTGGGGGTCGCTGGCCGCCGCGCTGGTCGTCCCGCCGGTGCTGTGGCTGGTCACCCACAGCCTGTGGACGGTCCTCGCGGTCGCCCTTCCGCTGCTGGGCGCGGCGGGCGCGAGCAGCGCGGGGCGGTTCGTCGCCGAGTACGACTGGACGGTGGGCGAGTCGCCCGACGGGCTGCGCATCGACCACGGGCTGCTGGACCGGGCCCACGAGACGGTGCCGCCGGGGCGCGTGCAGACGGTGCGGATCGTGGAACCGCTGCTGTGGCGGCGGCGCGGCTGGGTGCGGGTGGAGCTGGACGTGGCGGGCTCGTCCAACTCCGTGCTGGTTCCGGTCGCTCCGCGCGCCATCGCCGAGGAGGTCGTCGCGCGGGTGCTGCCCGGGGTGAGCGTGCCGGGGCCCGCGGCCCTGTCACCGGCGCCGCGCCGCGCCCGCTGGTGCGTGCCGCTGTGGTGGCGCGGGTACGGACTCGCCGTCACGGACGCGGTGTTCGCGGCCCGGTCCGGACTGCTGGAGCGGCGTCTGGCGCTGGTGCCGCACGCCAAGGTGCAGAGCGTGCGGATGACCCAGGGGCCGTGGGAGCGGGCCCGGGGCGTCGCCGACGTGTGTGTGGACACGGGCGCGAACAAGACCGTGCGGGCGCGGCTGCGGGACGCCGACGAGGCACGCGAACTCCTGGCGGCCCAGGCGGAACGCTCCCGAACGGGCCGCCGGGACGCCCGCCCGGACCGCTGGATGTCCTGACCGGCCGCACACACAGCCGCACGACCCGACCCGCAGGACAACCCGACCCACCGCACACACAGCCACACCACCGAACCCGCAGGACAGCCCGACCCACCGCACACACAGCCGCACGACCCAACCCGCAAGACAGCCCCACCCACCGCACACACAGCCACACCACCGAACCCACGGGACAGCCCCACCCACCGCACACCCAGCGACACCACCCAACCCGCAGGACAACCCGACCCACCGCACACACAGCCACACCGCCGAACCCGCAGGACGGCGCGATCCGGTGGGCGTGGGGCTCTCGCGGACCGCTGGGCGGCGGTCCCGCGTGTACGGCGAAGGGCCCCGGCCGCGGCCGGGGCCCTTCGGGGTCATCGGGCCTCAGGACACCGCGCTGCGCAGTCCCTGGACGTCGATCTGCTCCGTCTCGTCGTGCGCGGTCAGGTCGATGACCTGGCCGATACCGCGCGACTCCTCGTCGGCCGGCTTGTAACGGGCCTCGGTCTCGGCCTTGTGCAGGGCGAGCGCCTCCTGGCCCACGACATCGGCGAGGTCCTCGTTCTGCACGGCCTCCAGGGCCGCCGGGGACGTATCGGCCTTCGTGCCGAAGAAGTCGAATCCGCCCCCGGCCTGCGGACGCCGCACCGGCGACTGCGGCGGGACGGCCACGGCCGTCGGCACGGTGAAGTGCCCCGACCGCCGCTCGGCGGGCCGCTCGGCCCGCGCCGGCTCCGGAAGCCGGCTGGTCTCGCCGACCGGTGCCGCGCTTTCCTCGGCGGCCACGGCGCCACCGGCCTGCGCCACGGTCGTCTCGGCCGTCGTGCGCTCGTGGTCGTCGGCCGCCCCGGACCGCTCCTCGGCTGCCTCCTGGGGTGCCGGCTCCGACTGCTCCCGCTCCGCCGCAGGCTCCCCGTCCTGCGCATCCTGCGTCTCCTGCGCGTCCTCGTCCTTCGGTACGCCGTCGCCGTCACCGTCGCCGCCGCCGTCCGGGTCGGGAACCGTCGCGCCGTCGAACCGGGCGAGCGCCGCCGCGGCCCTGAGGAACAGCCGGGATCCCTCCGGCGAGAACACGGCGGGAACCCCGGGCTCCTCCTCCACGGTGAGGGCGCCCGGAGCCTCGTCGGGCTCCGCCGGTGCCTCCGCCGCGTCCGACGCGCCCGCCGGCAGCGCTGCCCGCACCGGAGCGGTCGCCTCTATCTCGAGCACCCGGCGATCCTCCAGGACGCTCGCGCGCTCGGCCTCCGACGTGGCGTACCGGCGCAGCAGCGCGGCGTGCTCGTTGCGCAGACCGGCCAGTTCCGTGCGCTTGGCGCGCAGCCGCTGCTCCAGCTTCACGCGCAGCTCGCGCGACTCCTCGAGGTCGGCTTCCAGTTCGGCGACCCGTTCCTCGAAGCGCCACTCGTCGCTCGCCCGCGCGCGCGTGAGATCGGCGACGCGCTTGCCCGCCTGGGTGTCCCAACGACGCAGCACGACCGCGCCGATGACCGCCGTCGCCGCGGCGGCCGCGGCCAGACCGCGGAGCACCATCGGCTCCGTGAACACCCAGGGCCCCAGGGCGCAGACGAGGGAGACGCCTGCGATCGCCGACGGGGGCAGCATCCTGTGCAGAGGCGGGGAATGGCGGTGACGTCCACGTGGCATGGCCAGAAACTTACCGCGCGTAGGCGAATCATGGTGACCCACCCCGCAAAAACAAAGCCACACCGAAACGTTCACACCACATCAGAACTCGGGAAGAAGCGGAATCGACCGCTCACCCCATTCCCAAGATCATTATCAGAAGCCGCTCAGCCGCCCGCTCATCCACTCCAGCGCCGCCGGAATCTCGCGCCGCCAGGTGTTGAAGTTGTGCCCGCCGCTTTCGAGGATGATCGACGAGATCCGCGTCCGCCCGGTGTCCCGCACGCGTTCGATGAACCGCAGCGTGTCCCGGTAGTCCTTCTCCCCGACCTTGCTGCTGCTGACCAGCAGGGACGAATCGGGAGCGGGCCGGTGCGCGAGGTACCAGAACAGGTCCGCGCGATGGCGCAGCGCCTTGTCGCCCTGGAAGAGATCGCCTGTCGTGGCGTCGATCGGGGCCTTGTAGTAGGGCGACAGCCCCGCCCCGGCGGCGTACACATCGGGATGGTGCAGGGCGATCTTCAACGCGCAGTATCCGCCCGTGGAGTTGCCGATGATGCCCAGACCGCCCGGCTTTTCGGCCACCCTGTAGTGCGTGCGCAAGGCGTCGGGGAGATCCTTCGCGAAGAACGACTCGGTCTGCGGACCGCCCGGGATGTCGACGCACTCCGTGTCCCGGGGCGGCGCCACCGTCGGCCGCAGCATCACCAGGATCATCGGCTTCGCCCGGCCCGCCCGGGCCAGTTCCAGCGCCGTACGCGGATAGCGGAGCTTCTCCACCAGCGCCGACGCCGTGCCCGGATAGCCCGTCAGCACGACGGCCGTGGGGAAGCGGTGGGTGCGGTACCGCGGCTGGAAGTACTCCGGCGGCAGATAGACGTAGGCGGGAGAGGCGATGCGCGTCGTACGGCCCACGACGTCGATCCGCTGGATCCGGCCGCCGGTCCCCGGCAGCGCACCCCCCGACCCCGGCACCCGGCGCGAGCCGACCACCTCCAACGGGCCCCCGCCCGGCGGATGGTCGACGACGACACCCTGGTCCTTCTCCTGCCCGAACAGGTCCGCCCAGCTCGCGTAGAAGCCGAAGGACTGGTTGGCGGCGAGGCCCACCGCGGCGAACAACGCCAGCTGGGTGCCCAGCAGCAGCCCGATCCGCCCGCCCACGGCACGCAGACTCCGCCGGGCCAGCCGCGGCCACAGCCAGACCGTGCCGCTGAACAGCAGCACGGCGGACAGCACCGCCACCACCAGCACGTTGTCGCTCGTCAGACCCATGGATCGGTCACCTGTCCGCGCTCTCCGCCCCGGACCGCCCCGCGTTCACACCTTCGCGAGGGCTTGTCCCGGACTTTCCCCTGCCTTTGAAACGGCTTTGACGTGGGGAGTGAACCTCTCTCCCCGAGACACCGTCCTAGAGGGCGCAATGTCGCCGGATGCCCGAATCGGCACCGGATCCAAGGTCTCTCGCGGAACTACGGGATGCGATGTCTGTCAGGACAGATGAGGAAATGTCGGGCGGGGTTCCGCCTCGCGGCAGCGGCACGGCCCGCCCGGGCCGGCTGAGCCGGATACTGCGCGGGCCGCGCCCCGAGGCCGTCCCCGTCCTCGTCGGCAGAGCCTGCGCCCTGGTGGGCGTCCTGGACATCGCCGCGGGCGTCTTCCCCCGGTTCCGGCACAGCAGGATGCACACCCTCGCCGAGGTCCTGCCCGGCGCGCTCGGCCCGTTCGCGGCCGCCCTGTCCCTCAGCACCGGCGTGCTGTTGCTGCTGCTCGCCCACGGCCTCAAGCGCGGAAAGCGCCGGGCCTGGCGGGCCGCGGTGGCGCTCCTGCCGGCCGGGGCCGTCGCCCAGTTCACCTACCGGCACTCGCTCGTGGGCGTGCTGATCTCCCTGGCACTGCTGGCCCCCCTGCTGCGCCACCGCGACCAGTTCAACGCCCTGCCCGACCCGCGCAGCCGCTGGAAGGCCCTCGCCAACTTGGTGCTGATGAGCGCCGGTTCGCTCGCGCTCGGACTGCTCGTCGTCAACGTGCACGACGGACGCATCGTCGGCGACCCCAGCCTCGCCGACCGCATCACCCACGTCATCTACGGCCTGTTCGGCTTCGAGGGCCCGGTCGACTACCGGGGCGACACCTCCTGGACCGTCGCCTTCTCGCTCGGCGCCCTCGGCCTGCTCACCGCCGTCACCACCGTCTACCTGGCATTCCGCCCCGAGCACCCGGCCGCACGGCTCACCGAGGAGGACGAGGCCCGGCTGCGTGCCCTGCTGGACAAGCACGGGCGCCGCGACTCCCTCGGCCACTTCGCGCTGCGCCGCGACAAGGCGGTCGTCTTCTCCCCCAGCGGCAAGGCGGCGGTGACCTACCGGGTCGTCTCCGGCGTGATGCTCGCCAGCGGAGACCCGATCGGCGACGTCGAGGCCTGGCCCGGCGCCATCGAACGGTTCATGGACGAGGCCAGGGCCCACTCCTGGACCCCCGCCGTCATGGGCTGCTCCGAGACCGGCGGCGAGGTGTGGACCCGCGAGACCGGTCTCGACGCCCTCGAACTGGGCGACGAGGCGGTGGTGGACGTCGCGGATTTCTCCCTCGCCGGCCGCGCGATGCGCAACGTGCGCCAGATGGTCAAGCGCATCGAGCGGGCCGGTTACCAAACCCGGGTACGACGGGTCCGTGACCTCGGCGAGGCCGAGCTGGAGCGTATCCGCCGGGCCGCCGACGACTGGCGCGGCACCGACACCGAGCGCGGCTTCTCCATGGCCCTCGGCCGCGTCGGCGACCCCGCCGACGGCGACTGCCTCATCGCCACCGCCCACAAACAGGACGAGCACCCCGGCCCCTACGGCGACCTGAAGGCGATCCTGCACTTCGTGCCCTGGGGCACCGACGGCGCCTCCCTGGACCTCATGCGCCGCGACCGCTCCGCCGACCCCGGCATGAACGAACTGCTCATCGTGGCCGCCCTCCAGGCCGCGCCCCGCTTCGGCATCGCCCGGGTCTCCCTCAACTTCGCGATGTTCCGCGCGGCCCTGGCCCGCGGCGAGAAGATCGGCGCCGGCCCGGTGCTGCGCGCCTGGCGCGGCCTGCTGGTCTTCCTCTCGCGCTGGTTCCAGATCGAGTCCCTGTACAAGTTCAACGCCAAGTTCCAGCCGCGCTGGGAGCCGCGCTTCGTCGTCTACCGCGCCTCCGCCGACCTGCCCCGCATCGGCATCGCCGCCATGCAGGCCGAAGGTTTCGTCACCCTCGCCCTGCCCCTGCCGCGGTTCCTGCGCGGCCGCCGCACGGCCGCCCCGCGCCCCTGCGCCCACCGCACCACGGCCGAACGCGACGTCCGGGCGGCGTGACCCCCGCCCGCACGGGCCCGCCCGCCCGGGCCCGTCGCCCGGGCCCGTCGCCCGGGCCGCAGCGCCTGACGGCCCCCGCCGGGGCCTACGCTGAACATATGAGCAACCAGAGCGGACGCGGGCGCGTGGCGGGCCTACCGGAACGGGACCGCTGCGCGGTCATGGGAGTCGTGAACGTCACCCCCGACTCCTTCTCCGACGGCGGCCGCTTCTTCGACACCACCGCCGCCGTCAAACGCGGCCTCGGCCTGGTCACTGAGGGCGCGGACCTGGTCGACGTCGGCGGCGAGTCCACCCGCCCCGGCGCCACCCGGGTCGACGAGGACGAGGAACTGCGGCGCGTCGTCCCCGTCGTGCGCGGCCTGGCCTCCGAGGGCGTCACGGTCTCCGTCGACACCATGCGCGCCTCCGTCGCCGAACGGGCCCTCGCGGCCGGCGCCGCCCTCGTCAACGACGTCAGCGGCGGCCTCGCCGACCCCCGCATGATCCCGGCCGTCGCCGACGCCGGCGCCCCCTTCGTCGTCATGCACTGGCGTGGCTTCCTCCAGGGCGGCAACGTCAGGGGCGAGTACGCCGACGTCGTCACCGAGGTCGTCGACGAACTGCACGCGCGCGTGGAGGCGGTCCTGGCCGGCGGCATCGCCCCCGACCGCGTCATCGTCGACCCCGGCCTGGGCTTCTCCAAGGACGCCGAACACGACCTCGCCCTCCTCGCGAGCCTCGACCGCGTCCTCGACCTCGGCCACCCGCTGCTCGTCGCCGCCTCCCGCAAACGCTTCCTCGGCCGGGTCCTCGCCGGCCCCGACGGCCCCCCGCCGCCCGCCCGCGAACGGGACGCGGCCACCGCCGCCGTCTCCGCGCTCGCCGCGCACGCCGGCGCGTGGGCGGTGCGCGTCCACGAGGTGCGCGCCACGGCCGACGCCGTCCGCGTCGTCCGCGCCATCGCGGGCGCCCGCCCGGCCGGAACCAGCGCAGAGGGAGCCCGGTGACCGCCCCGCACACCGACGTCGAACAGGTCGAGGCCGCCAACACCGCCTTCTACGAGGCACTCGAGCAGGGCGACTTCGAGGAACTGGCGTCGCTCTGGCTGACCCCCTCCGACCTGGGCGTCGACGAGTCCTACCACGACCCGGCCGACACCGGCGTGGTCTCCTGCGTCCACCCCGGCTGGCCCGTGCTCACCGGCCGCGGCGAGGTCCTCAGGTCGTACGCGCTGATCATGGCCAACACCGACTACATCCAGTTCTTCCTGACCGACGTGCACGTCTCCGTCACCGGCGACACCGCCCTGGTGAACTGCACCGAGAACATTCTGAGCGGCGGCCCCGCCCCCGAGGGCGCCGGCGAGGAGCTCGGCCCGCTCGTCGGGCAGCTCGTGGTCGCCACCAACGTGTTCCGGCGCACGCCCCAGGGGTGGAAACTCTGGTCGCACCACGCTTCCCCCGTCCTGGCCGAAACCGACGACGACGAGGACGACGACACCCCCGCCTGAGTGGGTAGGCGCCAGGAAGTGGTTGGAATCACCTACGCCCGGGTAAGGGCGGCTACCAGCCTGTGCACCGACGGATTCCCCAGGGGAAACGCTGGATGAATCCTGCCGGGCCCGGCCGCGGCCGCCGCCCCGTGGCCCGGGCCCGTCCGCGCTCGCAGGTAGATTCGACCGAGGCCGGTGTGCCGACCGCACACGGCACCGACCGGCCCTGACCGACGATTGCAGGAGTGATTCGCGTGGATCGTGTCGCGCTGCGCGGCCTCAAGGCCCGCGGGCACCACGGTGTGTTCCCCGAGGAACGCGCAGAGGGCCAGACCTTCGTCGTGGACCTCGTCCTCGGCCTGGACACCCGACCGGCCGCGGCCGACGACGACCTGGCGAAGACGGTGCACTACGGCATCGTGGCGGAGGAGGTCGTGGCCGTCGTCCAGGGCGAGCCCGTCGACCTCATCGAGACGCTCGCCGAGCGCATCGCCCAGGCCTGTCTGCGCCACGAGGGAGTACAGGAGGTCGAGGTCTGCGTCCACAAACCGAAAGCCCCGATCACCGTCCCCTTCGACGACGTGACCGTCACCATCACCCGGAGCCGAGCATGACCGCGCCCTTCATCAAGGGTCCGACCGACCCGACCGTCCAGCCGGTGCCCGCCTCCGTCGTCGAGAAGGTCGACGCCGCCGACACGACCCTGTCCAACCCCAAACGGGCCGTGGTCGCCCTCGGCTCCAACCTCGGCAACCGGCTGGAGACCCTCCAGGGAGCCATCGACGCCCTGGAGGACACGCCCGGCGTCCGCGTCAAAGGCGTCTCCCCCGTCTACGAGACCGAGCCCTGGGGCGTCGACCCCGGCAGTCAGCCCGCCTACTTCAACGCCGTCGTGGTCCTCAAGACCACCCTCCCGCCGTCCTCGCTCCTGGAGCGCGCACACGCGGTCGAGGAGGCCTTCCACCGCGTCCGGGACGAGCGCTGGGGCCCCCGCACCCTCGACGTCGACATCGTCTCCTACGCCGATGTCGTCTCCGACGACCCGCGGCTCACGCTCCCCCACCCCCGCGCCCACGAGCGTGCCTTCGTCCTGGCCCCCTGGCACGACCTGGATCCCGAGGCGCAGCTGCCCGGCCGCGGCCCCGTCGCCGGTCTCCTCGACGCCGTCACCCGGGACGGGGTGGCGGCCCGCGCCGACCTGGAACTCCGGCTGCCCGAATAGCCGTTAAGGTCAAGACGGCCGCGAACCGGGCCGCCAGAGCCGGGGGAACCGAAGGGACACCGTGAGAGAGCTGCGTATCCGGGTGCTGGCCGGCGTGTTCGTCGTGGCCGGAGTCCTGTCCTGGGCGGGCGCCCGCCTGTGGAACTCGGTCGGAACCCTCCCGAGCGTCCCGCTGGCCGCCCCCATCGTCCTGGCCGTGATCGCCGTGGTCCTGCTGGCCACGGCGCTCTCGATCCGCGCCCGGCTCAAGGCCCAGCGCGAGCGCCGTCCCGAGGCGAAGGGCGTCGACCCCCTCATGGCGGCCCGCGCGGTCGTCTTCGGCCACGCCAGCGCCCTGGTCGCCGCCCTCGTCGCCGGCATGTACGGCGGCACCGGCGTCTTCCTGCTGGAGTCCCTGGACATCCCCGCCCGCCGCGACCAGGCCATCTACGCCGGCCTCTCCGTCCTCGCGGGCATCGGTGTCATAGCGGCCGCCATGTTCCTGGAGCGCGTCTGCAAGCTCCCGGAAGACGACGAGAACGACGGCACGGGCGTGGCCCCGACGGTCTGACGCCGGGGGTCAGCGCGCCATGATGAGGCTCATCGCCTCGTTCCGCGTCGCCATGTCCCGCAGCTGACCGCGCACGGCCGAGGTCAGCGTCTTGGCGCCCGGCTTGCGTATCCCCCGCATCGACATGCACATGTGCTCGCACTCCACGACGACGATGACGCCGCGCGGCTCCAGGATGTCCATCAGGGAGTCGGCGATCTGCGTGGTGAGGCGTTCCTGCACCTGCGGACGACGGGCGTAGACGTCCACGAGCCGGGCCAGCTTGGACAGTCCGGTGATCTTTCCGCTGGTCGACGGGATGTAACCGACGTGAGCGACGCCCCGGAACGGCACCAGATGATGCTCACAGGTGGAGTACACCTCGATGTCCTTCACCAGGACCATCTCGTCGTGCCCCAGATCGAACGTCGTCGTCAGCACGTCCCCGGGCTGCTGCCACAGCCCCGCGAATATCTCCTTGTACGCCCGCGCCACGCGCGCCGGTGTCTCCCGGAGGCCCTCGCGGTCCGGGTCCTCGCCGACCGCGATCAGAAGCTCGCGTACGGCGTTCTCGGCGCGCTTCTCGTCGAACTCGCCGATCTGGCCGTCGCCGTCGAGCGATACGGGGTCGGTCATCTGCTGCCTCGTTCCTGTGTCCGTCACGGGGCGGCCTGCACAGATGGCGAAAAGCCGCGCCCCCCAGGCTAAAACCTGGGGGGCGCGGCATCCATTCCGGGGCGGTGGCCGCCGGGAGAGCCCGGTCAGCTCTCGGGGCGGTCCTCCGGGGTCCGCTCGGGCGCCGGGGCGGGCTCCGCCGCGGTGCTCTTCGCGGTGGAGATGGCCGGCGTCGCGCCGTTCGCACCGTTCGTCAGGGCCAGCTCCTTGGGAGAGAGGACCGGCGGACGGGTCGACGGCGTGCGGCGGGAGGAGCCGGTCCAGGCGGGCCTGGGCGGACGCTTGACGATCGGGGCGAAGATCTCGGCGATCTCCTCCTTGCCCAGCGTCTCCTTCTCCAGCAGCTGCAGCACGAGGTTGTCGAGGACGTCGCGGTTCTCGACGAGGATCTCCCACGCCTCGTTGTGCGCCGTCTCGATGAGCTTCTTGACCTCTTCGTCCACGAGCGCGGCGACCTCTTCCGAGTAGTCGCGCTGGTGAGACATCTCACGGCCGAGGAACGGCTCGGTGTTGTCGCCACCGAACTTGATCGCGCCGAGACGCTCGGTCATGCCGTACTGCGTGACCATCGCGCGGGCCAGGCCCGTGGCCTTCTCGATGTCGTTGGCGGCACCCGTGGTCGGGTCGTGGAAGACGAGCTCCTCGGCCGCGCGGCCGCCCAGCATGTAGGCCAGCTGGTCGAGCATCTCGTTGCGCGTGGTCGAGTACTTGTCCTCGTCCGGCAGCACCATCGTGTAGCCGAGGGCGCGGCCTCTCGACAGGATCGTGATCTTGTGGACGGGGTCGGAGTTGGGCGAGGCCGCCGCGACCAGGGCGTGTCCGCCCTCGTGGTACGCGGTGATCTTCTTCTCCTTGTCCGACATGATCCGGGTCCGCTTCTGCGGGCCCGCGACCACACGGTCGATCGCCTCGTCCAGCATGTGGTTGTCGATCAGCTTCTGGTCGCTGCGGGCCGTCAGCAGGGCGGCCTCGTTCAGCACGTTGGCCAGATCGGCACCCGTCATGCCGGGCGTACGGCGGGCGACGGCCGACAGGTCGACGTCCGGCGCGACCGGCTTGCCCTTCTGGTGAACCTTGAGGATCTCCAGACGGCCCTGCATGTCCGGGCGGTCGACGGCGATCTGCCGGTCGAAGCGGCCGGGGCGCAGCAGCGCCGGGTCGAGGATGTCGGGCCGGTTCGTCGCGGCGATGAGGATCACGCCGCCCTTGACGTCGAAGCCGTCCATCTCGACGAGGAGCTGGTTCAGGGTCTGCTCGCGCTCGTCGTGACCACCGCCGAGGCCGGCGCCGCGGTGGCGGCCGACCGCGTCGATCTCGTCGACGAAGACGATCGCCGGGGCGTTCGCCTTGGCCTGCTCGAACAGGTCACGGACACGGGAGGCACCGACACCGACGAACATCTCGACGAAGTCGGAACCGGAGATCGAGTAGAAGGGGACGCCGGCCTCGCCCGCGACGGCACGCGCGAGCAGGGTCTTGCCGGTGCCGGGAGGCCCGTAGAGCAGGACGCCCTTGGGGATCTTGGCACCGACGGCCTGGAACTTGGCCGGCTCCTGGAGGAACTCCTTGATCTCGTGGAGCTCCTCGACGGCCTCGTCCGATCCGGCGACGTCGGAGAAGGTGGTCTTGGGGGTGTCCTTGGTGATGAGCTTGGCCTTGGACTTCCCGAAGTTCATGACCCGGGAGCCGCCGCCCTGCATCTGGTTCATCAGGAACAGGAACACGACCACGATCAGCACGAAGGGCAGCAGGGAGAGCAGGATGCCGACGAACGGGTTCTGCTTGGACGGCGAGACCGTGTAGCCGTCCGGGATCTGCTTGTCCTGGTACTTGTTCTGCAGCGTGTTGGCGATGTCCACGCCCTGGTCGCCGATGTAGCTCGCCTGGATCTTCGAGCTGCCCTCGACCTTCACGCCGTCCTTGAGCGTGGCCTTGATGGTCTGCTCGTCACCGGTGGTGAGCTTGGCCGACTCCACCTTGTTCTGGTTGATCGCCTGGACGACCTGGCCGGTGTCCACCGTCTTGTAGCCGCCGGACGAGCCGACGACCTGCATCAAAACGACCACGGCGAGGACGGCCAGCACGATCCACATGACCGGCCCACGGAAGTATCGCTTCACGTCCATCCATACGGAGCGGTGCCGCCCCGTCCCTCCTGCCATAGTGAGTTTGATAAAGACTGTTCTTCGGACGGTACCCCAGCATTGTCACCTGAAGCCGCGTGGGACGGCTGGCGATCCGCCTACGCCTGCTCCAACGGCGGGACGCCCGCTGGGGTTCCCGATCACCGTGACGGCACTCCGGCCGGGGTGTCAGCCGCCGTACACGTGAGGCGCGAGCGTACCGACGAACGGGAGGTTCCGGTACTTCTCGGCGTAGTCGAGTCCGTATCCCACGACGAATTCGTTGGGGATGTCGAAGCCGACCCATTCCACGTCGATGGCCACCTTCGCGGCCTCGGGCTTGCGCAGCAGCGTGCACACCTTGAGGGAGGCGGGCTCGCGCGAGCCGAGGTTGGAGAGCAGCCAGGACAGGGTCAGGCCGGAGTCGATGATGTCCTCGACGATCAGGACGTGCCTGCCCTTGATGTCGGTGTCGAGGTCCTTGAGGATCCGCACCACACCGGAGGACTGGGTACCGGCCCCGTACGAGGATACGGCCATCCAGTCCATGGTGACGGGGGTGGACAGCGCCCTCGCGAGGTCGGCCATGACCATGACCGCGCCCTTGAGGACTCCGACGATCAGCAGGTCCTTGCCCGCGTACTCCGCGTCGATCTTCGCGGCCAGTTCGGCCAGCTTGGCGTCGATCTCTTCCTTGGTGATGAGCACCTTCTCGAGGTCGGCACCCATGTCTTTCGCGTCCACCCGCATCACTTTCGGTCGTCCCACCGGCCGAGCGGCCCCTCCGCCGGCTGCGGGGAGGGGTCGTGCTTCAGCCTTGCCGAATCACCAGTCTGCCACCCTGGCGGCGGGCCACGACCTTGCCGGGGAGGTTGATGGCTCCCTGACCGCGCCAGCCGGTGATCAGCCGGTCGACTTCCTCGATGTGGCGGGCGAACAGCGAGCCGGCGGGCGCACCGGCCGCGACGGCGGCCCGGCGCAGGACGCGGCGGCGTACGGCGGGCGGCAGAGCGTAGAGCTTGGCGCACTCCAGCTGCCCCGTGGCGTCGCGGACCGTGGCCTCGGCCTGGCCGGCCCAGGAGTCGAGGGCGTCGGCGTCGTCGCGGGAGAGCTGGGCCGTCCGGGCGAGGGCCTCGACGACGCCTTTGCCGAGGGCCTTCTCCAGGGCGGGCAGGCCCTCGTGGCGCAGCCGGGAGCGGGTGTAGGCGGGGTCGGCGTTGTGGGGGTCGTCCCACACGGGCAGGGACTGGACCATGCAGGCCTTGCG
Source organism: Streptomyces sp. NPDC059696 (assembly GCF_042733745.1). NCBI lineage: Bacteria > Bacillati > Actinomycetota > Actinomycetes > Kitasatosporales > Streptomycetaceae > Streptomyces > Streptomyces sp. NPDC059696. Next base: position 66,555 of record NZ_JBHWFG010000013.1, read on the forward strand.
GGCGGTCTGCCGGTCGAGCCCCAGGAAGGGGCGCCGGTAGCGGCCGCCGGCCCCCGAGACCGCGGCCATTCCGGACAGGGAGCGGATGCCGGAGCCCCGGGCGAGGCCGAGGAGGACGGTTTCGGCCTGGTCGTCGCGGGTGTGGCCGAGCAGGACGGCGGCGGCGCCGTGGCGTTCGGCGGCGGTGTCGAGCGCGGCGTAGCGGGCGTCGCGGGCGGCGGCTTCGGGCCCGCCGGTGCGGCCGACGGTGACGGCGACGGAGTCGACGGGGTCGAGGCCGAGTTCGCGCAGGCGCTGGACGACTTCCGCGGCGCGGGCGTCGGAGCCCGTCTGGAGGCCGTGGTCGACGGTGACGCCGCCGGCCCTGACGCCGAGCTTGGGGGCTTCGAAGGCGAGGGCGGAGGCGAGGGCCATCGAGTCGGCGCCACCGGAGCACGCCACGAGCACGAGCGGCGGGGGCTCGTGCGAGAGGGCGTGCGGGACCGCGGCGGGGGCGCGGTGGTGTTCGGTGAGGAGGTCGTGGAGGACGCGGCGTACTGCCAGACGTATCGCCGCGACCGCAGGATGGGGACCCATGTCCGGTTCCCTTCATGAAGTTTTCGGGGGGTGAGCCCGCGTGTCGGTCACGCAGAGTGTGTAGATGGTGACAGAACCGGGCCGTTCCCCGAGCATTGCACGCCTACCCCTGCCTCACGGTCCCTCGGACGGGTGATTGGAGGGGCGTTCGCCTGCCGTCGGCCTGTTTCCCTTCACGACCTTCCCGTGATGTTCACTACTCGGCCCTGCGGTGCACCCGCGCGACCCAGTCCGCCGGTTTGGCGATCTCCGACTTGGTGGGAAGGGTGTTGGGCGAGGTCCACACGCGGTTGAAGCCGTCCATGCCGACCTCGTCGACGACGGCCCGCACGAAGCGTTCGCCGTCCCGGTACTGGCGGAGCTTGGCGTCCAGGCCGAGCAGCTTGCGCAGGGCGAGGTCGAGGCGGGAGGCGCCCTTGGCGCGGCGCTGCTGGAACTTCTCGCGGATCTCCCCGACGGTCGGCACGACGGACGGGCCGACGCCGTCCATCACGTAGTCGGCGTGGCCCTCCAGCAGGGACATCACCGCGGTGAGGCGGCCGAGGATCTCGCGCTGGGCGGGGGTCTGGACGATCTCGACGAGGGAGCGGCCGCCGTCGTCCTCCTCGGCCTCGGGGCGGCCCCCGGCGAGGCTCTGGGCGGCTTCCCGCACGCGTTCCAGGACGGTCATGGGGTCGACGTCGGTCTCCTGGAGGAACGACTGGATTTCACCCTCGAGGTGGTCCCGCAGCCAGGGCACGGCGGTGAACTGGGTGCGGTGCGTCTCCTCGTGCAGGCAGACCCACAGCCTGAAGTCGTGGGGGTCGACATCGAGTTCGCGCTCGACGTGGACGATGTTCGGGGCGACGAGCAGGAGCCTGCCGCCGCCCGGGGCGTCGGAGGAGCCGCCGGAAGGGAGGTCGCCGGTGGCGGGGGCGAAGGTCTCGTACTGGCCGAGGACGCGGGAGGCCAGGAAGGACAGCAGCATGCCGACCTCGACGCCGGTGACCTTGCCGCCGACCGCGCTCATGACGGCGCCGCCCGGGCCGGTGCCGCGCCGTTCCTGCATCTTGTCGAGCAGGGGTCGCAGGATCTCCCGGAACCCGGCGACGTTCGCCCGGATCCAGCCCGGGCGGTCGACGACGAGGACGGGGGTGTCGTGCCCCTCCTCGGTGCCCAGCCGGGTGAATCCGCGGACGTGTTCCTCCGAGGCCTTGGCGTGCCGGCGCAGCTCCGCCACGACGGCCCGGGCCTCGTCGCGACTGACCTCGGGGCCCGGCCTCACGAGCCGGGTCGCGGTCGCCACCGCGAGGTTCCAGTCGACCATGCCGGTTGAAGCACCACCGATGCTCGTCATGCGTCAACCGTACGTGAGGGCCGCCCGCGCGGGCAGGGCGGCGACGGCCGGGCACCGCTCCGCCCGGCCACGGACGGCTCCCCGCCCGTCACGTGCACCCGCACGCCGCGAGGGCGCTGGCGACCCGGTCCAGAGCCGCGGAACGGACCGCGCCCGTCACCTGCACCCGCACGCCGCGAGGGCGCCGGCCGCCCGGTCCGGAGGCCGCGGAACAGTCCCCGTCCGTCACCTGCACCCGCACGCCGCGAGGGCGTCGGCCACCCGGTCCGGAGGCCACGGAGCGGTCCCCGTCCGTCACCTGCACCCGCACGCCACCGGGGCGGTGGCGCCCCGGGCCAGAGCCGCGGAGCGGTCCCCGTCCGTCACCTGCACCCGCACGCCGCGAGGGCGGTGGCCACCCGGTCCAGGGCCTGCTGGGACTCCGTCGGTCTGCCGGGGTCCGTGCCGGAGGCCATGAACGCGAAGGCCAGCAGGCGGCCGTCCTCGTCGACCAGGGTGCCCGCGAGGGCGTGGACGCCCGACAGGGTGCCGGTCTTGGCGCGGACGACGCCGGCCGCCCCGTCCGTGTAGCGGCTGGTCAGGGTGCCGGTGAAGCCGGCGACGGGCAGGCCGGTGAGGGCCGGGCGGAACTCGGGGTGGGCGGGGTCGGCCGCCTTGGCGAGCAGCGCCGTGAGCAGGTCGGGGGTCAGCCGGTCGGCGCGGTTCAGGCCGCTGCCGTCCTTGAAGGCGGCGCCCTTGAGGGGGAGGCCGAGCTTGCCGAGCCGGGAGCCGATGGCCTTGCCGACCCCGGCGAAGTCGGCCCGCTCGCCGGTGGCGATCGCGGTCTGGCGGGCGAGGGCCTCGGCGATGTCGTTGTCGCTGTTGGTCAGCATGCGCTCGACGAGGGCGGACAGCGGCGGCGAGGAGACGGCCGCGAGGGTCTCGGCCCGGGTGGTGGCCTTGGACGGGCCGGGGCTGCTGGTCTTGACGCCGTGCGAGGTCAGGAGGTCCCCGAACCGGCGGGCGGCGTCGGCCGCCGGATCCTTCACGCGCTCGGCCGGGCCGCTCGCCGAGTCGTTCTTGCGGCCTTCGTCAGCCATCAGGGGGCTGACGAGGGCGAGGTTGGGGTTGTCCCCGATCGGGTGTTTTTCGTCGCCGGCGTAGAGCGTCGTGTCGTAGGAGAGGGTCACCTCGCGCAGGCCCCGGTCGGCGAGCGCGGCGGCCGTCCGGGCGGCGAGGGTGCGCAGGCTCGCCGCACCCCCGGTCTTCTCCCGGGCGGTGAGCGTGGGGTCGCCGCCGCCGACCAGGACGACCTCCTTGGTGTCGGGTTCCAGGGCGGCGCGGGTGGTGAGGCGGTGCTCCGGTCCCATCGCGGACAGCGCGGCGACGGCCGTGGCGATCTTCGTCGTGGAGGCCGGGGTGAGCGCGGTGTCCGCGCCGGAGCCGAACAGGCGCCGTCCGGTGGTCACGTCCAGGACCGCCCCGGCGGGCCGCGGGCCGAGCGCCGGGTCCTTGAGCAGGGGGCCGAGGGCGTCCGCGAGCATCTTGCCGTCCGGGGCGGACTTGACGGTGCTGACGCCGCCGAGGCCGGTCAGCACGGGTCCGGCGCTGGGGGCGGGCCGGGGGCGGCCGGGCGCGCCGGGGGCACTGCCGTGATCTGTGCCACCCGCGCGGCCCAGGGCCACTGCCCGGTCCCGCTCGGCCGTACGCTGACCCGTGGAGTCCCAGGGACCGGTGGCGGTCACCACACCGGCCGCCAGTGCGAGCCCGGCGGTGGCGGCGCCCGCGGTGTACTGCCAGGTCTTCGGCGGCATCACATGCGTGAGCTGCGGTTTCCCGGCTCGGGCGAGCCGCGCGAGCCGTGGTTTCGCGGCCGTCGCGGCCCGGGCCAGGCGCGGTCGTACGGCTTCCGCGAGCCGCACCACGTGCGGTTTCGCGGCCTGCCAAGGCCTCAGCTCTGGCACGACCACCAGCCCCTTTCGCGATCACACACCTGCGTGAGGGACACTTAATCACCAGAACTATGTGTTGATCATGGAGGAGCCACCGGTGGAGTTCGACGTCACGATCGAGATTCCGAAGGGTTCGCGCAACAAGTACGAGGTGGACCACGAGACCGGTCGTATCCGCCTGGACCGGCGACTCTTCACCTCGACCGCCTACCCGACCGACTACGGCTTCGTCGAGAACACCCTCGGCGAGGACGGCGACCCGCTGGACGCGCTGGTCATCCTCGACGAGCCGACGTTCCCGGGCTGCCTGATCCGCTGCCGCGCGATCGGCATGTTCCGCATGACGGACGAGGCCGGCGGCGACGACAAGCTGCTGTGCGTGCCGTCGACGGACCCGCGCGTGGAGCACCTGCGGGACATCCACCACGTGTCGGAGTTCGACCGTCTGGAGATCCAGCACTTCTTCGAGGTCTACAAGGACCTGGAGCCCGGCAAGTCGGTCGAGGGTGCCGACTGGGTGGGCCGCACCGAGGCCGAGGCCGAGATCGAGCGGTCCTACAAGCGTTTCAAGGACCAGGGCGGTCACTGACCTCCCGTTCCTGATGCCGACGGGCCGCACGCCTGCGCGTGCGGCCCGTTCGTCCGTCTGTGCGCATACTGAGGCTGTGGGGGGTACGAGGCGGACGTGTCGTACAGGGAGCGCCAGGCAGTGACGGACGCGGAGGACCGCAAACCGAAGTCGGACGAGGCAAGGAGCGCCTTCCTGCCTCCGGCCGGGTCCGGCGTCGACGGGGACATGTCGACGACGTCGGAGTTCGCGATCCCCGAAGGGCTGGCCCTCCACAGATCGGCCGGCGCGGAGTCCGAGACGACGTCCGAGTTCGCCGTGCCGCAAGGCCTCGACGTCCACGCGGCGCCCGCGGGGGAGCAGGAGGGGTCGGCGTTCACCCCGCCGAGCACCTACAGCTCGAAGCACGCGCCGACGGCCTTCACGCCGCCGAGCGGGATCCCCGTGGTCAGCCTGACGAAGGACGTGCCCTGGCAGGACCGGATGCGCACGATGCTGCGCATGCCGGTGGCGGAGCGGCCCGCTCCGGAGATCAGCCACCGCGGCACCGACGAGAGCGGGCCCGCGGTGCCCCGTGTGCTCGACCTGACGCTGCGTATCGGCGAGTTGCTGCTGGCGGGCGGCGAGGGCGCCGAGGACGTGGAGGCGGCGATGTTCGCCGTGTGCCGGTCCTACGGCCTGGACCGCTGCGAGCCCAACGTCACGTTCACGCTGCTGGCGATCTCCTACCAGCCGTCCCTGGTCGACGACCCGGTCACGGCGTCGCGGACCGTGCGGCGCCGGGGTACGGACTACACGCGGCTGGCGGCCGTGTACCAGCTGGTGGACGACCTCAGCGACCACGAGGCGGCGGTCTCCCTGGAGGAGGCCTACCGGCGGCTGGCGGAGATCCGCCGTAACCGGCACCCCTACCCCGGCTGGGCGCTGACCGGGGCGAGCGGCCTGCTGGCCGGTGCGGCCTCGGTGCTGGTGGGCGGCGACCTGATCGTGTTCGTGGCCGCGGCGCTGGGCGCGATGCTCGGTGACCGGCTGGCGTGGCTGTGCGCGGGGCGCGGGCTGCCGGAGTTCTACCAGTTCACCGTGGCCGCGATGCCGCCGGCCGCGATCGGGGTCGCGCTGACGCTCGGTCACGTGGACGTGAAGGCCTCCGCGGTCATCACCGGTGGGCTGTTCGCGCTGCTGCCCGGGCGGGCGTTGGTGGCGGGGGTGCAGGACGGTCTGACGGGCTTCTACATCACCGCGTCCGCGCGCCTGCTGGAGGTCATGTACTTCTTCGTCGGCATCGTCGCGGGTGTGCTGCTGGTGCTGTACTTCGGCGTGCAGCTGGGCGCGCGGCTCAACCCCGACCAGGCGCTCGGCGCCTCCGACGACCCGGTGATGATGATCGCGGCGTCGATGCTGCTGTCCCTGGCGTTCGCGGTGCTGCTCCAGCAGGATCGTTCCACCGTGATGTGGGTGACGCTGAACGGCGGGGTCGCGTGGGTCGTCTACGGGGCGATGCACTACGTCGGGGACATCTCGCCGGTGGCGTCCACGGCGGCGGCCGCGGGGCTGGTGGGGCTGTTCGGGCAGTTGCTGTCCCGGTACCGGTTCGCCTCCGCCCTGCCCTACACGACCGCGGCGATCGGGCCCCTGCTGCCCGGTTCCGCGACGTACTTCGGACTGCTGGCGATCGCGCAGAGCGAGGTGGACGAGGGGCTCGTGTCGCTGTCGAAGGCGGTGGCGCTCGCCATGGCCATCGCCATCGGGGTGAACCTCGGGTCCGAGATCTCCCGGATGTTCCTGAGGATCGGCTCGGCGGAGAAGCGGCGGGCCGCCAAGCGCACCAGGGGTTTCTAGCGCCGAGTGCCTATGGCGTCGGGGCGGTGGGTACGTCGGCGGCCGCGGGCCGGTGGGGGTTTTCGCGCGGTTCCCCGCGCCCCCGGGACGGTCGGCTCAGTAGCCGTTGTTGTGAGGCCCCTGCTGCGTGCCGTACGGCTGTTGCGGGGTGCCGTAGGGCTGCTGCTGGGTGCCGTAGGGGTGCTGCGGGTGCTGCGGGTGCGGCTGTCGGCCGTAGCCCGGGTCCTGCGGGTACTGGCCGTAGTACTGCTGGTCGTCGTAGCCGTTGTGGTCGCCGTACGGGGGCTGCTGCGGCTGCCGGCGGGGCGGCTGGTCGTCGGGGGTGATGCGGCGCAGCTGGGTCGTCGCGTCGTCCATCGCGGGGGGCTGCTGCCCGTGCTGCCCGGGGGTCTCGGCCGCGGCGCGCTTCTTCTTCGAGCGGTCGCGCAGGTACTCGATGAGGATCGGCACGACGGAGATCAGGACGATGAGGACGAGGATCGCCTCGACGTTCTTCTTGATGAAGCCGATCTGGCCCAGCCAGTAACCCGCGAGGGTGACACCGGTGCCCCAGGCGACGCCGCCGATGACGTTGTACGTGAGGAACGTGCGGTACTTCATGCGGCCGGCGCCGGCCACGATGGGTGCGAAGGTGCGCACGATGGGCACGAAGCGGGCCAGGACGATCGCCTTGGGGCCGTGCTTCTCCATGAACTCGTGGGCCTTGTCCAGGTTCTCCTGCTTGAAGAGCTTGGAGTTGGGACGGCTGAAGAGCTTCGGGCCCAGGAACTTGCCGATCATGTAGCCCACTTGGTCACCGAGGACGGCGGCGAGCACGATCAGGGCGCAGACCAGCCACAGCGGCTGGCTGATGTAGGTGCCCTCGGCCACGAAGAGCCCGGCCGTGAACAGCAGGGAGTCGCCGGGCAGGAACGCGAAGAGACCGGACTCCGCGAAGACGATGAGCAGGATGCCGGGCAGGCTGAACGTCGAGATCAGGTAGTCCGGGCTGAGCCACTCGGGGCCGAGCGCAAGCGTGGTCACGGGGATGTGGCTCCTGCTGCTGGGGGGACGGGCGGAGGCTGGCTGCCCCAAAGTATCAACGCAGCCGTTCCGGCCCAGGTTCCATGGGCGTACTCAGGATGCACTGTGCGCGGTCCCGGTCAAAGCTGTGAACCATGGGCATCGACGAATACGGCGGCGGACAGGGCCCGGAGCCCGAGGTTCTCGTCGTCACCACGAACGACGTTCCCGGCTACCACGTGCGGGAGGTGATCGGCGAGGTCTTCGGCCTGACCGTGCGCTCCCGCCACGTGGGGAGCCAGATCGGCGCCGGGCTGAAGTCGATGGTCGGCGGCGAGCTGCGCGGGCTCACCAAGACGCTGGTGCAGACCCGCAACCAGGCCATGGAGCGGCTCGTCGAGCAGGCACGCACGCGTGGCGCCAACGGCATCCTCGCGTTCCGCTTCGACGTGACGGAGGCGGCGGACGTCGGCACCGAGGTGTGCGCGTACGGGACGGCGGTGGTCCTGACCCGGGAGTGAGGCACTCCCGGGCCGGGGATCAGGCGGTGTGACGTGCCGCGTTCGCAACGATCGCGTCCCTCAGGTGCTCGGCGAGGCCCGGGCGCATGGAGTCGTAGAACGCCTTGAAGCGCTCGTCGGCGACGTACATCTCGCCGAGGCCCCGGTGGAGCTCGTACGAGCACTCGTAGAACCATCCGCAGATGTGCTGCCGGTGCTCCTCGGCCATGCCCATGGCCGCCTCGCCGGCCGGTGATTCGCCGGCGGTCATCAGGGCGGCGTAGCGCTCACCCCAGTCGGCCACCTCGGCCTGCATGCGCTTCCAGTCCTCCTTGGTGTAGCTCGCGGCGCGGCGCTGTGACTCGGCGTACGCCTCGGTGCCGCCCCAGCGCCGCTCCGCCTCCTCGGCGTACTGCTCCGGGTCCTTGTCGCCGAACACCTCGAACTTCTCCTCGGGCGTCAGGTTGATCCCCATCGTGCGTGCCTCCATGGCGTGCTCCACGGCCGCCGCCATCTTCCGCAGCTTCTCGATCCGGGCGGTCAGCAGTTCGTGCTGGCGGCGCAGGTGCGCGCGCGGGTCCGCGTCCGGGTCGTCGAGCAGGGCGGCGACCTCCTCGAGCGGGAAGCCGAGCTCGCGGTAGAACAGGATCTGCTGCAGCCGGTCGAGGTCGGCGTCGCTGTAGCGCCGGTGGCCCGCGTGGCTGCGCTCGCTGGGCACGAGCAGGCCGATGTCGTCGTAGTGGTGCAGGGTGCGCACCGTCACACCGGCGAAACCGGCGACCTGTCCCACGGAGTAGCTCACTTCCGCTCCTTTCTTCTTCCGCGCTCCACGGTCGGTCCTCACGCCACGTGAGGTGCAAGCGTGTTGCCCGCCTATCCCGTTTATGCCGTTTGATCCGTTTATCGTGTGCCCGTGGTCCAGGACTCCGAAGACCAGGCATCCTCCGTCCGTCCGTCGACGCCCGCTCGGGCCCTGCTGCCCTCGATCGTGCCCGCCGTGGCCGTGGGCGTGCTCTGCAGCCTGATCCTGGTGGGGGTGGAGGTCGCCGCCGAGCAGCTCCAGGACGTGCTCTGGCAGACCGTGCCGGACGCGCTCGGGGTCGGCCGGTACTCCGTGGCGTGGATGTTCGTCGTGCTCATCGCGACCGGCATCGCGGTCGGGCTGGTGGTGTGGAAGGCGCCGGGGCACGCGGGCCCCGATCCCGCCACCGTCGGTCTCGACGCCCCCGTCCTGCCGCCCGTGGTGCTGCCGGGGCTGCTGCTGGTGACCGCGCTGATGCTGGCCGGGGGACCCAGCCTCGGCCCCGAGAACCCGATCATCACGGTGAACGTGGCCCTCGCGGTCTGGCTGGGCAGCCGGCTGATCCCCCGGGCCCCCGGACGGATCTGGCCGGCGCTGGCGGAGGCGGCCACCATCGGCGCGCTGTTCGGCACCCCGGTCGCGGCCGCCCTGGCGATCTCCGAACTGCTGGCCACGAAGGAGACCCGCGGCATGCTGTGGGACAACCTCTTCGCGCCGCTGACCGCCGCGGCCGCCGGCTCCCTGACCGTCACCCTCCTCGACCACCCGAGCTTCGACCTGGGCCTGCCGTCCTTCGGCCGGCCGGGGTGGTCCGACCTGCTGGCGTCGGTGGTGGTCGCCATGGTGGGCGCGCTGCTCACCCTGTGCGCCGTGCGGGCCTTCCCGTACGTCCACGCGGCGTTCCAGTGGCTGCGGCACCCGATGCTGATGCTCCCGGCGGGCGGGGCCGTGCTCGGTTGTCTCGCTGCTGTGGGCGGCCATCTGACGCTCTTCAAGGGGCTCGACGAGATCGCCACGCTGGCGCACGACCCGGACGGCTGGTCCGCCGGGGAGTTCGCCGTCATGACGGTGGTGAAGCTGGCCGCGCTGGTGGTAGCCGCGTCCTGCGGTTTCCGCGGCGGGCGCATCTTCCCCGCCGTGTTCGTCGGCACCGCCCTCGGCCTGTGCGCGCACGCCCTGGTGTCCGGAGTGCATCCCTCGGTGGGCGTGTCCGCCGGTGTGCTCGGGGTGCTGCTGGCGATCACGCGGCAAGGCTGGCTCAGCCTGTTCGTCGCCGCGGTGCTGATCGCCGAACCGATGGTCATCTCCCTGCTCTGCATCGCGTCACTGCCGGCCTGGCTGCTGGTGACGGGCCGGCCGCAGATGCAGCTGCGCGCGGACGGCACATCCGTCCGCTGACGCCTTGTCCTCCCCCACTCGAACCCATGCCTGGAGACCCCATGCCGTACAGCGAAGGCACCCCCCGGACCGCCGAACGCCGCCTGTCCGTCAACCCCTTCTACGGCCCCGCCAACCCGCTCGGCGACATGATGGAGGCCCCGCCGACCCACCGCCTCCCCGACCAGCCGATGGCCCCGACGACCGCCCACCGGCTGGTGCGCGACGAGCTGATGCTCGACGGCAACGCCCGGCTGAACCTCGCCACCTTCGTCACCACCTGGATGGAACCCGAGGCGGGGATCCTGATGGCGGAGTGCCGCGACAAGAACATGATCGACAAGGACGAGTACCCGCGCACCGCCGAGCTGGAGCGGCGCTGCGTGGCGATGCTCGCCGACCTGTGGAACGTCCCCGACCCGGCGACCGCCGTGGGGTGTTCGACGACCGGGTCGAGCGAGGCGTGCATGCTCGCCGGGATGGCGCTGAAGCGGCGCTGGGCCAAGCGCAACGCCGACCGCTACCCCGGGGCCCGGCCCAACCTGGTGATGGGCGTGAACGTGCAGGTCTGCTGGGAGAAGTTCTGCAACTTCTGGGAGGTGGAGGCCCGGCTGGTGCCCATGGAGGGCGAGCGCTTCCACCTGGACCCGCAGGCCGCCGCCGAGCTGTGCGACGAGAACACCATCGGCGTCGTCGGGATCCTGGGCTCGACCTTCGACGGGTCCTACGAGCCGATCGCGGACCTGTGCGCGGCGCTGGACGGCTTGCAGGAACGGACCGGGCTGGACGTCCCGGTGCATGTGGACGGGGCGTCCGGGGCCATGGTCGCGCCGTTCCTCGACGAGGACCTGGTGTGGGACTTCCGGCTGCCGAGGGTGACGTCGATCAACACCTCGGGGCACAAGTACGGACTGGTCTACCCGGGTGTCGGCTGGGCGTTGTGGCGGGACTCGGAGGCCCTGCCGGAGGAGCTGGTGTTCCGGGTGAACTACCTGGGCGGCGACATGCCGACGTTCGCGCTCAACTTCTCCCGCCCGGGCGCGCAGGTCGTCGCGCAGTACTACACGTTCCTGCGGCTGGGGCGTCAGGGCTACCGGGCCGTGCAGCAGGCCGCGCGGGACGTGGCCACGGAGCTGGCCGGGCGTATCGAGGCGCTCGGCGACTTCCGGCTGCTGACCCGGGGCGACGAGCTGCCGGTGTTCGCCTTCACGACCGCGCCGGAGGTGACGGCGTACGACGTCTTCGACGTCTCCCGGCGGCTGCGCGAGCACGGCTGGCTGGTGCCCGCCTACACCTTCCCGGCCAACCGCGAGGACCTGTCGGTGCTGCGGGTGGTGTGCCGCAACGGCTTCTCCGCCGACCTCGCCGACCTGCTCGCGCAGGACCTGGAGCGGCTGCTGCCGGAGCTGCGCCGGCAGCCGCGCCCGCTGACCGAGGACAGGGGCGCGGCGACCAGCTTCCACCACTAGGGACGTGACGGAGGTCAGCGGCTGAGCCGGCCGAACCGTCGTACTGCCAGCGGGAAGAAGACCGCCAGCAGGGCCAGGGGCCAGACGATCGCGGCCCACGCGTGCCCGGACTCCGTGCCGGGCACGCCGAACAGGTCCCGGACGGCCGTGGCCGTGTGGGACATGGGGTTCCACTCGACGACCGTGCCCAGCCAGCCGGGCATCGAGCCGGGGACGGCCAGCGCGTTGGAGAGGAAGCCGACCGGCCAGACCAGGATCTGCACCGCCTGGACCATCTCCGGCTTGCCCGCCACCAGGGCCAGGTGGATGCCGATCCACAGCATCGCGAACCGGAACAGGAGCAGCAGCCCCACGGCGGCGAGAAGGGCCACCGGACCGCCCCCGGGCCGCCAGCCGAGCGCGACGCCCACGCCGATCAGCACCAGCAGGGCCATCCCCGACTGGAGCATGTCGGCGGCCGAACGGCCCACCAGGACCGCCCCGTTGGCCATGGGCATCGAGCGGAAGCGGTCGATCACGCCCTTGTTGAGGTCCTGCGTGACGGCGAGCATCGTGCCCTCCAGGCCGAAGGCCATGGTGAGGGCGAGCATCCCGGGGATCAGGTAGTCGCGGTACTCACCGCTCACCCCGCGGCCGCCGCCGATGAGGTAGCCGAACATCAGCAGCAGCATCACCGGGAAGACCAGGTTGACGGCCAGCTGGACCGGCTGCCGCCCCCAACGGGCCAGCTCCCGGAGGGTCATGGTCCACGAGTCGGTCAGGGCGTGCGCGCTCACGCGGCCTCCTTCACCCGGTGGCCGTCCCCGGTGAGATGCAGGAACACCTCGTCCAGCGTCGGGCGGCGCAGGGCGACGTCCTCCGCCTCGATCCCGGCCTCCCGCAGGGCCCGTACGACCCCGGAGAGCGCCTCCATGCGGTCGGTCACCGGCGCGCTCAGCAGCCGCCGGTCGGCGTCGACGCTGATCCCGCTGAGGGGCAGCAGGGCGACGGCGGCCCCCAGTTCGCCGGCGTGACGCAGGACCACGTCGATGCGGTCGCCGCCGGTCTCGGCCTTCAGTTCGTCCGCGGTGCCCTCGGCGACGACCCGGCCGGCGTCGACGACGGAGATGCGGTCGGCGAGCTGGTCGGCCTCCTCCAGGTACTGGGTGGTGAGCAGGACCGTCGTGCCGCCTCCGACCAGGGAGCGGACGGAGGACCACACCTCCGCGCGGCCGCGCGGGTCCAGGCCGGTGGTGGGCTCGTCGAGGAACAGCACCTCCGGCTCGGTGATCAGGGACGCGGCCAGGTCCAGGCGGCGCCGCATGCCGCCGCTGTACTGGCGGACCGCCTTGCGGCCGGTGTCGGCCAGGCCGAAACGCTCCAGCAGTTCGTCCGCACGCGCGCGTGCGCCCCGCGCGCCCAAGTGGTGCAGCCGGCCGAACAGCTCCAGGTTCTGCCGGCCCCCGAGTTCCTCGTCGAGCGCGGCGTGCTGGCCGAGCAAACCGATGCGCAGCCGCACGGCGTAGGCCTCGCGCACCACGTCGTGTCCCGCCACCTCGATCCGTCCCGCGTCGGGCCGCAGCAGGGTGGACAGGACCCGCACCAGGGTGGTCTTGCCCGCGCCGTTCGGTCCGAGCACCCCGTGCACCGTGCCGCGCGCGACCGTGAGGTCGAGCCCGTCCAGTGCCTTCTTCTCGCCGTACGTCTTCCGGGCGCCTTCGACGGTGATCGCCGGATCGGCCACTGAGTCTCCCTCGCTAGTCAAACTTGACTACAGACTCAAGCTAAACCCGCCCGAGCTATTCGTCAAACTTGATTAGTGGGCGTCCCCGGGGTGCCGCTCCCCCGTCGCGTAGGGGTTCTCCTCGTCCTCGGCCAGGACGCCGACGAACGGGTCACCCTCGTCGGCGAAGGTGTAGGCGCCGCCCTCGATGCGCCCGATGAGGCCGCGGGTCCACTCGGCCTCGGAGTCGGCCGTGTGGACCCACATGTTCATGATCTCGCCGATGTGCCCGAGCTGCCCGGGCCCCTCCTCGGGCACGTAGTGCTCCAGGACGGCGGCCCGCCACTGCTCGATCCTGAGGGTCCGTTCCTTCAGCAGCGCGACCGCCTCGGCCCGCGGCAGGTCGACGACGAAGCCGACGGCGGCCGTCTTCATGTCCCCGCGCTGGTCGTAGGTGACCAGCGCCTCCCGCAGCAGCCGGAAGTACTCCTCGGTGCCCAGCCCGGTGAGCTCGTACTCGGTGCGCGGCGGGCCGCCCGCCGTGGACGGCGCGATCTCGTGCGCGTGCAGCAGCCCCTGCTTGGCCATCTGCTTCAGCGCGTGGTAGATCGAGCCGGGCTTGGCGGTGGACCACTCGTGCGCGCCCCAGTACTCCAGGTCGTTGCGCACCTGGTAGCCGTGGGCCCGCCCGTGCATACGGACCGCGCCGAGCACGAGGAGGCGGATCGTCGACATGCGGCCAAGGCTATGCCTCGGCCCCCGCCCGCTGTTCCTCGGCCACCAGCTCGAAGGCGGTCCTGCCGTCCAGGGACTCGCGGATGATGTCGGCGTGACCCGCGTGCCGGGCGGTCTCGCGGATGAGGTGCAGACAGAGCCAGCGGTGGGAGACCCGGCCGTCCGGCGGGAACCAGGGCTGGGCCGGCAGCGCGAAGGTGTCGTCGAGACTCGGCACCGAGCGGATGTACGCCTCCGTCTCGGCGGCGACCTTCTCCCAGTACGCCAGCTGCGAGGCGACGGTCTCGCCCTCGACCAGCCGGAAGCACTCGTGCCAGTTGCTCTGGTCCCGCACCACCGCCGGCGGCTCGCCCTTGGCCAGGGAGACCCACATCTGCTCGACCTCGGCCACGTGCTTGACCAGCCCGGCGAGGGACAGCTCACTGGCGCTGGGACGCGAGCCGGCCTGCTCGTCGGTCAGTCCGAGCACCGCCCGGCGGATTCCGCCGCGCTGCTCGGCGATGAAGGACAGAAGCGCTCCGCGCTCGTCGCCGTGTGCCTCCGCCGGAACGTGAGTGACCATGACCGCCGCCTTTCGCCAGACCTGGGGGCCTCTCCCCCCGACACCGGCAAAGCTACGGACCCTTGCGGTCAGGTTCTGTCCGCAAGGGCCCGGGCGCGCGAGGCTTTCGGCCGGATGCCGAGAACGTCTAGAACGGGAACCGGCTCCGGCCGTGCTGTACGGAGATCCACTTGGTCGTGGTGAACGAGTCCAGCATCGTGTCGCCGTTGAGCCGGCCGATGCCCGAGTGCTTCTCCCCGCCGAACGGGACGATCGGCTCGTCGTGCACGGTGCCGTCGTTCACGTGGAACATGCCCGTGTCGATCTGCTGGGCGAAGGCGACGCCCCGCTCGACGTTCCCGGTGTGCACGGCACCGCTCAGCCCGTAGGGCGTGGCGTTGACGAGCCGTACGGCCTCCTCCTCGCCGTCGAACGGCACGAGGAACGCGACCGGCCCGAAGACCTCCTGCCGCAGCAGCGCCGAGTCGGCGGGGACGTCCGTCAGCACCGACGGCTCGACGAGGTTGTCGGTCCGCCCGCCGCGCACCAGGGCCGTGGCGCCCTCGGCGAGGGCCTGCTCGACCACGCCGGAGACGGCGTCCGCCTGCGAGGAGTTGATGACCGGGCCGATGACGGTCTCCGGGTCGCGCGGGTCGCCCGCCTTGAGGGTCTTCACCTTGGCGACGAACTTCTCGGTGAACTCGTCCGCGACCGACCGGTCCACGAGGATGCGGTTGGCGGCCATGCAGACCTGGCCCTGGTGGACGTAACGGCTGAAGACCGCCGCGTCGACGGCGTAGTCGAGGTCGGCGTCGTCGAGGACCACCAGCGCGCTGTTGCCGCCCAGTTCGAGCACGGAGCGCTTGAACAGCCGCGCGCAGACGGTCGCCACGTGCCGGCCGACCGCGTCGGAACCGGTGAAGGAGATGACCTTGGGGACGGGGTGCTCGATGAAGGCGTCGCCGATCTCGGCGATGTCGGTGATGACGACGTTCAGCAGCCCGCCGGGCAGCCCCGCGTCCTCGAAGAGCTTCGCGACCAGGGAACCGCCGACGATCGGGGTGTTCTGGTGCGGCTTGAGCACCACGGCGTTGCCCAGCGCCAGCGCCGGGGCGACGGACTTGATCGACAGCAGGAAGGGGAAGTTGAAGGGGCTGATCACGCCCACCACACCGACCGGCACGCGGTAGACGCGGTTCTCCTTGCCGTCCACCGGCGAGGGGAGGATCCGGCCCTCCGGGGCCAGCGCCAAGTGGACCGCCTCGCGCAGGAACTCCTTGGCGAGGTGCAGCTCGAACGCGGCCTTCAGACGCGTGCCGCCGAGCTCGGCGATGATGGCCTCGGAGATCTCCGCCTCGCGCTCCTCGATCAGGCGCAGCGCCTTCTCGAAGACCGCCCGGCGGGCGTAGGGGTTGGTCGCGGCCCACTGCTTCTGGGCGCGGGCGGCCGCCCGGTACGCCTGATCGACCTCGTCGACCGTGGCTATGGTGATCGACGCGAGTTTCTCGTCGTCGTACGGGTTGAAGTCGATGATGTCCCAGGAACCGGTGCCCGGGCGCCACTCACCGTCGATGTACTGCTGTGCAAGGTCGGTGAAGCAGGACGACGACAATGTGATCCCTCGATCCCTAAGCAGACCCCTGACCGCGCCTTCACGATCTGATCACACGTCATCGTACTGATGTTTAAGGCGAGTTGAAGGCCCACTTCAGGAGAGCTGGAGGAGACCTCGCAGAAGGTCCCGGCTCTCCGAAGGTCCGGGGCTGTCGCTCTGCAGCTCCTTGAGCGCCTTCTCGTACTGGGCGACGTCCTCGGCCTTGTCCAGGTACAGCGCGCTGGTGAGCTGCTCCAGGTAGACCACGTCCGACAGATCGGACTCCGGGAAGCTGAGGATCGTGAACGCGCCGCTCTCGCCGGAGTGGCCGCCGAGACTGAACGGCACCACCTGGAGCCGTACGTTGGGCCGCTCCGAGATCTCGATGAGGTGCTGGAGCTGCCCCCGCATCACCTCGCGGTCGCCGTAGGGGCGACGCAGGGCGGCCTCGTCGAGGATGATGTGGAAGTCGGGCGCGCGCTCGTCGACCAGGTACTTCTGCCGCTCCAGGCGCAGGGCCACACGGCGCTCGACGTCGGCCTCGCTCGCGCCCTGCATGCCACGCCGGACCACCGCGTGCGCGTACGCCTCGGTCTGCAGCAGGCCGTGCACGAACTGCACCTCGTAGGCCCGGATCAGCGAGGCGGCGCCCTCCAGGCCGACATAGGTCGGGAACCAGCTGGGCAGCACGTCCGAGTAACTGTGCCACCAGCCCGCGACGTTGGCCTCCTTGGCCAGGGACAGCAGGGAGGCGCGCTCCTGCTCGTCCGTGATGCCGTACAGGGTCAGCAGGTCCTCGACGTCTCTGGTCTTGAAGCTCACCCGGCCCAACTCCATCCGGCTGATCTTCGACTCGGAGGCGCGGATCGAATAGCCCGCCGCCTCGCGCGTGATCCCCCGCGCCTCACGCAGTCGCCTGAGTTGTGATCCGAGCAGCATGCGCCGCACCACCGATCCCGGCTCTCCCGCGCTCACGTTCGCCAGCCTCCCCAACGTCTTCAGGGGCCGCAGTCTGCCACTAAAACACTTCGAGCAGTACTCGTCCGGTTACGGAAACGGAATCGAGACGATCGACGCTCGCGCGCGGAAGCAAGAAGAAGGCAAGTGAACGGCCGGAGAGCGACATGAAGATGACGGAAAAATTGGCCAACAAGCGGTACGGGACAGCTCATTCCGGTCACGTGCACGTGCATCTGCCCTTGCATCTGCTGTACGCATCCGAAACCATGGTGCCGCACCACCGCTGCATCGCACCGACCGCGAATTCCCGGGAGTGCCTCGCATGGGGACGAATGGATCGACCATGCTCGAGCCGTTACGGCAGGGCCTTCCGCCGCTGGATCCCGCGGCCGTGTCCGACGCCGCCTCCTGTGCCCTTCCCGCCCGTTACGAAGCGGTGCGCGAGGCACGGCGATTCACCCGCAGAACCCTCGACCAGTGGGACATGGGCGAGCGGTTCGACGACGTCTGTCTGGTGGTCTCGGAGCTCGTCACCAACGCGCTGCGGCACGGCCTGCCGGCGAGCGGCGCGTGCGGCGACCGCGAACCCCCGGTGCGCCTGCACCTGATGCGGTGGACCGAGCGGCTGGTGTGCGCGGTGCGCGATCCCAGCCACGACAGTCCGGTCACCCGGGAGACCGACGACTTCTCGGCCGAGTCGGGCCGCGGGCTGTTCCTGGTCGACTCCTTCAGTGACAGCTGGGGCTGGCACCCGCTCGCGGGCGCGCTCAACGGCAAGGTGGTGTGGGCGCTGTTCCGGCTGCCGCACACCGGCGCACGGCAGAACGGGGAATGAGAAGACCGCGGCGCATCATCGCGCCGCGGTTCTACGCGCGTCACCGCACATCAGGGGCACAGCGCCCGTCAGAGCTTCACCGGGCACGCGGTCCGGCGCTCCGCCGGGGCCGCCGGAGCGTCAGCCGCCGACCAGGTGGTCGAACTCGCCGTCCTTGACCCCCAGCAGCATGGCCTCGATCTCCGCACGGGTGTAGACCAGTGCGGGGCCGTCCGGGAAGCGCGAGTTGCGCACGGCCACGTCACCGCCGGGCAATCGGGCGAACTCCACGCATGAGCCCTGCGAATTGCTGTGCCGGCTCTTCTGCCAGGCCACACCGCGCAGCCCGGCGGCCGCCATCCCGTTGTACACGTCGTACACGTCGTGGTCCACAGGTCGCTCCCCGGTGGTGCACTGGCTGGTGTGGCCATTGGTGCAGTGGTCAACTGACCCGGATCATAGCCCTGTTCATGTGCAGGTGCATGGGCAGATGCACGTGCACGCGGGGTGGTCCCGTGGTTACAGCCTTGACGACCGCTTGACCCGATCTCTCCTCTGTCTGACGCCCCGCCCCCACCTCTCGTTCCCTGCGGCCTGCGGTGAAGTCGGGGGGTTCGGGGAGGTCCGGTGGAGGCGGAACATCCGCTCGGCGGCGGAGAGCGGCGACCGAGAAGGTGCCGCACCGGAGAAGCGTGAGCTAGACGCACGACCCTGCGAAGGGCGTTCGACGGACCGACCAGTATCCGGAAGACGCCCGTGGCCTGCGGGGACGGCGAGAAATAGGCCGGTCGCAGGAGGCCGGGGTCGTCCTCGTGACCGGTGTCCCCCTCGGACCATCGCCGGACCCGCGCTCGCCGCCGGGTCACATCGCCCCGGTCGGCCGCGTGGCGGCGGCACAGCGGGTTCCCCAGCCGTCAAGCGTGGGGAACCTCACTCGGTCCGGATGGGGTCAGCGCGCGGAATACGGCAGGAGCGCCATCTCACGGGCGTTCTTGATCGCCTTGGCCAGCTGCCGCTGCTGCTGGGAGGACACCCGGGTGACACGGCGGCTGCGGATCTTGCCGCGGTCGGAGATGAACTTCCGCAGCAGCTCGGTGTCCTTGTAGTCGATGTAGGTGATCCCGGCCCGGTCCAGGGGGTTGGGCCGGTTCTTGGCGGGCGTGCGGTCGTGCTTGCGGGGCATCGGGGGTCAGACCTCCAGAAGGGTGTCGAAGGCGTGCGGCAGCCGCTGCCAGGCGTCGGGGCCCGCGGCGTACTCGGCGTCGGTCAGCAGGCAGGACTCCAGCAGCCGCTCCAGGCCGTCCCGGTCGAGGCCGGGCGAGGTGAAGACCAGGTGCTGACCGCGGTCGCCGTGCTCGGGGTGCCAGTCCAGCGCGGCGGCGGCGCGGCGCACCGGCGGGACCATCTCCCAGGCGGCGTCCGGGAGGGAGGCCAGCCACGGGCCCGCCCCCTCCACGCACAGGGCGCCGCCCGCCGCGTCCCAGTGGAACAGCGTGTCGGGCTTGTCGGCGAGCCAGAACCGGCCCCGGCTGCGGGCGGCCGCGCAGGTCAGGTCCTCCAGTGCGGCGTACAGCCGCTCCGGGTGGAACGGGCGGCGCCGGTGCCACACCAGGGTGGAGACGCCGTGCGCGTCGGCCTCGGCGGGGAGCAGCGCGCACGCCGGGTGCTGGGCGGCGGCCGCCGCCTCGACGTCGAAACCGGCCAGGGCCGCCTCGGCCAGCGGAGAGAGCGGAGCCCTGCGGGGGGTCGGCACGGTGAGGCCGTCGCCGGCCCGGTCCACGGGGGCGCCTTCCCCGATCGGGGCACGGCGGGCCGTCGGGTGCAGTTGCGCGAGCAGCTCGCGGTCCTCCTCGTCGGCCTCCGGGGAGTCCGCGACGGCCAGGGCGGGGGCGTACTCCAGCTGGCGCGCGAAGGTGTCGGCGATGGTGCGCTGGTCGGTGGCGGCGGCAGCGAGACCGGCGTCGGCCAGGTCGTCGCCGTTGCCGAGGTAGGGCAGGACCAGGGCCGGGTCGACGGCGGTGATCACACCGGTGACGGTGAGCCCGCCCGCCGTGACGACCTCGGCCATGGCCTTGGGCTCCACCGAATCCCACAGCTCGACGACGGCCAGCCGGGTGGCCCCGGCGTCGCGCAGCCGCTCCAGCTCCGGCACCAGGTCCTCGCGCAGGGCGCAGCACGCGCAGTCGTTGACGAGCGGTGCCTCCCCCGCGTCGAGGACTCCGGAGGCGTCCCTGACGGTCCGTACGACGGTGCCCGCGGCGGCCGTCGACAGGTCGTGGTGGAGGACGACGCTGCCGGGCACGTCGGCGAGAAGGCGCGCGACGGCCGCCCTGCGGGCGTCGGCGTGCAGCCCGCCGACGATCACGACGGGGAGACCGGGAGGGACAGCCACGGGGTCAGCCCTTCTTTCCGTACCGGCGCTCGAAGCGCTCCACGCGCCCGGCGGTGTCCAGGACGCGGGCGGTACCGGTGTAGAAGGGGTGGCTCACGTCGGAGATCTCGACGTCGACGACCGGGTAGGTGAGGCCGTCCTCCCACTCGATCGTCTTCCCGCCCGCGGTGGCGGAGAGGGTCGAGCGGGTGAGGAAGGCGTAGTTCGCGGCACGGTCACGGAAGACGACGGGGCCGTACTCCGGGTGGATTCCCTGGCGCATGATCAGCGCTCCTCTCGGAAGTCGACGTGGCGGCCGGCGACCGGATCGAACTTGCGCAGGGTCAAGCGGTCCGGGTCGTTGCGGCGGTTCTTGCGGGTGACATAGGTGAAGCCGGTCCCGGCGGTGGACCGGAGCTTGATGACCGGACGGAGTTCGTTGCGTGCCATGCCGCTATGATACTGAAAATGAAATCCATTTCCACAGGCTGAGCAGAGAGGTACGTCACCACCCATGTCCGCGCACTGCATGCTGACCGGCACACAGCCGGGCTTCGGCAACCGCATCTCCCACTCCCACCGGCGCACGTCACGCCGGTTCGACCCCAACATCCAGGCCAAGCGCTACTGGCTGCCGAGCGAGGGCCGGTACGTCCGGCTCCGGCTCAGCGCCAGGGGGATCAAGACCGTCGACACGATCGGGATCGAGGCGGCCGTCGCCCGGATCCGCGCCCGGGGAGTGAGGGTCTGATGGCGAAGAAGAGCAAGATCGCGAAGAACGACCGGCGACAGGAGGTCGTCGCGCGGTACGCCGCCCGGCGGGCCGAGCTGAAGGAGATCATCCGGCGGCCGTCGTCGACGGAGGCCGAACGGCTCGCCGCCCAGGCGGAGCTGCGCAGGCAGCCGCGGGACGCGAGCGCCACGCGCGTGCGCAACCGCGACCAGGTGGACGGCCGGCCGCGCGGTTACTTCCGGGCGTTCGGGCTGTCCCGGGTGAGTCTGCGGGAGCAGGCGCACGCGGGGTATCTGCCCGGGGTGCGCAAGTCGTCCTGGTAGGAGGCGTTTCGCAGGGCCCTTGACGGGCCCTGGTAGCTTGCTGCGGTCGTTCCGGCCAGGAGGCCGGCCGGTGCCGTCCGGACCGGTCGGCCGGCTACAGCTTGGGGGCTTGCAGTGACTTCGGTGATCTTCTCGCGCCGTTCCGGCGCCGTGCGTGTCGCGGCGGCGGCCGCGGGGCTGACGGGCGTGCTCGTGCTGAGCGCGTGCAGCAGCGACGGCGACTCGGGCGACGACTCCGCCCCCAGCCCGGCCCCGTCCGCCTCGTCGTCCGCCGGCGCGGGCGACTCCGGGTCCGGTTCCGGGTCCGGGGAGCCGGCCGGTGGCGAACTGGAGGGCAGCTGGCTCGCGACGACCGACGGCAAGGCCGTGGCCCTGGTGATCACCGGCAAGCAGGCCGCGCTGTTCGGCACCGGCGGGAGCGTCTGCAGCGGCACCGCGGGCGAGGAGTCCGGGATGCGGATGATCCGCCTGAAGTGCACGGACGGCTCCAAGGACCGGGCGACCGGCATGGTCGACTCCGTGAACGCCGGCAGCCTGAAGGTCACCTGGGAGGGCGGCCTCGGAGCGGAGACCTACAGGAAGGCCGAGGGCGGCAAGCTGCCGACGGGCCTGCCGACGGCCGGCCTCGGCTGAGGCGGGCATCCGCCGGCCGGCATCGGCTCGGTCGGCTGACACGGGCATCGGCTCGGTCGGCTGACACCGGCATCGGCTCGGTCGGCTGACACCGGCATCGGCTCGGTCGGCTGACACCGGCATCGGCTCGGTCGGCTGAACACCGGCATCGGCTCGGTCGGCTGACACCGGCATCTGTGCGGACGGGCCGCGGATCGCCTGAGGGCACCGCGGTCCGTCCGGCGTTCGGGGGAATCGGAGGGGGCGCGTGAGCGGGCGGTGCGCGCGTGCGTGATGATCCAGGGGTCCGTTGCCGCTTTCGTTCGACACGTCCAGAGGACCTCATGCGCACCTACCCCCTCGCCCTGGCCGCCGCCCTCGCCGCGACGGTCCTGCTGACCGGCTGCAGCGACGACACGTCCGGCGGCGACGACGTCAAGAACGCGGACCGGCCCAGTGAATCGGCCTGTGCGCTCGGCGACATGGGCGTCGAGGTCGGCGCCGCCGCCGCCCCGGCCGCGGGGGACACCGGCACCGTCACCGTCAGCCTCACCAACAAGGGTGAGCAGTGCGCGCTGAAGGGCTTCCCCGGCGTGGACCTGCTGGCCGACGACAAGACCACGTCCGTCTCACCGGTCGAGGGTGCGAAGGCCCAGTCGCTGACCCTCGGGAAGGGCGCCACCACGTCCTTCACCCTCACCTACGTCCGGGGCGAGGCGGGCTCCGCGGAGAGTCTCGACGTCCACGCGGCGTCCTTCACCCTGCCCGGCGACACCAGGACGGCGCACGAGCTGAAGTGGTCGTACGGCGAGGTCTCCTGGGCGGGGGACGAGAAGGCCTCGGTGAGCGGCTTCGAGACGTCGGGCGACTGACGGCGGGAATCGACGGCACAGACGGTGCCGGGGCACAGACCGTGCCGGGGCACTGACGGTGCCGGGGCACAGTCTGCGCCGGTAGCACTGCCGGTGCCGGGGCACCGACGGCGTCAGGGCACAGGCTGCGCTGGGAGCACTGCCCGGGCCCGGAGCACTGCCGGGGCCCAGAGCACTGCCCGGGCCCAGAGCACTGCCCGGGCCCAGAGCACTGCCCGGGCCCAGAGCACTGCCCGGGCCCAGAGCACTGCCCGGGCCCAGAGCACTGCCGGGGCCCGGAGCACTGGCGGGGCCCGGAGCGCTGTCAGGGCCGACGGCGGGTCAGCGCGGCGGCGAGCACAGGTCAGCGCAGCGGTGGGCGGTGCCGGACCTGGGCGCGGTCCGCCGCCTGCGCGCCCTGCGTCCAGCCCGCCGCGTCCCGCACCCCGCGCAGCCGGGTCGTGGTCGTCTCCGGGAACATCCGGTCCAGCCGCCCGGCGACGGCGACCTCGCGGGAGGCGAGGACCGGGAGCAGGTCGTCGGTCACCTGGGTGTCGGCGGCCGCGGCCAGCCGGGTGCCGATGCGGTGGGCGTAGGCCGCGAGGAAGGACTGCCGGAACGTCTTGGTGCGTTTGCGGCCACCGGCCCTCTGCGCCGCCTCGGCCTTGGTCATGGCGGTCGTGGCCTGCACCAGGAGTGAGGTGTAGAGGAGCTCGACCGCCTCCAGGTCGGCCTCGAAGCCGACGACGGTGGAGAAGCCGAGGGGTTCGTTCCACACCGCGCGGCAGTGGTTGGCGCCGGCGACGGCGTCCAGCAGCACCGCCTTGGCCTGCTCGTACGGCGGCTCGACCCCGATCCGGCAGGCCCCGGGCGTGTCCGGCGAGGGTGCCTGCGCCGCGAGCAGCGCCTCGTCGACGCTGTGTCGGGCCATCAGCTCCTGCGCCTTGGCGCTGAGCGCCTCCGCCTCCTCGGGGAACCCGGTCGCCTCGGCCTTGGCCAGCAGGGCGCGGATGCGGGTGAGCATGCGCGACTCGGGCCTCGCCGGGCCGGGTGCCGCTCGGGGCGTCTCGTCGAGGGACTCCAGGGACGGCAGCCGCAGCAGCAGGCGGTACAGCTCCAGCACGGCCGTGGCGTGCGAGAAGCGGTCGGTGCGGGGCGGGGCGTCGGTGGGGAGCTCCGCGAGCTGCGCGTCCCAGCGGCGGCCCCGGGGCACGTCGGCGGGTGCCTGGGCGCGGATCAGCGCCGCCACGAGGAGCACGTGCACGTCGTCCAGCTCGCGCCGCACGATCCGTACGACATCGGCCGGCTGCCAGCCGCGCCGCCAGGCCGCCGCGGCGAACTCCTGGCCGCGCCGGTCGAGTTCGGCGTCCGACGCCGGGTCGGAGGCGAGCAGGGAGGCGCCGGTGTCGAGGGCCCTCTCGCCGGTCTCGTAGAGGGCCGCCGCGAACGCGCGGTCGACGGTGCTGGACGTACTCACGGGCCGATGGTGCCACGCCGGGGCGGCGGGCCCGGAACACCCGATCGAGTGTCAACTCGCGGTTGACGCCCCTGGGGGCGCAACCTACGGTTGACACATGACGAACCCCGAGACCACCTCGTCCATCCGTCTCGACGACCTCATCGCGGCCATCAAGAAGGTGCACGCCGAGCCGCTCGACCAGCTCCAGGACGCGGTGATCGCCGCTGACCACCTGGGCGACGTGGCCGACCACCTGATCGGCCACTTCGTCGACCAGGCCCGCCGCTCCGGCGCGTCCTGGACCGACATCGGCAAGAGCATGGGCGTCACCCGGCAGGCCGCGCAGAAGCGGTTCGTGCCGAAGGAGTCGGCCGACCTCGACCCGAGCCAGGGCTTCAGCCGCTACACCGTGCGCGCGCGGAACGTGGTCATGACCGCCCACAGCGAGTCCAGGGCCGCGCGCAACGCCGAGGGCGTGCCCGCACACCTCGTCCTCGGGCTGCTCGCCGAGCCCGAGGGCCTCGCCGCGAAGGCCATCGTCGAGCAGGGCGTCGCGCTCGACACGGTCCGCGAGGCGGCCACGGCGGCGCTCCCGCCCGCCGTCGACGAGGCCCCGGAGCTGGTGCCGTACGGCCAGGCCGCCAAGAAGGTCCTGGAACTCACCTTCCGCGAGGCCCTGCGCCTCGGCCACAACTACATCGGCACCGAGCACATCCTGCTCGCCCTGCTGGAGCACGAGAACGGCGAAGGCGTCCTCAGCGGCCTCGGCATCGGCAAGGAGCAGACCGAGCGGTACGTCGCCGCGACCCTGGAGAAGATCGTGCAGGCGCAGAAGGAGGCGCTGGACGAGTCCTGACGCCGGCCCGCGCCGGCAGGGCTTTGTCAGACCCCCCTGGCAGACTCGCCGCATGGCCGACCGGTGGGCGCTCGCACCGGCCGAGGACGGTGGCGTGGACGTCGCCCCCCTCGGCCCGGACGGGCTGCCCTGCGGCCCGGTGCGGCGGGAGTCCGCTCCCGCCGAGGCCGTGCGGAGCCGTCCCGGCGTCACGCGGTGGGTGTGGCGGTCCACCGCCGAGGTCTACCCGCGACTGCTCGCCACGGGGGTGCGAGTCGAGCGGTGCTACGACATCGAGGCCGCCGAGACGCTCCTCCTCGGCCACGAGGGGCGGTACGGGGAACCACGCTCGGCCGCGGCCGCCCTGGCCCGGCTGCGCGGCGGCCCCGTACCGCCCGACCCGCCGCAGCGGTCGGCTCAGCCGGGCGCCCAGTCCTCCCTGTTCGAGCCGCAGGGCGTCCGCCTCCCCCTGTCCGACCTCCTCACGGTCTACGCCGAGCAGCAGCGGCGGCACGCGAGCGCCGAGCACCCCGATCGCATGCGGCTGCTGACGGCCGCCGAGTCCGCGGGCATGCTGGTGGCGGCCGAGATGAACCGGTCCGGGCTGCCCTGGAGCGCCGAGGTGCACCGCGCGCTGCTGCACGACCTGCTGGGCGAGCGGTACGCGGGCGGCGGTGAGCCGCGCCGGCTGGCCGAGCTGGCCGAGGAGGTCTCCGCCGCGTTCGGCCACCGGGTCCGCCCCGACCTGCCCGCCGACGTGGTCAAGGCCTTCGCGCGGGCCGGCATCAAGGTCGCCTCGACCCGCAAGTGGGAGATCGGGACGGTCGACCACCCGGCCGTGAAACCCCTGCTGGAGTACAAGAGGTTGTACCGCATCTGGGTCGCCCACGGCTGGTCCTGGCTCCAGGACTGGGTCCGCGAGGGCCGCTTCCGACCCGAGTTCCTCGCGGGCGGGACGGTGACCGGCCGCTGGGTGACCAACGGCGGGGGCGGCCTGCAGATCCCCAAGGTGATCCGGCGGGCCGTGGTCGCCGACCCCGGCTGGCGGCTGGTCGTCGCCGACGCCGACCAGATGGAACCGCGCGTCCTCGCCGCCATCTCCCGCGACCCCGGCCTGATGGAGGTGGCCGGGCGGGAGACCGACCTGTACCAGTCCGTGTCCGACCGCGCCTTCTCCGGCGACCGCGCCCAGGCCAAACTCGCCGTGCTCGGCGCGGTCTACGGCCAGACCTCCGGTGACGGCCTGAAGAACCTCGCCGCCCTCAGACGCCGCTTCCCCCGCGCCGTGGCGTACGTCGACGACGCGGCCCGGGCCGGAGAGGAGGGCCGGCTCGTACGGACCTGGCTCGGCAGGACCTGCCCGCCCGCCGCCCGGGGGACGGACGACGCGACCGAGGAGGCCGGCATCCCGCCCGCCGACCCGGACCAGCCCGAGGACGGCGCCGCCTGGGTGCCGGGCTACGCCTCCACCAACGCCCGTGCCCGGGGCCGTTTCGCCCGCAACTTCGTCGTCCAGGGCAGCGCCGCCGACTGGGCGTTGCTGCTGCTCGCCGCGCTGCGCCGGACCTGCGCGGAGCTCGCGGCCGAACTGGTCTTCTTCCAGCACGACGAGGTGATCGTGCACTGCCCCGAGGAGGAGGCCGAGACGGTCGTGGCGGCCATCCGCGAGGCGGCGGACCTGGCCGGACGGCTGACCTTCGGGGAGACACCGGTGCGGTTCCCGTTCACGACGGCGGTGGTGGAGTGCTACGCGGACGCCAAGTGATCAGCACAGGGCCGGCCGCGTCGCCCTGCGGCTGACCCCTGCCCGGGGAGTGCGTGCGCGGACGCCGAGTGATCGACCCGCAGACCCGCGTGAACGCCACGCGATCAGGCCGGGGCTACGCGAGACGTCAGGTGATCAGTCGCCCACTGAACGGTCCGGGGATGCCAGGAGTTGGCGCAGCTCCGTGATCACCGCCCACTCGTCCGTCCCCTCCAGGGCCGCGAGCGCCGAGTCCCACTCCTCGTGCGCCGCACCGGCCGCCCCCCGCTCCCGCAGCAGCAGCCCGTGCTGGTGGCGGGCGAGTCCGGCGGTGTGGCGGTCGTCGCGGGCTTCGGCCCGGCCGAGCAGCTCGGCGCACTCGCGGGCGGCCCGTCGGCCGCACCCCAGCAGACGCAGGGCGCGGACCAGGCCGAGCCGGGTCCGGGACTCGCCGTACCAGTCGCCGTGCCCGCCGAGGATGCGCAGGCTCTCCTCGAAGTGCGGTACGGCGTCGGCCGGTTGCCCCAGCCGCAGATGGGCGTACCCGATGTTGCGGTGCGCGGCGTGCCGCACGATGACGGCTCCGATCTCGTCCCCGAGGGCGAGCGAACGCCGGTGCTGCTCGATGGCCGCCCGGGGGTCGGTGGGCTCGACGAGGTTGCCGAGGTGGCTGTGGGTGATGGCCTCGCCGTAGGGGTCGTTCAGCCGCCGCGCGTACTGAAGGCTCCGCGTCAGCGCCTCGCCCGCCTCCGTGCGCCGTCCGAGCCCGTCCAGCAGCAGGCCCCGGTTGTTCAGGCAGCGGCGGATCCACGAGGTGTGGCCCAGCCGCCGCCAGAGGGTGAGTGCGCGGTCGTTGAGGGCCAGGGCGTCACTGTGCCGGCCGGTCAGGAAGTGCAGCCCGCCGAGGTCGACCAGGGCGTACGCCTCCGCCGCCGTGTCCCCGAGCCGCCGGGCGACCCGGAGTCCGGCCTGCCCGAGGACCTCCATCTCGGCGAGGCGGCCCCGGCGGTGCGCGTACGGGGAGATCAGCCGGACGAGCGCGCAGACCAGGCCCGCGCGACGCTCCGAGGGGGCGTCCGCGTGCCGCTCGACCAGGGCGACGACGTTCTCCAGCTCGCCGTCCGCCCAGGCGAAGGCCTCCTCCGGGCCTGCGAAGGGCGTGACGGTGGCGACGTGGGCCGCGTGGCCGGTGGGCTGACTCGCGGTGGGCCGGAGCCGGTCCTCCCGGTCGAGGCCGGGTTCCACGATCGCGCCGAGGACGCGCTCGGCGACGGCGGCGTACCAGTGCAGCGCCGTGTCGGCGAGGTCCACGGCACCGGCGTCGGCGGTGGCGAGGGCGCCGTGCTCTCCGGCCCGCTCGCGGGCGACGTCACGCACCAGGCCGTGGGGCGCGTAGCGGCCGTACGTCGTCTCCTCCAGCAGGGCCACGTCGAGGAGACGGTCCAGGGCGGCCTCGGTGCGGGGTTCGCCGAGGCCGGTGAGACGGGCGAGAAGGCGAGCGCCGTACGTGGGCAGGTCGAGCGCGCCGATGGCACGCAGGGTGCGGGCCGCGTCCCGGTCGGCCTCGCGCTCGGAGCCCGCGAGCGCGTCGTAGGCGACGGCCAGGGAGCGGCCCACGCTCAGGTCGTCGTACTCCAGGTGACGCAACCGCCCCTCGGCGGCGGCGAGCTGACCGGCCAGCGTCTCGGGGGTCAGGGCCCTACGGGCGGCGAGCCGCGCGGCGACGACCCGCAGGGCCAGCGGGAGCCGGCCGGTGAGTGCGACGAGGAGCCGGGCGGCGTCCGTGCCGTCCAGGCCCTCCCGGCCCGAGGCGCTGCGCAGGAGTTCGGCGCTCTCCTCGTCCGACAGCGGGGCGAGCGGGAAGCGGGCCGCGCCGTCGAGGGCGGTCAGCGGTGAACGGCTGGTGACGATCACCGCGCATCCGGCGCCGCCCGGCAGCAGCGGCCGTACCTGCGCGGCGCTCGCGGCGTCGTCCAGCACGAGCAGGGTGCGGGCCGGTGCGAGCAGTGACCGCAGCAACGCGGCTGCGGCGTCCGGCTGTTCCGGGATGCGGCAGGGCTCGACGCCGAGGTCGCGCAGCAGGGAGGTGAGCGCCTGAGCAGGGGTGAGAGGAGCCATGCCCGGGGTGGTGCCGTGCAGGTCGAGGTGGAGCTGCCCGTCGGGGAAACGTTCCGCCAACTGGTGGCCGACGCACAGGGCGAGCGCGCTCTTGCCGACACCGGCCATGCCGCTGATGACGGCGACGCGGTGGGCAGCGGGTGCGGTGAGCACGCGGTGCAGGGCGTCGCGGACGGTGTCGCGGCCGATGAAAGGTGATGGAGGCGGCGGAAGTTGAGCGGGAGCGGGCACCGGCGTCGTCACACTCGTTTCGCTGTGCGAGAGCCTGCGGACCGCCTTGAGCGAACGGGTCGGCATCACGTCGGCCGCACTGGTCGAAGAGCTGCCGGCCGGGCCGGTAGGCACACCGTCGGCCGGACCGGTGGGAACACCGCCGGCCGGACGGGTAGGCACACCGTCGGCCGGACGGATAGGCACACCGTCGGCCGGACCGGTGGAAGCGCTGTCGGCCGGGCCGGTCGAAGAGCTGCCGACCGGGCGGGGCGGTCCTCCGCCGGCCTGGTCGGCGGACCCGCCCCGGAGCGTACCGCTCGAACCACCGTCGGCCGGGCCGGTGAACGCGCCGCCTGCCCGACCGGGCGGCAGCCCTTCGCCGTCCCCCGGCCCCTCCCCCGCACCCGCGTCTCCCAGAGCCCCCCGCAGCACCTCCAGGTGTGCCTCCCGTACCCCCGCCCCCGGTTCGATGCCGAGTTGGCCGACGAGGCGGGCGCGCAGGTCCCGGTGGACGGCCAGGGCCTCGGCCGGGCGGCCGGTGCGGTGCAGGGCGAGCATCAGCTGGCGGTGGTACACCTCGCGCAGCGGATACGCCCCGGTCAGTGCCACCAGCTCCGGCACCAGCTCCTGCAGCCGCGGACCGCCCAGGGCCAGCTCGGCGTCGTGGCGCCACTCCAGGAGCAGCAGCCGGGCCTCGCACAGCCGCTGCGCGAAGGCGTACCCGCCGACCTCGGGCGGCAGCCCGGCGAGCGGCGCGCCCCGCCACAGCGCGAGCGCGGCCGCGGATTCGCGCACGACCCGCTCCCAGTCCCGGCCGGCGTGCGCGGTCCGCGCGGCGGCGACATGGCCGTCGAAGACGTGGACGTCCAGCTCACCCTCGTCGAGCCGCAGCACGTACCCGGACGGTACGGTGCGCAGCCGTCGGGGATCGTCGAGCAACCGCCGCAGTCGGGCGATGTGATTGTGCAGCGAGGCCTGGGCGGAAACGGGCGGCGCCTCGCTCCACAGCACGTCCTTGAGCGCCTCCACGGAGACGACCCGCCCGGCGTCGAGGAGCAACGCAACCAGCAGCGCTCGGGACTTGGGGCTGGCGACGGCCGTGGCCTCACGCCGGGAGCCGTCCTGCCCGTCGTGGAACAGCACCGGCGGCCCCAGCAGCCCGAACCGCATCATCGTGCCACTACCCCCGTGCACCGCCTTGACGAGTTTCGACCCCCGGACGGCGTGTTCCCGCCATCTGGCTCTCACCTGCCGCGCCGCGATCAGCCGGTGTACTGGCCGTCCTTGATCTTGGTTCGGCGACTTCCGGCCAATCGCCGGATGACGCAACGGCGAGGCGTTGGCCATATGTTAGCGATCCGTTGGCAAAGCCTGATGTGATCACTACATCGGATCTGGCCCGGCGGCGCGCGCGTCTGGACGCGCAACTCGGGGGAGTGTCGCCGCCGCGGCCGGGTCCGGGTCCCGGTCGGCGGAGGTGAACGGCCGGGGCCCTCTCCCTCTCCTCGGCGGTCCGCACCATGGCCCGCACACCACGGCCCGCAGACCACGGCCCGCACACCACGGCCCGCAGACCACGGCCCGCACTCCACGGCCCGCACTCCACGGCCCGCAGACCACGGCCCGCCGCACCGCGAGACGCCCGTACGTCTCAGATGACAGGCGGCCGCCCCAGCCGGGTGAGCCGCCACACCGTCCGCCACCGCATGGGCCGCCGCTCCCCCGCGGGCTCCCGTACGCCTTCCACGAAACCGCCGAACCACGCGCGCAGCCCGGCACCGGACCGGTTCCGGGCGAGGGTGAGCAGCACCCAGACGCCCAGGTGGACGGGGACGAGCGGGAGCGGCAGCCGACGGCGGGCCAGCCAGACCCGGTTGCGGGCGTTCACCCGGTAGTAGATGGCGTGCCGGGCGGGCGAGGTCTTGGGATGCCGCAGCAGCAACTCCGGCGCGTACAGGATCCGCCACCCGGCATCCACGGCGCGCCAGGCGAGGTCGGTCTCCTCGTGCGCGAAGAAGAACTCGGCGGGCCAGTCGCCGATCTCGTCGAGCATCGTCATCCGCAGGGCGTGCCCGCCCCCGAGGAAGCCGGTGACGTAACCGCCGCGGCGGGGATCGGAGTTGCCGATCCGGGGGACGTGCCGCTGCTGCGTCTGGCCGAGCTCGTCGGCGATCCGGAAGCCGACGATGCCGAGCCGCTCGTCGGCGGCGTACAGATCCCGCACGCGGCGCAGCACATCGGGGTCGACGAGCAGACCGTCGTCGTCCAGATCCACCACGACGTCGACGTCGCCGAACTCCCGCAGCTGTTCCAGGGCCGCGTTGCGCCCGCCGGGGCAGCCGAGGTTCTCGTCGAGTTCGACGGTGGTGACCTCGCCGGGCAGCGACAGCCGCTGGGCGAAGTCGGGCAGCGGGCATCCGTTGCCGACGACGACGATCCGCTCGGGGGGCACGTCCTGCTTGGCCACGGACTCCAGCAGGGCGTCCACCTCGTCGGGCCGGTTGCCCATCGTCACGACGGCGACGGCGATCCTGGGTGCCCCCACGTCCTCACCTCATCCGGGTCGGTGGTCGGCAACTGACTGATTGACGGGCGATGCTAGCCGTTCACGGTAGGGACACCGTGAGGACGCCTGCCGGACGGCGGTTTCCCCAGGCCGTTCGACCACCCCGTTCGACCACCCCGTTCGACTGCTCCGTTCGACCACGCCGTTCGACCGCTCTGTTTCGCCCGCTCTGTTTCGCCCGCTCTGTTTCGCCCGCTCTCTTCGGCCGCGCCGTTCGGCCACGCCGTTCGGCCACGCCCCTCTGCGGCGCAGACGGCACCCGACCGGAACGGGCACAGGATGTCGGGTGCGGCAGGGCAGGCACTGCCTAGCGTGACGGCACGAAAGGAAGGAGACCGGACGTGCTGGACCGGCTCAACCAGGCGATGGACCGCATCGAACAGGACCTCGGCCACACCGTCGACGTCGCGGATCTGGCGCGTACGGCGTGCACCTCGGAGTACCACCTGCGCCGCATGTTCTCCGCCCTGGCCGGCATGCCGCTGTCGGAGTACCTCCGCCGGCGGCGTCTGACGGTCGCGGGCGCGGAGGTGCTGTCCGGGGAGGCGACGCTCCTGGAGATCGCAGTCCGCTACGGCTACGGCTCGGGCGAGGCGTTCGCGCGGGCGTTCCGCGCGATGCACGGCGTGGGCCCGGGCGAGGCCCGGCGCACCGGCGCCGCGCTCGTCTCCCAGCCCCGGTTGACCTTCCGCCTCACCGTCGAAGGGAGCAGCAGCATGCAGTACCGCGTCCTGGACCGCCCGGCCTTCACCGTCACGGGCTTCAAGACCCGGATCCCCCTGATCCACTCCGGCCCGAACCAGGCGATCATCGACTTCGTCCGCGGCCTGGACAAGTCAGCCGTGGACCAGCTGGCGAAACTGTCCGACCAGGAGCCGCAGGGCCTGGTCGCCGTGTGCGACGACATCGATCCGAGCCGCGCGGAGGGCACGGAACTCGACTACTACCACGCGGTGATCACCTCGCCCCCGACGGCATCTCAGCCACCGGCCCAGGAACAGGCACAGTCATCGGCACCGGCATCCGCAGCCGCACCGGCACCGGCACCGGCACCGGCACCGGCACCGACACCTGAGGGCACCACCGTCCTCCCGGTCCCGCCGGGCACCTGGGCGGTCTTCACCACCTCGGGACCCGCCCCGCAGGCCATCCAGCGACTCTGGCACGACGTGTACACCGAGTGGTTCCCGTCCAACCCCTACCGCACCCGCCCCGGCCCGGAAATCCTCCGCACCCGCCTGTCCCCGTCCGGCACGGAGGCGGACGCGGAACTCTGGCTCCCGATCGAACGGGAAAGCGGCCACTGAACAGGCACCGACCCCGGGCCGGTTTCCGGCCGGCCCGGGGTCGGTCAGGAGGCCAGTACGCCACCGAAGACGGGAAGGTTGCGGAGCACGGTCCACACGAGCAGCACACCGAGCACGGCCCAGGCCCACCACACCGGTCGTGCGCGTTGCCGGGACCTCCCGGTGACGACGCGCAGCCACACCCAGACGCCGACCGGCAGAAAGACCAGCAGCAGGGCGTTGTAGTCCGCTGCGGCCACCACCTGACCGTGGGTGAGTTCGTGCAGGGCGCGCAGGCTCCCGCAGCCGGGGCAGTCCAGTCCGGTGACGGCGTGGAACGGGCAGGACGGGAACGGGCCGGGCCGCGAGGGGTCCGCACATGCCGTGGCGACGACGACAGCCGTCAGGACGAGCGCGCCCAGCCACGCTTCGAGCGTGGCCCCCCGGCGCGCCGAGCCGCGCCTCACGGCCATGGCGCGGGCACGGACTCGGTGGCGGCGTGGGCCCCGGACGTGCTGGCGGCGATGATGATGATCAACCAGAACAGGACAGCGATGCCGACGCTCACGAGGATGAGGATCCGCGCATTGCGGGATGCCTGGGCGGCTCCTTCGTAGTCGCCCGCGGTCGCCTTCGCCGACACCTGTGAGGCGAAGACGATGGCGGCGATCCCGGTGGGCAGGAAGCACAGGAGTGTGACGAGGATGGCGGGCGTCATGTAGGACTCGGGGACCGGCCTGTGCGGCGCGACGTTCTGTGCCCACTGCTGCTGTTCCGGCTGCGATCCCCCGGTGTGGGGTTCCGAGTGCGCCGACTCGGAACCGTCCTGCCACATCGTGCGATCGCCCCAGTCCTCGTGGCCGGATGGCGGTACTTGGTGTTTGTCTGCCATGGTGTGCGCCCTCCTTCCGGGTGCTCTGTCTCAATTGGGGACCCACATGGCGGCCCGTGAGTCCCAGGTCCAGCGCTGATCGCGGACGTCCAGCCCGACGGCCTGTTGGTATGCGCCCGGCGGGAGGCCAGGGGTGAAGGTGACCCGGCCACCCGCGGGTGTCTCGAAGACCACACCCTCCGGTGCCGGTGCCTCGTGTCCGGACGATGCGAACAGCCGGTCGGTGAAGGCCTTCAGCCCTTTGTGCGCGTCTTCGGCGACCTTCTGGAACAGGGTGCGCAGGAACGGGTCCAGAACCGCTGTCATCACCAGCACCATCACCACCTCGGCCGCTCCCCGGCGGGTCGGCAGCAGCATGCATCTGGTCTCCACTCCGGCCTCGCGCAGCAGTTCCTGTCCCTCTTCGGCCGGATCGGAGGGCAAGGACGAAGGCCAGAGGATCTCTACGGCGGGGACTGTCATGGTCGGGTTCCCTCCTCGGCCGGCCGGTCCGGCAACTCCCAGCACTGGATCGAGCCCTCGTGGCAGGCGGTGAGGAGTCCCTCGTCGCCCTCGAGAAACGCGAGCCCCACGGGCCGGCTCGCCAGGCTCGTCACGAGCGAGGGGGCTCCGGAGTGCGCGTCGCGGACGGCCACCTCACCGCTCTGGTCGGCGATCGCCATCGCCGTGTGTTCGTCGGCGAACGCCAGGTGGTGTGCGGCGGGGCCGGGGTGTGTACGCCACAGGAGCCGCCCCTCCCAGGACCACAGGCGCACCCGGCCGTCCGAACAGCCGGTGGCGAGGAGGTCCTCCGTGACGGCGAGGGACCGGACGGGCTGGGGGTGACGCCAGGTCATGACGGCCATGCCGTGGACGTTCAGCTGCCGTACGGCGCCGTCCCCGCAGGCCAGGACCAGGCATCGGTCTCCGGGGGCGAAGGCGAGAGGTCCGAGCGGGTCCTCCTGACCCGACGGCCATGCCCCGGCCTCCTGCGGCGGAGCGACGACCAGGTCCCGCACGCGGGCGCCGCGCGGGTCGTAGACGTGGACGCGATTCTCCACGGTCAGTGCGAGCCAGTGGCCGTCCGAGCTGAAGGCGAGTTCGGAACCGGGCTCCCCGACGGAGATGACGCGTGCGGGCATCTCGCTCTCGAGGTCCCAGATGACGACGGTGCCGTCCTGGTGCCGGCTCGCCACGTGACGGCGCCACGGAGTCCAGGCCAGGCGCACCGGCTCCTCGCGCTGCACGGGCATGCACTGGGCGGCCAGTGTTCCGCGCACCGCGTCGAAGACCCTGACGACCCCGTCCTCGCAGGCGACGGCCGCGAGGTTCGCGGGGCCGAGCGCCATGTGTCCGCAGGGGCCGGTCTGGGCCACCAGGCGGGACTTCGCCGGTGCCGGTGCCGGCGGGGCGCCGTCGTGCGGCGTCGGCGGGTTCCCGGCGTGCGGCGCAGGAGGGGTCTCGTCGTGCGGCGCCGGCTCGGTCCGCGGATCGTCCGGCGGCGGCTTGGCCGGTGGCTCGTCCGTGGGCTTCAGGTGCGCGGGCTGCTTGGCGAAGATCTGTGCCGTCTCCGACGCGAGGAACAGCACCGGGGTGGCCCACTCCAAACTGCCCAGGCGCACCTTCACCTCTTCGCGGGCGAGGGTCACCGCCCGGTCCACCGGAACTCCCTCGGCGATCCACTCGTAGAAGGCGGAGGCGAAGGTGAAGGCGGCCCGGTCGGTGATCTCGTACTGCATCGCCACCACGGCCGGCACCCCGGCTTCCACGAGTGAGGCGGCGGTACTCGTGAAGACATTCTGTGATCCGCTCACCGCGGATTCGCATGCGTTCAGCACCACGAGCCGCAGTTGCGGGCTCCGCTCGATCAGCCGGCGGAAATCGCGCGCATGGAATCGCATGGCCGCACCGTCGTCGCCGGACAGTTGAATGTATCCCTCGTCACCCTCCTCATCGAAACCGCCGTGGCAGACGCAGTGGAGCACGTGCCACGTGTCCCTGCCCAGCGCTCTCGCGAGATCCTTCCAGCGGTCTCCGGGCAGCCAGTGCACATCCACTTTCTCGGAACTGTCCTGTTGCAGGACCTCGGCGATCCTCTCCCTCTCCTGCTGCGCCTGCAACGGGGGAAGGTCGTCGGGCAGAGCCGAGATGCCCAGGACCCGCAGCGGCAGTGCCAGGGGCATCGGTGAGATCGGGTCCATGAGCCGCAGGTCCCGCACAATGGGCACGCGAAGGGCGAGGTAGTCGGCGCTGGCCGGGTCGGCCGGGTCGATCATGTACTCCCACGGAATGCGCGAGACCTGCGGACCGTCCGGCCGCAGCAGGACACGCAGCGACTTGCCCTGCTCCTTGGCACGGATCCGGCACCGGTCGAACTGCGCGAATATCTGATTCTGCAAAATTGTCCCGGTCAACAACTTGCCGAATTCGCGGACCGATTTCTCCGGCGCCGAAGCACCGCGCACCATACCCAGGCTGTACGACCTGATCAAGGAATTCTGCACACCTTGCAGGGCGGACTGCATTTTTTCCCCGGAGCACGGCGGCGGGACCCTCATGCTCGCTTCGCCGAACTCCGATGAACACTCGACGAACCAGTCGGTGCCGGATTCAATAATTTTGATCCGAAACGGCAGACTTTCCATTGCTGCCACCTCCGACGCCCTAATTCCAGTCCACACCCGATATCCCGGTGCGTCCACTTGGCCACATGCGGCGTTCACGAGGGCGGCCGTGCCCTTGCCCGCGAACGCATCCGGCGCACGAGCACGGCACCCTCGCCACACGCAAGGAACGACGAAACCCCCAGGCCGGAGAGATCCGGCCTGGGGGTTTCACTGGAGCCGCCTTCGGGATTCGAACCCGAGACCTACGCATTACGAGTGCGTTGCTCTGGCCATCTGAGCTAAGGCGGCGCGCTGTCCGCACTATGGTGCGATCAGCAACGACGCTAAGTCTACACAGTTTCCGAGGGTGCTCCGTACCAGCCCGGGCGGTGGGCCCTCCGGCACCGGGAACAGGGCTATGAGCAGCGCTTTCCGTCCGTGGGCGGGGTGCCGCGGACCAGGTAGGCGTTGATCGTCCGGTCGATGCAGGAGCTGCCGCGGCCGTAGGCGGTGTGGCCGTCGCCCTCGTAGGTCAGCAGGCGCGCCGAGGACAGCTGGCCGGCCAGGGCCTGGGCCCAGCGGTAGGGGGTGGCCGGGTCCCGGGTCGTGCCGACCACGACGATGGGCGCCGCGCCCTTCGCCTCGATGCGGTGCGGCTCGCCCGTGGCCTGCACGGGCCAGTACGCACAGTTCAGAGCGGCCCACGCGAGCCCCTCACCGAACACCGGCGAAGCCTTGCGGAACTCGGGCAGGGCGCTGCGCACCTGGTCGGGGGTGTCGAAGGCGGCCGGCAGGTCCAGGCAGTTCACCGCCGCGTTGGCGAACATCAGGTTGCTGTAGGCGCCGTCGGCGTCCCGCTCGTAGTAGCCGTCCGACAGGACGAGGAGGCCGGAGCCGTCGTTCTCCTTCATCGCGGACGTCAGCGCCTCGCGCAGCTGCTCCCAGGCACCCTCGTCGTACATGGCCGCGATCACACCGGTCGTGGCGAGCGACTCGGTGAGCGTCCGGCCGTCGGCGTCACCGGTGGGGACGGGCCGCGCGTCCAGCTTCGCGAAGAACGCCTTGAGGTTCTCGCCCACCCGCTCGGGCGAGGTGCCCCTGCCGCCCAGCGGGCAGTCGGCCTGGCGTACGCAGTCCTTCGCGAACGACCGGAACGCGGTCTCGAAGCCCGCCGTCTGTTCCAGGTTCAGCCGCCGGGCCGGCAGCGACGGGTCCATCGCTCCGTCCAGCACCAGCCGGCCCGCCCGGTCCGGGAACAGCCCGGCGTACGTCGCCCCGAGGAACGTGCCGTACGAGGCCCCGACGTAGTTCAGCTTCTGGTCGCCGAGCGCGGCCCGCACGATGTCCATGTCCCGGGCCGCCTCCACGGTGGACACGTGGCGCAGCAGCCGGGGCGCGTCCGCGCCGCAGCCCTCGGCGAACGTCCGGTACGCCGTGACCAGCCCGTCCGTCTCCCGCCCGTCGTCGGGGGTGGCGTCCGTGCGCGTGTACTTGTCCATCCCGGGCCCGTCCAGACACTCCACGGGCTCGCTGCCCGCCACGCCGCGCGGATCGACCGCCACCATGTCGTAGCGGGCACGCACCTCGGCCGGGTAGCCGATGCCCGCGTACGCCTGCACGTAGCCGATCGCCGAGCCGCCCGGCCCGCCCGGGTTCACCAGCAGCGAGCCGAGCCTCTTGCCCGGGCCGGTGGCCTTCTTGCGGGTGAGGGCGAGCCGCACATCGCCGGCGGACGGCTCGGCGTAGTCGAGCGGTGCCCTGAGGGTGGCGCACTCGAAACCGGAGACTCCGCACGTGCGCCACGCCGGCTTCTGCCCGTAGTACGTCGCGAGCGCCGCGGGCGTGGCCTGCGGCAGCGCGGCCAGTGCCGCCTCCTGCGCGGCGGAGGCGGCGGACGTCGTCGCGCTCCCGGAGGAGCAGGCGGAGACGAGCAGCGCGGCCGTGGCGAGGAGACCGGCGGCGGTCCTGGCCCGGCTGCGTGGCCTGCGGTGGAGACCCCGGGAGCCGGAGGAGGAGGCAAACGCGGAGGCGGAGCGGGGGGTGCGCCGTGTGTCCATTCAGCGAGCGTAACTCTGGGCGACGGTTCGGGTGCCGAGCGTGCGCGTCGTGCCTCGTACGAGTTACGGAGTCAACCGCGTGTCCGTCCCGGTTGTCCGTCCGTCCCACGTGTCTGGGCGGCTGTCCGTCCCCTGTGTCCGTCCCCTGTGCCGGTCCCTTGCGCCTGTCCGGCTGTCTGTACCTGACGCCCGTCGCGGGTGCTCGATTCACGCTTCCGCCTCAGGCGTCCGTCGCAAGCGTCCGTCGCAGGCGTCCGTCGCAGGCCGTCCGTCCCGGGCAACCGTCAGGGGCACCTGTCCAGGCGTCCGCCCCCGTGTGCTGCCGGGCCTCAGCCCGCTCTCAGTGCCATCGTCATCGCCTCCACCGCCAGCAGCGGCGCCACGTTGCGGTCGAGGGCGTCTCGGCAGGCCGCGATCGCCTCGATGCGGCGGAGGGTGGACTCCGGGGAACTGCCGCGGGCGAGGCGCTCCAAGGCGTCCTCGGCGTCCGCGTTGGCGATGGCCACGCGCGAGCCGAGCTGAAGGGCGAGGACGTCGCGGTAGAAGGCCGTCAGGTCGGTCAGGGCGAGGTCGAGGCTGTCGCGCTGCGTGCGGGTTCTGCGGCGTTTCTGCTTGTCCTCGAGGTCCTTCATCACGCCCGCGGTGCCGCGCGGCATGCGGCCGCCCTGGGCGGCGCCGAGAGCGGCCTTCAGCTCTTCGGTCTCCTTGGCGTCGGTCTCCTCCGCGAGCTGCTTGGCGTCCTCGGCAGCCGCGTCGACGAGTTCCTGGGCGGCCCTCAGCGCCCCGCCGATCTCCTCGACGCGCAGCGGCAGCCTGAGCACGGCGGCTCGGCGTTCGCGTGCGGCCGGGTCCGTGGCGAGGCGGCGGGCCCGGTCGACATGGCCCTGGGTCGCGCGGGCCGCCGCGGCGGCGACGTCCGGCTCGATGCCCTCGCGGCGTACGAGCATGTCGGCGACGGCGTCGACCCTCGGCGTGCTCAGATTCAGGTGGCGGCAGCGGGAGCGGATGGTCGGCAGGACGTCCTCGATGGAGGGGGCGCACAGCAGCCAGACCGTACGCGGGGCGGGCTCCTCCACCGCCTTGAGGACGGCGTTGGCCGACTTCTCGTTCAGCCGCTCGGCGTCCTCGACGAGAATGATCTGCCAGCGGCCGTTGGCCGGCGAGGTGAACGACTTGCGGACCGTGTCGCGCATGTCGTCGGCGAGGATCTGGGTGCCGACGGCGGCTACGGTGGTGACGTCGGCGTGCGTACCGACGAGCGCGGTGTGACATCCGTCGCAGAAGCCGCAGCCCGGGGAGCCGCCCAGGGCGCGGTCGGGGCTGACGCACTGCAGCGCCGCCGCGAACGCGCGCGCCGCCTGGTTCCGCCCGGCCCCGGGCGGGCCCGTGAACAGCCACGCGTGCGTCATCTTCGACGCCTCGGGCGGCGGGGCGTCGGTGGTGGCCGCGGTGACCAGCGCGTCGGCGTCCCGGGCGGCGGCGGCCAGCTGCTCGCTCACCCTCTCCTGCCCGACGAGGTCGTCCCACACGGTCATGGGTCACGCCGCCCTTCCGTCACGTTCCGCGTTGCCGGATCCATTGTGGGGGCGCCCACTGACAACGCCCGCCCGCCGGTCCCCTCCGGTGCACGGCGCCCGGACCGTCCGGTCGGCCCTTCTCATCCGAGGCCCGCCCGGAGACCGGCCCCGCACCTCGGCCCGCCGGAGGCGTCAGCGCCCCCGGCCGCCCCTGCCCCGGCGTCCGCGGCCCTGGTCCGGCTCGTCGTCGTGCGGTCCGAGGAGTTCGTCCGCGAGGGAGGGCAGGTCGTCCAGCGGTGTCTCCTCGGCCCAGTCGGACCGGCGGCGGCGCGGCGTCCCCTCGTCGTCGACCTGGGGCATCTCCCGCGTACGGTCCTCGGTGCCGTCGGGCCGGGCGGCGGGGGCGTCCTCGCGGAAGTAACCGGGCGGCACCCGGTCCGCCGGTTCGTCCCCACGCACCGGCGGAAGCACGGCCGTCTCCTCGGCGTCCCCCGGCCGGACCGGAGGCAGCACCGCTGTCTCCTCGGCCTCCCCGGGCCGCACCGGAGGCAGCACCGCCGTCTCGTCGGCAGCGCCCGGGGCGTCCCGGTCGGGCACCTGCGGCAGCACCTCGGTCTCGTCCCCCGCGCGAGGCGAGAAGGGCGGCAGGGCGTCGGTCTCGTCCCCGGCCGCCGGCGGCACGGGCGGCTTCGGCAGCTGGGCCGTCACCTCCGCCTCGGACTCACCGGGGGCCCGGCCGCCGTCCGAGCGCTGTTCCTCGTCCCGCACCGGGCGCAGCACGGTCGTGTCCTCACCGGCACCACCCGGTGTCACCACCGGCGTGGGCACGGTCGCCGCGTCCTGGGCGGCCGCGGGACCCGCCGCGCTCTTGCGAGCGGAGTTCTGCGGGGCGGCGTTCTTCGGCCCGGCCTCGGCCGCCGCGGCAGCCGCCTCCGCGAGCCGCCGGGCTTCCTCGGCCCGCAGCAGCGCCGCCTCGGCCTTGCGCTGCTTCTCCAGGCGGAGCGCCTCGGCCTCGGCACGCAGGCGTGCCTCCTCCTCGGCCTGCTTGCGGCGCCGCTCCTCCTCCGCCTTGCGGCGGGCCTCCTCCTCGGCGCGTGCCTTCTCCTCCGCGAGGAGCCGGGCCCGCTCCTCCTCGGCCTTCCTGCGCGCTTCCTCGGCCCGGCGGCGGGCCTCCTCGGCCTGCCGTTCGGCCTCGCGGCGCTGCGCCTCCTCCAGCTCGCGGCGCTTGCGCTCCTCCTCCTCGGCGCGCAGCTTGGCGAGCTGCTCCTGGCGCTCGCGCTCCAGGCGCTCCTCCTCGGCCTTGCGGGCGGCCTCCTCCTCGGCCTTGCGGCGGGCCTCCTCCTCGGCCTTCCTGCGCGCCTCCTCCTGGGCCTTGATCTCGGCCTCGGACAACGGCAGCACCTGGTCGAGGCGGTGCCGGATGACGGTCGTGACCGCCTCGGGCTCCTGGCCGGCGTCCACCACCAGGTACCGCCCGGCGTCGGCCGCCGCCAGGGTGAGGAAACCGGCCCGCACACGCGCGTGGAACTCGGCGGGCTCCGATTCCAGCCGGTCCGGCGCCTCGGTGAACCGCTCGCGCGCGGTCTCCGGCGCGACGTCCAGCAGCACGGTCAGATGCGGCACCAGTCCGTTCGTCGCCCAGCGGTTGATCCGGGCGATCTCGGTGGGCGAGAGGTCACGGCCGGCGCCCTGGTAGGCGACGGACGAGTCGATGTACCGGTCGGAGATGACGACGGCGCCGCGCTCCAGGGCGGGCCGTACGACGGTGTCGATGTGCTCGGCCCGGTCGGCCGCGTACAGCAGTGCCTCCGCGCGGTGCGACAGGCCCGCGCTCGACACGTCCAGCAGGATCGACCGCAGCCGCTTGCCCACCGGCGTGGCCCCGGGCTCGCGCGTCAGCACGACCTCGTGGCCCTTGGCGCGGATCCACTCGGCGAGCGCCTCGGCCTGCGTGGACTTGCCGGCTCCGTCGCCGCCCTCCAGGGCGATGAAGAAGCCGGTGGCGGCGGCGCCCTGCTCCGGGTCGTCACCGCCGAGCAGCGCGTCCTTCAGGTCCTGTCGCAGCGGCACACCGGACCGGTCGTCGACCTTGGCCA
The DNA here is from genome assembly GCF_042733745.1 of Streptomyces sp. NPDC059696. NCBI lineage: Bacteria > Bacillati > Actinomycetota > Actinomycetes > Kitasatosporales > Streptomycetaceae > Streptomyces > Streptomyces sp. NPDC059696. The sequence goes on from NZ_JBHWFG010000013.1 coordinate 108,559, forward strand.
GCACCAGCGCGGCGACGGGCAGCAGCAGGGCGCCGGTCAGCATGAGTGTGAAGGCCGCGCCGCCGTGCGCGAAGACGAACTTGCCGCTCTCCAGCCGGTGCGGCCCGATCGCCGCGGCCACCAGGGGGGCGATCACGGCGCCGAGCGCCACGCAGACCCGGACGACCGCGTGCAGGTGTTCCGTCGTGCGGGGGCGCCGGTTCTCCTCGGTCTCCTGGTCGAGCAGGGTGTGCCCGATGTTCGCGGACAGGCCCGCGCCGACGCCGGCGAGCGCGAGGATCAGCAGCACGGTGGTGACGTCCGGGACCAGCCCGGCGGCCAGCAGGGCGACACCGGTGAAGGCGATCGTCAGCGCGAGCAGCCGGCGGCGCGACAGGGAGGGCACGAGGGCGGGCGCCGTACGGATGCCGACGACCACGCCGCCGGTCAGCGCGGCCACGAAGAGGCCGTAGAGCACGGGGCCGCCGCCCAGGTCCTTGGCGTGCAGCACGGCCACGGCGACGGCGGACGACACCGCCGCCGCAACGGCGGCGCAGGACAGGACCAGCAGCGGCATCGCGCCGGTGCGGCCCCTGTCGGGGCCCGAGGTGGTCTTCGGACGGCGCAGCCCCTCGAGCGGCGACCGCGCGCGCGGGGTGCGCGTGCCCGGCAGCTCCAGGAAGGTCAGCACGGACAGGGACGCCGCGAACAGTCCGGCGGCCACATAGGAGGCGAGGGCCGCCTGGTGCTGGCCGAACCAGTCGATGCCGGCGCCGAGCAGGTTGTTGAACAGGGACGCGATGATCAGCGCGAGGGCCGCGAGGGGGATCGCCGCGAAGCCGGTGCGCAGCGACAGCCGGCGCAGGGCGTCCATGTGGTCGGGCAGCGGCCGGACCGTCGCGCCCTCCGGCGGCGGCGCGGGGAGCAGTGCGGGGGCCGCGCTCTCGCGGCACACGGTCCAGAACCGCTCGGCGACCCCGGTGACGAAGGCCGTGACGAGGAGCACCGCGAGCGCGTTCTCCGGCGTCCAGTCGATCCACAGGGGCGCGACGATGAGCAGTGCCGCGCGCAGCCCGTCGGCGCCGACCATGGTCCAGCGGCGGTCGAGCGGGCCGTCCTGCGAGGTGAGCGCGGAGAGCGGGCCGAGCAGCACGGCGCCGAACAGCAGCGTCGCGAGGATGCGCACCCCGAAAACGGTCGCCACTGCGAACGCCACGCCCCGGTAGCCGCCCCCGAACGAGGCCTCCGCGACGGCCGCCTGGACCGCCAGCAGGACCAGCACGAGGAGGGCCAGGGTGTCCCCCACACCACCCACGAGCTGTGCGCTCCACAACCGCTTCAGCTGCGGTCGTCGCAGCAGGGCGCGGACGGCACGCTCGCGGGAATCCGCGACCAGGGCGTCGTCGGGGGCGGGCTGAGGGGCCGTTGGGTGGTCGGCTCGCGTCATGCGTTCAGCCTATCCGGAGCCACCGACACCCCGGAGGGCGCGGGCTGGCATGCGCACGCCCCGACACCGAAGTGTTGCCGGGGCGTTCGCTTTCCGAACCCTGGGCGAAGAACCGGACGCGACGGTCCGGTTTCCGGACAGAGCCCGAACGACCTCGTCCCTCCGCGGACTTGAAGGCACATCGGCCGCCCGGTGCGGCGCCGCACAGTGCCGCGCGGACCTGGAGACGCATCCGCCGCACGGTGCGCCGCCCAGTCCTCCACGGACCTGGAGGCGCACCCGCCGCACGGTGCGCCGCTCAGACCTGCACGGGCCTGGAGGCACATCCGCCGCACGGTAAGCCGCTCAGACCTGCACGAGCCTGGAGGCGCATCCGCCGCACGGTGCGCCGCTCAGTCCTCCGCGGGCTTCGTGGCGGTCGCCGTCTTGGCGGCCGTCTTCTTCGCGGTGGTGGCCTTCTTGGCCGTCGTCTTCTTCGCGGTGGTGGTCTTCTTCGCCGCGGTCTTCTTGGCCGTCGTCGTCTTCTTGGCCGGCGTCTTCTTGGCCGCCTTCTTCGCGGTCTTCTTCGCCGGCCCCTTGGCACGCTTCTCGGCGAGCAGCTCGAAACCGCGCTCCGGGGTGATCTCCTCGACGCTGTCGCCGGAGCGCAGGGTCGCGTTGGTCTCCCCGTCGGTGACGTACGGGCCGAAGCGGCCGTCCTTGACCACGACCGGCTTCTCACTGACCGGGTCGGTGCCCAGCTCCTTCAGCGGCGGCTTCGCCGCGGCCCGGCCACGCTGCTTGGGCTGGGCGTAGATCGCCAGCGCCTCCTCCAGCGTGATCGTGAAGAGCTGCTCCTCGTCCTGCAGCGAGCGCGAGTCCGTGCCCTTCTTCAGGTACGGGCCGTAGCGGCCGTTCTGCGCGGTGATTTCCTGGCCCTCGGCGTCCGTACCGACGACCCGCGGCAGCGACATCAGCTTCAGGGCGTCGTCGAGGGTGACCGTGTCCAGGGACATCGTCTTGAACAGGGACGCCGTGCGCGGCTTGACCGCGTTCTTGCCCGTCTTCGGGGTGCCCTCGGGGAGGACCTCCGTCACGTACGGGCCGTAGCGGCCGTCCTTGGCGACGATCGTGTGGCCGGTGGCCGGGTCCGTGCCCAGCTCGTAGTCGCCGCTCGGCTTGGCGAGCAGCTCCTCCGCGAGATCGACGGTGAGCTCGTCGGGCGCCAGGTCGTCGGGGATGTCGGCGCGCTGGTGCTGCTCGGTGTCCTTCTCGCCGCGCTCGATGTACGGCCCGTAGCGACCGACCCGCAGCACGATGTCGTTGCCCACCGGGAACGACGACACCTCGCGCGCGTCGATCGCGCCCAGGTCGGTCACCAGCTCCTTGAGGCCACCGAGGTGGTCCCCGTCGCCGTTGCCGGCTTCCGCCGCGCCGCCGATGCCGTTGGCCTCGCCGAAGTAGAAGCGCTTCAGCCACGGCACGGCCTGCGCCTCACCGCGGGCGATGCGGTCGAGGTCGTCCTCCATCTTGGCGGTGAAGTCGTAGTCGACGAGCCGCCCGAAGTGCTTCTCCAGGAGGTTGACCACGGCGAAGGACAGGAAGGACGGCACCAGGGCCGTGCCCTTCTTGAACACGTAGCCGCGGTCGAGGATCGTGCCGATGATCGACGCGTACGTCGACGGCCGGCCGATCTCGCGCTCTTCCAGCTCCTTGACCAGGGAGGCCTCGGTGTAGCGGGCCGGGGGCTTGGTGGCGTGCCCGTCGACCGTGATCTCCTCGGCGCTCAGGGCGTCACCCTCGGAGACCTGCGGGAGCCGGCGCTCGCGGTCGTCCAGCTCGGCGTTCGGGTCGTCGGCGCCCTCGACGTAGGCCTTCAGGAAGCCGTGGAAGGTGATCGTCTTGCCGGACGCGCTGAACTCGACGTCCCGGCCGTCGGCCGCCGTGCCGCCGATCTTCACCGTGACGCTGTTGCCGGTGGCGTCCTTCATCTGGGAGGCGACGGTCCGCTTCCAGATCAGCTCGTACAGCTTGAACTGGTCACCGGTCAGCCCGGTCTCGGCGGGAGTGCGGAAACGATCACCCGAGGGACGGATCGCCTCGTGGGCCTCCTGCGCGTTCTTGACCTTCCCGGCGTACGTCCTCGGCTGCGGCGGCAGGTAGTCGGCGCCGTACAGCTGTGTGACCTGGGCGCGGGCGGCGGAGACCGCCGTGTCGCTCAGGGTCGTGGAGTCCGTACGCATGTAGGTGATGTAGCCGTTCTCGTACAGCTTCTGCGCGACCTGCATGGTGGCCTTCGCGCCGAAGCCGAGCTTGCGGCTGGCCTCCTGCTGCATCGTCGTCGTACGGAACGGGGCGTACGGCGAGCGGCGGTACGGCTTGGACTCGACGGAGCGCACGGCGAACCGCGTCTGCTCCAGGGCGGCGGCCAGAGCGCGGGCGTTCGCCTCGTCGAGGTGGAGGGTGTTCGCGCTCTTCAGTTGCCCCAGGGAGTCGAAGTCGCGGCCCTGCGCGACCCGCCTGCCGTCGACGGTCTGCAGGCGCGCGACCAGCGACGACGGGTCCGACGAGTCTCCGGCGCGGCCGGTCGCGAAGGTGCCCGTCAGGTCCCAGTACTCAGCCGAACGAAAGGCGATGCGCTCGCGTTCCCGCTCCACCACGAGCCGGGTGGCGACGGACTGGACACGACCCGCGGACAGCCGCGGCATGACCTTCTTCCACAGGACCGGCGAGACCTCGTAGCCGTAGAGGCGGTCGAGGATGCGGCGGGTCTCCTGGGCGTCGACGAGCCTCTGGTTGAGCTGGCGCGGGTTGGCCACGGCGGCCTGGATCGCGGCCTTGGTGATCTCGTGGAAGACCATCCGCTTGACCGGGACCTTGGGCTTGAGCACCTCCTGGAGGTGCCAGGCGATGGCCTCGCCCTCGCGGTCCTCATCGGTGGCGAGGAAGAGTTCGTCGGACTCCTTCAGCAGGTCCTTGAGCTTCTTGACCTGCGCCTTCTTGTCGGCGTTGACCACATAGATCGGCTGGAAGTCGTGTTCGACGTCCACACCGAGGCGGCGGACCTCGCCGGTGTACTTCTCGGGCACCTCGGCGGCGCCGTTGGGAAGGTCGCGGATGTGCCCGACGCTCGCCTCGACGATGTAGCCGGGGCCGAGATAGCCCTTGATCGTCTTCGCCTTGGCAGGCGACTCGACGATGACGAGTCGGCGGCCGCCCTTCGCGGTCTCGCTGGTCGGGGACAACTTCGCTCTTCTCTCCGGTCGACGCTGGGGCCTCCCCGGAGTCGCTTACCGGGGCTGGGTACGTGGTGACGCTGCGGAGTGTGACGGTACATCCCGCCCCCGTGTCAAACGGGAAAAGCCCGCAACGGCCACTCGAACGGTAACCCGACTACCACCAATCCTGCCGCCCGGAGTACCGGGAGCGGGAGCCGTCCTGCGCGGAGCGCTATCCCTCGGTTACCGGCAGGCGCGCCGCCCGAGCGGGCGTCAGAGGCGGGTGAAACACCATGCCGCGCTCGCCAGGGCGAGCACCGCGACGACGCTCGCGACGGTCGCCGACGCGACCGGACTCGCGCCCTGGGCGACGGGCAGGTGCCGACGCGCGCGTGTCACGGTCCAGGCCAGCAGGGCGCCTCCGAACAGGGAGAACACCACTCCCGTGAAGATCGCCGGTGCACTCTCCATGACCCGCCGCGCCCCTTTCCCCCGGTCCGCGCATCCCTGGCGAGGGGAGGCTGACACGCGCGGGCGGCGGGCAGGCGAACCCGAGGTGAACGCCGGGGCGACGCGGCGGTGGATCAAGGCCTTCCGGTTCGTCGTGACCCCTTTCGGCCGCGGTGTTCAAATCGACTCGAATTTGTTGGCGAGCCCCTCGGCGCCGGTCTCCCCTTCCCCTCGGGCCCCGGTCTCCCCTCGGCCCCCCGGGGTCTCCCCTCCCCTCGGCGCCCCGGTCTCCCCACGGCGGGCCGTCCGGGAGAGTCAGGCGGGCCGTCCGGGAGAGTCAGGCGGGCCGTCCGGGAGAGCCAGGCGGGCCGTCCGGGAGAGCCAGGCGGGCCGTCCGGGAGAGTCAGGCGAGCCGTCCGGGAGAGCCAGGCGGGCCGTCGGGGAGAGTCAGGAGACGGGTTCCAGGAAACCCTGCTCGACCAGCAGCCGGATCTGGGCCGGGGTGCGGTCGCGCAGCAGCACCGGGTCCTCACCGATCAGCTGGGCGATGGCGTCGAGGATGCGGCCCGCGCTCATCGTGCCGTCGCAGACACCGGCGAAGCCCGCGCCGACCGTGTCCACCCGGGTCGCCCGGCGCATGCCGCGGTTCTGGCGCAGCACGACATGCTCGGGGTCCTCGGCGCCGGGCAGCCCGACCTGCTCCTGCACGATCTCGGCGGCGAGCCGGAAATGCCCTTCGAGCAGGGCGGCGTCGTCGTGGTCGCGCAGGTGGTCGAGCCGGGCGAAGTGGGCCCGGATGGTGTCACCGAGCGGCTGTTCGACCGGGTGCGGCCACTCCTCCACCGTGAGCGAGGGCACGGCCGCGCCCGTCTTGCGCAGGGTGATCCAGCCGAAGCCGACGGCCTTCACCTTGCGCGCCTCGAACTCGTCGAGCCATGCGTCGTACCGCGCCTGGTACTCCGCCGGGTCGCCCTGGTGGTCGCCGGCGTCCCGCAGCCACAGCTCGGCGTACTGATTGACGTCCTGCACCTCGCGCTGCACGATCCACGCGTCGCAGCCCCGGGGCACCCATGACCTGAGCCTGTCCTGCCAGTCCTCCCCTTCGACGTGCTGCCAGTTGGCGAGGAACTGCGCGAACCCGCCCTCGTTGAGCCGTTCCCCTGCCTCCTGAACGAGCGTGCGGCACAGATCGTCCCCGCCCATCCCGCCGTCGCGGTAGGTGAGGCGGGCGCCGGGCGAGATCACGAACGGCGGGTTGGAGACGATCAGGTCGTACGTCTCGTCGCCCCGGACCGGTGTGAAGAGGGAGCCCTCGCGCAGCTCGGCGGCGGCGGCGCCGGACAGCGCCAGCGTGAGGGCGGTGATGTGCAGGGCGCGCGGGTTCAGGTCGGTGGCCACCACGCGCGTGGCGTGCTGTGCGGCGTGCAGGGTTTGGATGCCGGAGCCGGTGCCGAGGTCGAGCGCGGCCCCGACGGGCGTACGGACGGTGATGCCGGCGAGGGTCGTGGAGGCGCCGCCGACTCCGAGGACGACCCCTTCCTCCCGCCGGCCGATGCCACCGGCGCCGCCCACCGCGCAGCCGAGGTCCGAGACGATGAACCAGTCCTCGCCGCCGGGCCCGCCGTAGGGCCGGACGTCGACGGTGGCGGTGAGTTCCTGCCCGCCGGTCCGGGCCAGCCAGCCGGTCTCCAGGCAGGCGTCGACCGGCAGGACCTCTGCCACGCGCGCGTGCGGCACGGGCTGCTGGAGCAGGAACAGCCGGACGAGCATCTCCAGCGGCGTGTCCCCGCGGGTCGCCCGGAGTGCGGGCACCGTCTCGCTGCGGGCCAGCGCCGCGTACGCGGGCGCCCCGAGCAGTTCGAGCAGTCCGTCGGCGGTGAAGGAGGCTGCGAGCAGGGCGTCCCGGAGCCGGGCGGCGACATCCGGACGGTCGGAGGCGGGCAGCGGGGGCAGGGGTGACTGACTGGCGTTACTCACGCCCCCCATTGTGGCCGCCGGGGCGCGGGTCGCACGTGCCCGTGCGGGGGCGAAGCGCCCCTGCCGCCCGGTTCCCGGCCTCTCAGCTCTGGGTGGCTCCGGCCGACGCCGTGGCCGCCTTGCAGCTGGACTGCTGGGCCATCGCCTGGCCGACCTCGCCCTCCTCCAGGTTCCTGAGGGCGTCGTTGCCGCTCTGGCTCAGCTTGTCCAGCTCGGTGGCGATGTCCTTCAGACCATCGGCGAATTTGCCCTGGTCCTTGGTGTCGAGCTCGTCGACCTGCTTCTTCAGGGAGGCGTACGAGGCGGAGATCGCGTTGAGTTCCTTGACCGCGTCCTGCTGCTTCTTCTCGCCGTTCTCGACGTCGGGCGCCCCGGCCTTGTTCACGGCGGTCCCGATCGCCTTGTAGGCGTCGGACATGTCCTGGAAGGCCTGGGCGTCGGTCTTCTGGACGTCCTTCGGCGTGCTGTTGTCCGAGGTCTCCTTCTGGATCGCGGCATTGGCCGACTCGATCTTCTTGGCCTGCGGCTGTACGGCGTCACAGACCTGCTTGGCCCAGGAGTCCAGTTTGTCGTTGCTGTCGTCGCCGCCGCAGCCCGACAGCGCCAGTACCAGTACCGCACCGCCGGACAGTGCGGCCGCGAGCTTCTTGTTCACCGGATTGGTCCCTTCCATGGCTCTCGGCCCCGGAACATACACGCCAGATGCACGACAACCGCACGCCGAGCATCCAATAAAACCGTTTTGTAACCTTTTGCACCAAGCGAGAGAAGGCTCACGCGTGATCGTGTACCCACACAGCGCGGGCGGGCGACGCGTCAACACGCGCCGCCCGCCCGCACCTTGAGCTGGGGCTGGGGAACCTCCCTACGAAACCACCGCCGGATCTGCCGACTTGGGCTCCGAGCCGGCGTTGTCTTCGTCACCCATGGCGATTCCGCGCCGCTTTGACACGTACACCGCCCCGGCGATCACGAGGAACGCGAGGACGGCGACCAGGATCCGCACCCCGATGCTCCTGTCCGGGCCGTAGGAGAACTTGATCACCGCGGGTGCGATGAGCAGCGACACCAGGTTCATGACCTTCAGCAGCGGGTTGATCGCGGGACCCGCGGTGTCCTTGAAGGGGTCGCCGACCGTGTCTCCGATCACGGTCGCTGCATGGGCCTCGCCGCCCTTGCCCCCGTGGTGGCCGTCCTCCACGAGCTTCTTGGCGTTGTCCCAGGCGCCGCCGGAGTTGGCGAGGAACACCGCCATCAGCGTGCCCGCGCCGATCGCGCCCGCGAGGAACGCGCCGAGTGCCCCGACGCCGAGCGTGAACCCGACGAAGATGGGCGCCATCACGGCCAGCAGACCGGGCGTGGCCAGCTCGCGCAGGGCGTCCTTGGTGCAGATGTCGACGACCTTGCCGTACTCCGGTTTCTCGCTGTAGTCCATGATCCCGGGCTTCTCGCGGAACTGCCGCCGCACCTCGTAGACCACGGAACCGGCCGACCGGGACACGGCGTTGATCGCCAGACCGGAGAAGAGGAAGACGACCGCCGCACCGACGATGAGACCCACGAGGTTGTTGGGCTGCGAGATGTCCATCATCAGACTCATCGGGGCGCCCTCCCCGCTGAGTTTCTCGCCCACGTCCCGCGCGCCGGTGATGATCGCGTCGCGGTACGAGCCGAACAGCGCCGCCGCGGCGAGCACCGCCGTGGCGATCGCGATGCCCTTGGTGATCGCCTTGGTGGTGTTGCCGACCGCGTCCAGGTTGGTGAGCACCTGTGCGCCCGCGCCCTCGACGTCGCCGGACATCTCGGCGATGCCCTGCGCGTTGTCGGAGACCGGCCCGAAGGTGTCCATCGCGACGATGACACCGACCGTGGTGAGCAGGCCGGTGCCGGCCAGCGCCACCGCGAACAGCGCCAGCATGATCGACGTACCGCCGAGCAGGAACGCCCCGTACACGCCGAGGCCGATCAACAGGGCGGTGTAGACGGCGGATTCGAGACCGACGGAGATACCGGCCAGGACGACGGTGGCCGGACCGGTGAGGGAGGTCTTGCCGATGTCCCGCACGGGCCGGCGGGTGGTCTCCGTGAAGTAGCCCGTCAGTTGCTGGATGAGGGCGGCGAGCACGATGCCGATGGCCACCGCGACGAGCGCGAGGATCCGCGGATCGCCGTCCTTGCCCTGGATCGCGGCGTCGGTGACCCCGTCGAGCTCGGAGTACTTCCCCGGCAGATAGACGAAGACGGCCACTGCCACCAGCACCAGGGAGATCACCGCGGAGATGAAGAAGCCGCGGTTGATCGCGCTCATGCCGCTGCGGTCGGCCCTCCTCGGCGCCACCGCGAAGATGCCGATCATGGCGGTGACCACACCGATCGCCGGCACGAGCAACGGGAAGCCGAGCCCCACGTCGCCGAACGCCGCCGAGCCCAGGATCAGCGCGGCGACCAGCGTCACGGCGTACGACTCGAAGAGGTCGGCCGCCATGCCCGCACAGTCGCCGACGTTGTCGCCCACGTTGTCGGCGATGGTCGCGGCATTGCGCGGATCGTCCTCCGGAATGCCCTGCTCGACCTTGCCGACCAGGTCGGCGCCGACGTCGGCGGCCTTGGTGAAGATTCCGCCGCCGACACGCATGAACATGGCGATCAGCGCGGCCCCGAGGCCGAAGCCCTCGAGCACCTTCGGCGCGTCGGCCGCGTAGACCAGCACCACGCAGGAGGCACCGAGCAGGCCGAGGCCCACCGTGAACATACCGACCACGCCACCCGTCCGAAAGGCGATCTTCATCGCCTTGTGCGAGACGGCGGTCAGATCCTTTTCCGGCTCGCCTTGAGCCGGAGTGGCTTCACGCGCCGCCGCGGCGACACGCACATTGCTGCGCACGGCGAGCCACATGCCGATATAGCCGGTGGCCGCCGAGAACGCCGCTCCGATCAGAAAGAACACCGACCGTCCGGCACGCTGACTCCAGTCGTCCGCGGGCAGCAGCATGAGCAGGAAGAACACGACCACGGCGAATACGCCGAGCGTGCGCAGCTGACGGGCCAGATAGGCGTTGGCCCCTTCCTGCACCGCCGCCGCGATCTTCTTCATGCTGTCGGTGCCCTCGCCGGCCGCGAGTACCTGGCGCACCAGGACGCCCGCGACCGCCAGCGCCGCCAGTGCGACGACCGCGATGACCACGATGAGAACGCGGTTGCCATCGGTCAGTACGGCGGCTGCGAGGTCTGTGGGATGGCCCGACTGTTGTGAGAGGGAAAGCCCCGCCATTCGTCCTCCTTGACGCTTGGGCTGAGCTCAAGATGTGGACGGGATTGTAGGTACCGGAACCTGATCAAAACAGAGCGCGATAAACGGAATTGGCCTTCCGAGGTAATGCCCTGAAAGCATTCCGGGGCTGCCGGTGAGCACGCGAATGATCGTGAACGAATTCACGCGATGAACGGCACAGGAACTACTGTAAAGGCGAGCACTGACACCCGCACATGACGAAGGGCCCCACGGGTGGTGGGGCCCTTCGGAAGAACGGGTGCGAGCGGTGGCGGTCAGACCAGAATCGTCGGCGGCGGCGTGGTCGGCCAGGTCATCTTGATCAGTCCGCCGTGCTCTCCGGCGCTGACCTCGACGTCGTCGACGAGGCCACTGATGACCGCGAGGCCCATCTCGTCCTCGTCGGCCTCACCGTCGGGGTCGCCGGGTCCGGCGCCCGGCGCGCGCTCACCGGCCACCGCGTGCGCGGCCTCGTCGCCGACCTCGATGGAGAACTGCTTCTCCTCCTCGATCAGCAGCACCTTCACCGGCGACGAGATCCCACCGGTCTGGTGCAGCCCGACGGCCCGGGTGCACGCCTCACCGACGGCGAGCCTGACCTCGTCGAGGACGGCCTCGTCCACCCCGGCCCTGCGCGCCACCGCTGCCGCCACCAGCCGGGCGGTCCTGACGTGCTCGGGCAGCGCGCTGAAGCGGAGCTCAACGGTGGCCATGCAACCCCCTCGCAATCACGGGCGTGCTGTCGAGGGGCTCCGGGCCGCCGAAACCCGGGCCCCCTCGGTCTTCACTTTCGCCGGACATCGGCCGCCCCGGGCCGAGGGCCCGGGACCGGCGTCAGTCGGTGGCCGCAACCGCTTCCTCGACCGAGGTGTGAATCGGGAACACCTTGGTGAGACCGGTGATACGGAAGATCTTCAGAATGCGCTCCTGGTTGCAGACCAGGCGCAGTGAGCCCTCATGGGCCCGCACACGCTTCAGGCCGCCGACCAGCACGCCGAGTCCGGTGGAGTCGAGGAAGTCCACGCCCTCCATGTCGACGACAAGGTGGAAACTGCCGTCGTTCACCAGCTCGACCAACTGCTCGCGCAGCTTGGGCGCGGTATATACGTCGATTTCGCCACCGACCCTGACGATCGTGCGATCGCCCATGGTTTCGGTCGACAGGGACAGGTCCACGGATCCTCCAGCACCTTGCTATCGAGCGGTCGCCCTAGGGGCATTCGGCTTCAGCCCCTGGACGCTTCGCCAGCCGCGATGGCATTCAATCACTTACCGGCAGGCGTGCACGACGCCTTGGCTCCATTGTCCGTCACGCCAGTGACACACTCGGTGCCGATGGCCAAGAATCACCGATCCGATCGAACCCCGACGGACCCCGCCTCCCGGCCCGCGCCGGGCGCGGTCCTGGACCGGCTCGCGTCCGGTCCGAGCAGGGCTTCGCGCATTACTCATACGGAGCACTTGCCCCCGCGTGCGGGTCGCCATGCCGTCTGGCCCGACCGGATCCGCCCCGAGGTCGTGGCGGCCGTGACGGCCGCGGGCATCCAGCATCCCTGGGCCCACCAGGCACGGGCGGCCGAGCACGCCCTGGACGGCGAGTCGGTCGTGGTCGCCACCGGTACCGCCTCCGGCAAGTCCCTGGCCTACCTCGTGCCCGTCCTGTCCACCCTCATGGACGGCGCCGAGGCCCCGAACGGCCGGGGCGCGACCGCCCTCTACCTGTCCCCCACCAAGGCGCTCGCGGCGGACCAGTGCCGGTCCGTGAAGGAACTTTCACACCCCTTGGGCCATGCGGTACGCGCCGCCGTGTACGACGGCGACACTCCGTTCGAGGAGCGCGAGTGGATCCGCCAGTACGGCAACTACGTCCTGACCAACCCGGACATGCTGCACCGGGGCATCCTGCCGTCCCACCCCCGCTGGGCCTCCTTCCTGAAGTCGCTGAAGTACGTCGTGATCGACGAGTGCCACACCTACCGCGGCGTCTTCGGATCACACGTCGCCCAGGTGCTGCGCCGGCTGCGCCGGCTGTGTGCCCGCTACGGCGCGTCGCCCGTGTTCCTGCTGGCCTCGGCGACGGCCGCGGAACCCGCGGTGGCCGCTCGCCGCCTCACCGGCCTGCCGGTGCTGGAGGTGGCCGACGACGCCTCCCCCCGTGGTGAACTGGTGTTCGCCCTGTGGGAGCCGCCGCTGACCGAGCTGCACGGCGAGAAGGGCGCCCCCGTCCGCCGTACGGCCACCGCGGAGGCCGCCGACCTGCTGACCGACCTGACCGTGCAGGGCGTGCGCTCGGTCGCCTTCGTCCGCTCCCGGCGTGGCGCCGAACTGATCTCGGTGATCTCCCAGGAACGTCTGGCCGAGGTCGACCGGTCGCTGTCCCGGCGTGTCGCGGCGTACCGGGGCGGCTATCTCCCGGAAGAGCGGCGCGCTCTCGAACAAGCCCTCCATTCGGGTGAACTGCTGGGCCTCGCCGCGACGAACGCCCTCGAACTCGGCATCGACATCTCCGGCCTCGACGCGGTCGTCATCGCCGGCTACCCGGGCACCCGGGCCTCCCTGTGGCAGCAGGCGGGCCGGGCCGGACGGGCCGGCCAGGGGGCGCTGGCCGTCCTGGTCGCCCGCGACGACCCGCTGGACACCTTCCTCGTCCACCATCCCGAGGCGCTGTTCGACCGGCCCGTCGAATCGACCGTGCTCGATCCCGACAACCCCTACGTGCTGGCCCCGCACCTGTGCGCGGCCGCCGCGGAACTGCCCCTGACAGACGAGGACCTCGACCTGTTCGGCCCGGCCGCCGAGGGCCTGCTGCCCCAGCTGGAGGCGGCGAAGCTGCTGCGCCGCCGCACCAGGGCCTGGCACTGGACCCGCCGTGAGCGCGCCGCCGATCTGACGGACATCCGCGGTGAGGGCGGACGTCCGGTCCAGGTCGTCGAGACCGGCACGGGCAGGCTGCTCGGCACGGTCGACGCCGGCGCCGCGCACTCGACGGTGCACGAAGGGGCGGTCCACCTTCACCAGGGCCGCACCTACCTGGTGCGGTCGCTGGACCTGGAGGAATCCGTCGCCCTCGTCGAGGAGGCCGCCCCGCCGTACTCCACGGTCGCCCGCGACACCACGTCCATCTCCGTCCTGGAGACGGACGTGGAGGTCCCCTGGGGCGATGGCCGCCTCTGCTACGGCTCCGTCGAGGTCACCAACCAGGTCGTCTCCTTCCTGCGTCGTCGGCTCATCACGGGCGAGGTCCTCGGCGAGACGAAACTGGACCTCCCTCCTCGTACGCTGCGCACGCGCGCCGTGTGGTGGACCGTCACCGAGGACCAGCTGGACCGCGCCCGGATCGATCCGGAGATCCTCGGCGGCTCGCTGCACGCCGCCGAGCACGCGTCGATCGGCCTGCTGCCCCTCTTCGCGACGTGCGACCGCTGGGACATCGGCGGCGTGTCGATCCCGCTCCACCCCGACACGCTCCTGCCCACGGTCTTCGTCTACGACGGCCACCCGGGCGGCGCGGGCTTCGCGGAGCGCGCCTTCCACACCGCCCGCACCTGGCTGACCGCCACCCGCCAGGCCATCGCGTCCTGCGAATGCGACGCCGGCTGCCCGTCCTGCATCCAGTCCCCCAAGTGCGGCAACGGCAACGACCCGCTGCACAAGAGGGGGGCGGTGCGGCTCCTCACCGTGCTGCTGGAGGGAGCCCCGGAGGAGAAGCAGCCGGGGGACGAGGCGCCAGGGGGCGAGACGGCGGGGGACGAAACGGCAGGGGACGGGACTGCAGGGAGCGAGGCGCCCCGGCGGTCGCCGGGAGACGCAGCGGAACCGTCGGAGGCCCCGCCCGCGCCCTGACCTCCACCGTGAACGGCCCCCACCCCGACGCCGCCGTCACGTCGGAGATCTCCCCGGCGACCTCGCACCGCACCAGCCGCACGCCCTGCGCCCGGGCCACCCGCCCCGCCCGGCCGCAGGCCGTCGCACCCCCGTCGGCCCAGTGGTCCGCCGCCGCGAGCGCCGCGAGATCGGCGCCGCCCGCCGCACGGTGCCGGACGACCACGGCCTGCCCGAGCGCGAGCACCACACCGAAGACCACGCACAGCACGGCGATCGCTCCGACGCTCCACACGGTGGCGGAGCCGCGGTCCGAACCGGCGCTCCGGCCCCCGACCGATCCCCGCCCCGACCCCGCCTCCACTCCGCACGCGCTCACGTGCCCCACCGCCCCCACCGCCTCCTCACCGGCGCTCCCGCCCCCGGCGGATCCCCGCCCCGACCCCGCCTCCACTCCGCACGACTCACGTGCCCACCGCCTCCTCCACCGATGCCACGGCCTCCTCGCGCACGGCGAAGGAGAGACCACGCAGCACCGGCGGCTCGGCCACAACGGTCACCCGGACGTGCTCCGCGTCCCGCCTGACCGTCACCTTCGCGCCGGGCGGTGCCGCCTCCCGGGTCAGTTCCACGACCGCGCCGGGCGGGTCCTGTCGGGCCGCCGCACGCGCGCCCGTCCGCGCCGCGTCCACGCACTGGATCTGTGCCGCCACCACCAGCAGCCCCCACACCAGCGCCATCGCGAACATCACCAGCACGGGCAGCACCACGGCCGACTCCGCCGTGACGAAGCCCCGGTCAGCGCCCCGCTCACATCCGCGCATTGAGGGCGCCCTTCACGATGTTCTGCAGCTCCGCACTGACCGGGCCGCTCGTGACGACCTTGTAGAGCACCACGGCGAACGCCACCGCGGCGACGATTCCCATCGCGTACTCGGATGTGACCATCCCCGCGTCCCGCCGCGCCGTACGCATCCCGCACACCAGGGCACACAGCCGTGCCCGTACCGCCTGATACATCTCAACCCCCGTAGGAAAGAGTCCGAACTTCGTTTTTTCGTCGTGTCGTTCACTGGTTCCGGGTCCGCTGCCGTGTCATCCACCACCTCCTCCGAGCGCCCCGCCCGCGAGTCCGATCACCACGGGCAGCACGCCGACCGCGATGAACGCGGGGAGGAAGCAGAGCCCGACCGGCGCGCTGACCATCACGCCCGCCCGGCGTGCCCTGGCCGTCGCGGCGCGGCCCCAGTCGGCCCGGGCGTCCGCGGCGAGCCGTGCGACCGGAACCGCCGCGGGCAACCCGGACACATCGGCCCGTTCGAGCAGCCGGGCCAGACCTCCGGCGCCCGGCAGGGCTCCCAACCTCCGCCAGGCCGAGCCGGGTTCGCCGCCCAGCCGTACCTCCGCCGCACCCCGGGCGAGGGCGTCGCCGACCGGTCCGCCCAAGGCCTCACCCACCGCCTGGGCCGCGACGACCGGGCCGGCGCCCGCCGCGATGCACGCCGCCAGCAGGTCGGCGGCGAGGGGCAGTTGCCGGGCCGCCTCCGCGAGTCCGGGCGCGCCCGGGTCCGCCTCGGCCGTGTCCCGCCTCAGCCGCCACCGCCACACGACCACCGCGCCGACGAGGCCCACCGCGGCCCCGGCGAGGCCTCCGACCAGCACCCATCCGGCGCATGCCACGCCCACGGGGGCCGACCACCTCCGTGCGGCCCCGCGCCATTCCGGCCGGGGGACGGCGACCGCCGCTTCCCGGACGCCGGCCAGCTCGGTCAGCCGCCGGCGGATCCTCCGGCGGCGCCGCGCCCGCACCAGCCGACGCACCACCCATACCGCGGCCAGGGCCATCCCCATGGCCGCCCCCAGCCTGTGGACGGCTTCCCCGCTCACGCCGCCTCCTCCGCGCCCCGCACGATCCGCCGCACCCACCACAGCCCCGCGCCCTCCAGCGCTCCGCCCGCCGCAAGACAGCCCAGGCCCGCCCCGGTGTGCAGCAGGACGTGGAGGGGGTCGGCGCCCAGGGCGGTGCCGATGAGAAGCCCCAGCGCCGGCAACCCGGCGAGCATCACCGCCGTGGCCCGGGCGCCCGCCAACTGGGCCCGGAGGTCCTGCTGTTGGTCACGCTCGGCGCGCAGGGCCGCGGCGAGCCGGTCGAGTCCGGCCGCGAGTCCCGCGCCCTGGTCCACGGCCACCCGCCAGCACGCCGCGAGTCCCCGCAGCCCCTCGGCACCCGGTTGCCGTGCCGCGGTGGCGAGCGCGTCCGGGACGTCACCGCCGAACCGCGCCGCCGCCAGCACCGTGGACTGCGCGTCCCCGAGTCCGTCGCAGTCCCGGGCGGCCCGGAGCAGCGCCTCTCCCGGCTGTCGCCCGGCCCGCACCTCGCCGGCGAGCGCCCCGCACAGCGCGATCACCGCGTCCGTCCGGCGTTCCCGGTCCCGCCGCGCCCAGGCGGCCAGCCGGGCCCGTCGCAGCAACGGCACCCCGGCCGCTCCCAGGACGGCCGGCAGCACCGACGTCCCGAGCACTGCCAGCAGCAGTCCCGCCACCGGCGACCACCACTCGGCGCGCAGCCGCCCGCGGACCCGCCACAGCCCGTCGGCCGTCCACCACCACCCGGGCGACGCCCTTCCGGTGTGGCCGCCCTGCGCGAGCAGCAGCCGCGCCCGCCTGGCCGCCTCCTCGCGTTCGCCCAGCATCCAGACAGCGGCCCCCATGCAGGCCACGGCCGCACCCACCGACATCTCGGACGCCCCGGTCATGTCGCACCCCCTCCTTCACCCGGCTCCATGTCACTCGCTCCGTCCCGCAGCAGTGCCCTCAGCCGCTCCCATCCGCGCTCGCGGCCGAATGCCTCCGCGCCCCACCGCAGCGCCGGCACCGTCCGCACCAGTCCCGAGGCGTCCCGCTCCAGCACGTGCACCTCGGCGATCCGCCGCCGCCCGGCCCGGTCGCGCACCAGGTGCAGCACCACGGAGAGGGCTGCCGCCAACTGGCTGTGCAGTGCGGCCCGGTCCAGTCCCGCCGCCGTGCCGAGGGCCTCCAGGCGGGCCGGCACATCGGCGGCGGCGTTGGCGTGCACCGTCCCGCAGCCGCCCTCGTGGCCCGTGTTCAACGCGGCCAGCAGATGCACCACCTCGGGCCCGCGCACCTCGCCCACGACCAGCCGGTCCGGCCGCATCCGCAGCGCCTGGCGCACCAGGTCCTCGAGGGTGACGAGGCCTGCGCCCTCCTGGTTGGCGGGTCTGGTCTCCAGCCGCACGACGTGCGGGTGGTCGGGCCGCAGTTCCGCCGAGTCCTCGGCGAGGACGATCCGCTCGCCCGGCCCCACCAGCCCCAGGAGGGCACTCAGCAGCGTGGTCTTGCCGGTGCCGGTGCCGCCGCTGACGAGGAAGGACAGCCGGGCGTCGAGCAGGGCGCGCAGCATGCGATCCCCGCCCGGCGGCACCGTGCCCGCCGCGACCAGCTCGCCGAGCGTGAAGGCGCGCGGCCGGACGACCCGCAGCGACAGGCAGGCGCAGCCCACGGCCACCGGCGGCAGCACCGCGTGCAGCCGCGTCCCGTCGGGCAGCCGGGCGTCGGCCCAGGGCCGGGCGTCGTCCAGCCGGCGACCCGCCACCGCGGCGAGGCGCTGGGCGAGACGCCGCACGGCCGCCGCGTCCGCGAACCGCACCGGCGTCAGCTCCAGTCCGCCGCCCCGGTCCACCCAGACCCGGTCCGGGGCCGACACCAGCACGTCCGTCACCGACGGATCGGCGAGGAGCGGCTCCAGCGGCCCGCTTCCGACCAGCTCGGACCGCAACTGCGCGGCCGCTCCGAGGACTTCGGCGTCCCCGAGGACCCGTCCCTGCTCCCGCAGCGCCTGCGCCACGCGTGCGGGCGTCGGCTCGGCCCCGCTGTCGGCCAGCCACCGCCGCACCCCGTCGAGCAGTGCCGCGCCCTCCAGTGCGGCCGGGGTGCTCACGCCGTACCCGCCTCGACGAGTGCGCGCTCCCAGAACTCCTTGCAGAAGCGGGCGAGCGGTCCTCGCGGGGCGGCGCCCGGTGGTGCCGTGCCCTCGTCCGGGCGGGACAGGCCCGGCTCGGCCGGCACCTCGCCGACCAGGGGCAGTCCGAGTAGGCGGGCCACCTCACGGTCGTCGAGACCCGGTGGGTACGGCCCGCGCACCGCCACCCGCAGGTCCCGCAGGACCATGCCGACCGCGGAGGCCACCCGCCCGGCGGCGGCGACGGCCCGCAGCTCGGCCGGCACCACCAGCAGGCCCAGGTCCAGTTGGGAGAGGACCTCGGCGACGCCGTCGTCGATCCGGCGCGGCAGGTCGACCACGACGGTGCCGCCCCGGCGCCGGGCCGCCGCGAGCACGGCGCGCACCGCCTGCGGCGGGACCGCGATCCGGTCGCCGCGGTCCCAGCTGAGCACCCGCAGTGCGTGCAGCTCGGGCAGCGACTCCTCCAGGGCTCCGCCGCCGACCCGTCCGCGCGAGGAGGCGAAGGCGGGCCAGCGCAGTCCTTCGGCCGTCTCGCCGCCGAGGAGGACGTCGAGTCCGCCGCCCAGCGGATCGGCGTCCACTAGGAGGGTGCGCAGCCCCTCCCGCGCGGAGGTGACGGCGAGGGCGCAGGCGAGCGTGGACGCTCCGGCCCCGCCCCGGCCGCCGATGACGCCGACGGTGAGGGCGGGCCGGCCGACTCCCTCGGCCACGTCGGCGATCCGGTCGACCAGCCACTGCTCGCCGTCGGGAAGCATCAGGACGTGCTCGGCGCCGATCTCGACGGCCCTGCGCCACACCCCCGAGTCGTCCTGGTCCCGGCCGACGAGGACGACGCCCCTTCTGCGGGCGGCCCCGCGCACCCGCCGCGCGGCGTCGTCACCGACCAGGACGAGCGGTGCGGCCTCCCAGCTGCCTCTGTGCTCCGGCACTCCGTGGTGCACTTCGGGTGTGGCGCCGGCTGCCGCGCACAGGCGGAGCAGATCGTCGAGAAGTTCGGTGTCCTCGGTGACGATCAGCGGTCCCCCTTGCCGCCCTCCGGCGGCCGGCGGCGGATCGTGTGTGACGGTTCCGGCCACGGTTTCCAACCCCCTTCGCTGCATGACTCGCAGAGCCACTGCGGCCCCGCGATTCCCATACGTGGGAAGAACCGACAAGCGGTCTCCCTCTGAACGGCCGACAGAAACCGGCCAAACGCTCCCCGGGTACTCGGAACCGGCCAGGAACTCGCCGCGAGCGGGACGCGCTGGAATCACGGTGCAGCGATCCCGGAAATCGTGTGGATCTTGGTGGATAACTGTGGACGTGCCGGGAGTTGTGAATATCGCCGTCACCCATACCGGTGAGCCACTCAGCGCCTGTGTACGACCTCCACAGAGCAGTCCGACGACTACACGCCGTTACAGGTCATGCACATGACAAGACCCTGCCGAAAGCCACGCCCCAACGGTTGCGAGGCCGCGCTGAGGAGGAAAAACCCACCCGGACATGCGACGACCCCCGCCGGGGGGGAGAGCGGGGGTCGTCCCCACGGCCGACTCGGGGGGGGGAGGAGTCGGGCCGGGTTAGCACGGTCGCGAACGATCCGTGACTTCCATGGTGTACCCGAGAGCCTTCTCAGGCAAACCCACGCGCCCCACCTTACGCCGAATGGGCTGCCCCTATGCTCTGGGACGTGGAAAACCACTCGCTGCCCCGCACAGCCGCCTTCTTTGACCTGGACAAGACGGTCATTGCGAAGTCGAGCACGCTCACGTTCAGCAAGTCGTTCTACCAAGGCGGTCTGATCAACCGCAGGGCCGTCTTGCGTACCGCATATGCCCAGTTCGTCTTCCTCGCCGGCGGCGCGGACCACGACCAGATGGAGCGCATGCGCGCATATCTGTCGGCCCTGTGCCGCGGCTGGAACGTGCAGCAGGTCAAGGAGATCGTCGCCGAGACGCTGCACGACCTGATCGACCCGATCATCTACGACGAGGCCGCCTCCCTCATCGAGGAGCACCACACCGCCGGCCGCGACGTCGTGATCGTGTCCACGTCGGGCGCGGAGGTGGTCGAGCCGATCGGCGAGCTGCTGGGCGCGGACCGCGTGGTCGCCACCCGCATGGTCGTGGGCGACGACGGCTGCTTCACCGGCGACGTGGAGTACTACGCCTACGGACCGACCAAGGCGGAGGCCATCAGGGAGCTGGCCGAGTCCGAGGGATACGACCTCAGCCGCTGCTACGCCTACAGCGATTCGGCGACCGACGTGCCGATGCTGGAGTCCGTCGGCAATCCCCATGCCGTGAACCCGGACAGGGCGCTGCGCCGCGAGGCCCTCGCGCGCGGGTGGCCGATCCTGGACTTCCACCGCCCGGTACGGCTCAAGCAGCGCATCCCCGCGTTCGCCGTACCGCCGCGCCCGGCGCTCGTCGCCGTCGCCGCGATAGGCGCCGCGGCGGCCACCGCGGGACTCGTCTGGTATGCGAACCGGCGCCGGGCGACGGTCGCTTGACCTGCGGCGACACCGCTTCTTGTGTGAACCCGAAAGTAAAGAAGTACAGCCTGGGCTTCCGCTTGTTGCGGGGCAGGAGTACAAAGGATCCAACGGCCCGCGAGACCAAGGACATCCGAGAGGATCACCTTTTTACGCATTTGGCCCCACGGACCGCGCATGAACACCGGGCACCCACGCGACGTCGACCCGTCGAATACGGGCCAGCCGCACCAGGTGACGGGCAAAGCTCCCGGCCTGATGGGCACATATCGAGGACGCTTGGTAACCCGGTGCTCATGCCAGCGGCGGTACGAGAACTCGTACCGCCGCATCATTGTCTCCGGGCGATGTCACGCCGCTCCGCGCTGCAGCGCCTCGCACACCGCCATCGACTCGCGCGCCCCCAGTTCGACCGCCCGGCCGCAGTGGGCGATCCAGGCGGCGACGCCCTCCGGGGTACCGGAGACGTACCCGCCGAGGGCTTCCAGGTAGGCGTCCCGCCCCAGCTCGGCGTGGCCGACCTCGGCCGCGCAGACCGACTTCGGGTCCAGCCCGCTGCCGACCAGGACGATGCGCTCGGCCGTGCGCGCGACCAGGCCGTTGTGGGAGGTGAAGGGGCGCAGAGCGAGCAGTTCGCCGTGCACGACGGCGGCCGTCACCAGCGCCGGCGCGGAACCGCCCGCGATGATCAGCCCGGCCAGTCCGTCCAGCCTGCCGTGCGCCTCGTCGGCGCTCGGCAGCGGCAGCCCGACGAGCGGCTCGTCGACCGGTTCGCCCTCCTGCCGCGGCCGTCCCACCTGGTCCGCCTTGTCCGCCGCGGCCACCAGGTGCAGCCGGGCCAGCACCCGCAGGGGTGACTGACGCCAGATCGACAGCAGCTGGCCCGCCTCCGCGGTGAGCCGCAGTGCGGCACCCACCGTGCGGGCCTCGTCGTCACCGCTGAAGTCCGTGCGCCGGCGGACCTCCTCCAGGGCCCAGTCGGCGCCGGACAGCGCGGCCGAGCCGCGGGCGCCGCGCAGAGCGGCCTCGGAGGTGATGGCGTTGCTGCGCCGCCGCATGATCCGGTGTCCGTAGACCCGGTCCACGGCCTTGCGTACGGACTCCACGGAATCGGCCACCGAGGGCAGCGCCCCCAGGGCCGCGAGGGGATCGGCGCTCGCGCCTGCTGTACTCATGAGTACGACCCTACGCACCCCTGAGCCCCGCCCCGCGGCGGAGTGGCCATCTTCACGCGCGCGTGCGCCACGCGACGTCCGCCCCGAGGGCTACCTCCCGGCCGCCGGAGCCCCGGGTACGCCCTTGGGCGCCGGGGCGGGCCGGTCCGACAGGAAGGACGCCCAGCCCTCCTTGGGCGCCTGGCCCACCTGCAGGGTGCGCAGCTTCTCCAGCGTCTTCGGGTCCTGGGCGTCGAGCCAGTCCGCGAGCTGCCGGAACGAGACGCAGCGCACCTCCTCCTTGGTGCACACGGTCTCGACGACCTCCTCGACGGCCCGCATGTACGTGCCGCCGTTCCAGGACTCGAAGTGGTTGCCGATGATCAGCGGCGCCCGGTTGCCGTTGTAGGCCCGTGAGAAGCCCTTGAGCAGGCCGTCGCGCATCTGGTCGCCCCAGAAGTCGTGCATGGCGGGGTTGCCCTGGGTCTTGGTGCCCGACTGGTTGACCATGAAGTTGTAGTCCATGGTGAGCTGCTCGAAGGAGTGCCCGGGGAACGGCACGAGCTGCATCGACAGGTCCCACAGGCCCATCTTCTTCTTCGGCCAGACCTGGTCGTTCACACCGCTGGTGTCGTAGCGGAAGCCCAGGTCGCTCGCGGCGCGCATGAAGTTGCGCTGGCCCTCCAGGCAGGGGGTGCGGGCGCCGATCAGCTCCTTGTCGTAGTCGAAGGGCAGCGGCGCGGCGTCTTTCAGGCCGGTGTTGGTCTTCCAGGTCTTCACGAACTGCTTGGCCTGGGAGATCTCGTCCTTCCAGTCCTGCACCGACCACTCGCCCACGCCGCCGCCGCTGCCGCAGAAGTGGCCGTTGAAGTGGGTGCCGACCTCGTTGCCCTCCAGCCACGCCAGGCGCAGCTGCTTGGCGGTGGCGGCGATGCCGTCGCGGTCGTTGAAGCCGATGTCGGAGCGGCCCGGGGAGTGCTGCGGCGGCCGGTACCGGTCGCGCTTCTCCTCCGGCAGCATGTACACGCCGCTCAGGAAGTACGTCATGGTCGCGTTGTTCTCCTTGGCGACCTTGCGGAAGTGCGAGAACAGCTTCTGGCTGTCCTCGCCCGCGCCGTCCCAGGAGAAGACGACGAACTGCGGGGGCTTCTGGCCCGGCCGCAGGCGTTCGGGGCGTGGCAGGTGCGGCTGGGCGCCGGTGTAGGCGGTGGAGCCGTCTCCGATCAGCCGGACCGCGCTCTTCGGTGCCTGTGCGGGCGTCGGCTTCTGCCGATCCGGGGTCTCTTGCTGAGGGGTGCCGGTCGCGCAGCCGGCGAGCGATGCGGCGCAGACCGCGGCGATGACGGAGCCCGCGGCGATCCTGGGGGTGGCGGCCATGTTCCGCCCACCTTCTTCCTTCTCTCGGGTGCGGACAGCGCCGCCAAATTCGCACGAGACCGAGAAGGAATTAGTACGACAAGCCGACCAAATAGCTACTTCACTCTTCAGGGTGATTTATGAACCCATTTGCCCGTAAAGTCTATGCCCGCCCTTTACTCTGCATTACGATCCGTTTACCGAACGTTGTTTCATCCCGCCGCATTACACCGTGACCGCCGCGACCGATACCCCCGCCCCGAGCGGACCCCCTTCACGCGACCGCGCAGCCCCGGAGGAGACGGGAAACCATGTCAGCCTGCGTCCCCACACGCGCCGCCGACCCGAACCAGACCGAGCGCACCCATCCACCCCACAGTCCGCCGCCGACCGGACCCCGCCGCTTCCGGATCGCGGGTGCCGACATCTCGGCCTCGATCGCGGTCTTCCTCATCGCACTCCCCCTGTCCCTGGGCATCGCCCTGGCCACCGGCGCCCCCCTCCAGGCCGGCCTCGTGGCCGCGGCCGTGGGCGGGCTCGTCGCCGGGCGGCTCGGCGGCTCCCCCCTCCAGGTGAGCGGCCCCGCCGCCGGGCTCACCGTCGTCACCGCCGACCTCATCCAGCGCTACGGCTGGCGGACGACCTGCGCCATCACCGTCCTCGCCGGCCTCGCCCAACTGGGCCTGGGCTGCCTGCGCGTGGCCCGTGGCGCCCTCGCCGTCAGCCCCGCCATCGTGCACGGCATGCTCGCCGGGATCGGCGTCACCATCGCCGTCGCCCAGCTGCACATCGTGCTCGGCGGCACACCGCAGAGCTCCGTCCCGGACAACCTCCTCGCGCTGCCCGCCCAGTTGGCGCACATGCGCCCGGCGGCCGTGTCCGTGAGCGTCCTGACCCTGGCGCTGCTGCTGCTCTGGCCGAGACTTCCCGGCCGGGCCGGACGCCTGCTGCGCAAGGTCCCGGCGGCGCTCGTGGCCGTCGGCGGAGCCACCGCGGCCGCCGCCCTCGCCGGGCTCCGCCTGCCCAAGGTCGACCTGCCGTCCTGGAGCAATCACGCCCTGGCCGGACTCCCCGAGGGCCCCGTGCTCGGCCTGGTCGCCGCCGTGCTCACCACCACGCTGGTGTGCAGCGTGCAGTCCCTGCTCGGCGCGGTCGCCGTGGACAAGCTGGTGGCCGCCCGCCCGGGTCTGCCGCCCCGTGTCGGGCGCTCGAACCTCGACCGCGAACTGCTCGGACAGGGCGCCGCCAACATCGTCTCCGGCTCGCTCGGCGGACTGCCCATCGCCGGTGTTGCCGTGCGCAGTTCGGCGAATGTCCACGCGGGCGCGGTCAGCCGGAACTCCACGATGCTGCACGGCGTTCTCGTAGTGATCGCCACGCTGCTGATGGTCCCGATCCTGGAGCTCATCCCGCTCGCCTCGCTCGCCGCCCTGGTGATGGCCGTCGGCATCCAGATGGTGTCCCTGAACCACATCCGCACGGTGACCCGCCACCGTGAAGTGTGGGTCTACGCCGTCACCACCCTCGGCGTGGTCTCCCTCGGCGTCCTGGAGGGCGTCGCGCTCGGCATCGCCACGGCCGTCGGCGTCGCCCTGCACCGCCTCACCCGCACCCGCATCACGCACGAAGAGAGGGAAGGAGTCCATCACGTACACGTCAGAGGCCAGTTGACGTTCCTCGCGGTGCCACGGCTCAGCCGGGCCCTGCACCTCGTGCCCCACGGCGCCGACACCGTCGTCGAGCTGGACGGGTCGTTCATGGACCACGCCGCGTACGAGACGTTGCAGGACTGGCAGAAGACGCACACCGCGCAGGGCGGCACCGTCGAGATCACCGGCCGGCATCCCGGCATCCGTATCTCCGAGCCCCAGACCTCCGGCGACTGCCGCTGCCGGCCCTGGACACCCTGGCGCAACCACCAGTGCGACGGCCCCCAGTCCGCACCCCCTGCCGAGAAGAACCCGGACGGGTCGGACCGCTCCGAGCCGGACCCGACGGGCCCCGGCGGAGCCAGCGGGCACGAACTGGCGCGTGGCATCAGCGCGTTCCAGCGCAACACCGCACCCCTGGTGCGCAGCGAGCTGGCCCGGCTGGCGAGAGAGGGGCAGCAGCCGTCGCAGCTCTTCCTCACCTGCGCCGACTCCCGGCTGGTCACCTCGATGATCACCTCCAGCGGGCCGGGCGACCTGTTCGTCGTGCGCAACGTGGGCAACCTCGTCCCGCGCCCGGGCGAGGAGAGCGGTGACGACTCGGTGGCGGCGGCGATCGAGTACGCCGTGGACGTCCTGCGGGTGCGGTCCATCACGGTCTGCGGGCACTCGGGGTGCGGCGCCATGCAGGCGCTGCTCAACTCCGAGCCCGGCGGCGCCCGCACCCCGCTGAAGCGGTGGCTGCGGCACGGGTTGCCGAGTCTGGAGCGCATGGCCGACGACCGTCTGCCCTGGGGCAGCCTCGCCGGGCGCGCCCCCGAGGACGCGGTCGAGCAGCTCTGCCTGACCAACGTGGTCCAGCAGTTGGAGCACCTGCGCGCGCACGACTCGGTGGCCCGGGCCCTCGACGAGGGCGCCCTGGAGCTGCACGGCATGTACTTCCACGTGGGCGAGGCCGAGGCGTACCTGCTCACCGAGACGGACGCGGGTGGCGTCTTCGACCGCGTGAGGGAGTCCGACCTGACGGCATGAGCGCGGCACGGGGCGCCGGGCCGGGACATCGTCCGGGCCCGGCGCCCCGCCACGTCGTCTTCCCGGCCGGCGCCCCGCCACATCGCCTGCCCATCCGGCGCCCCGCCACATCGTCTTCCCGCCCGGCGCCCCGCCACATCGTCTTCCCGCCCGGCGCCCCGCCACATCGTCTTCCCGCCCGGCGCCCCGCCACATCGCCTGCCCACCCGGCACGCCGTGCGAGGGCGCCTCCGGGCCGGTCCGCCCGGTCAGCCGGCCCGCCCGGTCAGGACGTCTCCCGCCCCGCACGCCGGGGCGGGGCGGATCCCGTCCGGCCCCCCAGGGCCGGGAGTGTGCCCCGCGCCGGTGGCCCCGCGCCGGTGAACCTTCCCTGGTCGGCGTCCGTGGGTACGGATGACCCCCGGCCCCGACCGCACCGCCAAGAGGTCTAAACCAATCGGCGGTCGGCCCTTGTCATCGCACCCCCGGGTCTGATGAGCTGTGGCCTGGGACACAACGGACACCCTGGGAAAGGCAGATGCCGTGAGCAACGAGAGCCTGGCCAACCTGCTCAAGGAAGAGCGCAGGTTCGCACCCCCCGCCGACCTGGCCGCCGACGCCAACGTCACCGCGGAGGCGTATGAACAGGCCAAGGCTGACAGGCTCGGCTTCTGGGCCGAGCAGGCCCGCCGGCTGACCTGGGCCAAGGAGCCCACCGAGACCCTCGACTGGTCGAACCCGCCGTTCGCCAAGTGGTTCAAGGACGGCGAGCTCAACGTCGCCTACAACTGCGTCGATCGCCATGTGGAGGCCGGGCACGGCGACCGGGTCGCCATCCACTTCGAGGGCGAACCCGGCGACAGTCGCGCCCTCACCTACGCCGAGCTCAAGGACGAGGTCTCCAAGGCGGCCAACGCCCTGCAGGAGCTGGGAGTCCAGGCGGGCGACCGGGTCGCCGTCTACATGCCGATGATCCCCGAGACGGCGATCGCGATGCTGGCCTGCGCCCGGATCGGCGCCGCCCACTCGGTCGTCTTCGGCGGTTTCTCCTCCGACGCGCTCGCCACCCGCATCCAGGACGCCGACGCCCGCGTGATCATCACCTCCGACGGCGGCTACCGGCGCGGCAAGCCGTCCGCGCTCAAGCCGGCCGTGGACGAGGCCGTGGAGAAGGCAGGCATCGTCGAGCACGTCCTGGTCGTACGCCGCACCGGCCAGGAGGTCGCCTTCACCGAGGGCCGCGACGTGTGGTGGCACGACCTGGTGGAGCGGCAGAGCGCCGAGCACACCCCGCAGGCCTTCGGCGCCGAACACCCGCTGTTCATCCTCTACACGTCGGGCACCACGGGGAAGCCGAAGGGCATCCTGCACACCTCCGGCGGCTATCTCACGCAGACCGCCTACACCCACCACGCCGTCTTCGACCTCAAGCCGGAGACCGACGTCTACTGGTGCACCGCGGACGTCGGCTGGGTCACCGGCCACTCGTACATCGTCTACGGCCCGCTGGCGAACGGCGCGACGCAGGTCATGTACGAGGGCACGCCCGACACCCCGCACCAGGGCCGCTTCTGGGAGATCGTGCAGAAGTACGGCGTGACGATCCTCTACACCGCGCCGACCGCGATCCGCACGTTCATGAAGTGGGGTGACGACATCCCCGCCAAGTTCGACCTGTCCAGCCTGCGGGTGCTGGGCTCGGTCGGCGAGCCGATCAACCCCGAGGCGTGGATCTGGTACCGCAAGAACATCGGCGGCGACCGCACCCCGGTCGTCGACACCTGGTGGCAGACCGAGACCGGCTCGATGATGATCACCCCGCTGCCGGGCGTGACCGCCACGAAGCCCGGCTCCGCGCAGACGCCGCTGCCCGGCATCTCCGCGACGGTCGTCGACGACGAGGCGAACGAGGTGCCCAACGGCGGTGGCGGCTACCTGGTGCTCACCGAGCCGTGGCCGTCGATGCTGCGCACCATCTGGGGCGACGACCAGCGGTTCATCGACACGTACTGGTCGCGGTTCGAGGGCAAGTACTTCGCCGGTGACGGTGCCAAGAAGGACGACGACGGCGACATCTGGCTGCTCGGCCGGGTCGACGACGTCATGCTCGTCTCCGGGCACAACATCTCCACCACCGAGGTCGAGTCGGCTCTCGTCTCCCACCCCGCGGTCGCCGAGGCGGCCGTGGTCGGCGCGGCGGACGAGACGACCGGGCAGGCGATCGCCGCCTTCGTGATCCTGCGCGGCACGGCCGCCGAGACCGAGGACCTGGTCGCCGAGCTGCGCACGCATGTGGGCAACACCCTCGGCCCGATCGCCAAACCGAAGCGGATCCTGCCGGTGGCCGAGCTGCCCAAGACCCGCTCCGGCAAGATCATGCGGCGGCTGCTGCGGGACGTCGCGGAGAACCGTCAGCTCGGTGACGTCACCACGCTGACCGACTCCACGGTCATGGACCTCATCCAGGCCAAGCTGCCGACCGCGCCCGGCGAGGACTGAGCAGGCGTAGCGGAACCGGCTACGGGCACCCGGCGGGCAGCGAGCCGGGTGCCCTGAGGTGCACCCCGGCACACCTTTAGCTAAACTAAGCAAAACAATTGCTCGATGGTGCGCCGGGAAGTCTGGTCGGCATGCGTTCAGCCCTGCCCACCGACCGGAGGTCTCCCTCGTGACCGCGCCCCGCTCCACCACCCGCAAGGTCCTCGGCCGGCTGTCGCTCCCCGAGCGGACCTATGTGGCGGACGCGCTGCGCACCGAGACCGTCGGCGGGGTGCTGCTGCTCGCCGCCGCGGTCACGGCGCTGCTGTGGGCGAACATCCCCGCGCTGCACGACAGCTACGAGAGCGTCTCCCACTACCACCTGGGCCCCGCCGCCCTCGGCCTCGACCTGTCCGTCGCGCACTGGGCCGCCGACGGACTGCTCGCGATCTTCTTCTTCGTCGCCGGCATCGAGCTCAAGCGGGAACTCGTGGCGGGCGACCTGCGTGATCCGAAGGCCGCCGCGCTGCCCGTCGTCGCCGCGCTGTGCGGCATGGCCGTACCGGCGCTCGTCTACACCGTCACCGCCGGCGCGGGGGGCGGCTCGCTGGCGGGCTGGGCCGTGCCGACCGCCACCGACATCGCGTTCGCGCTCGCCGTCCTCGCCGTCATCGGCACCTCTCTGCCGAGCGCGCTGCGGGCGTTCCTGCTGACCCTCGCCGTCGTCGACGACCTCTTCGCGATCCTGATCATCGCGGTGTTCTTCACCGCCGACCTGAACTTCGCCGCGCTCGGCGGGGCCGTCGCGGGGCTGGTGCTCTTCTGGCTGCTGCTGCGTACGGGCGTGCGCGGCTGGTACGTGTACGTGCCGCTGGGCCTCGTCGTCTGGGCGCTGATGTACAACAGCGGCATCCACGCCACCGTCGCCGGTGTCGCCATGGGCCTCATGCTGCGCTGCCACCGGCGCGAGGGCGAGGACCACTCCCCCGGTGAGCGCATCGAGCACCTGGTACGGCCCCTGTCGGCGGGGCTCGCGGTGCCGCTGTTCGCGCTGTTCAGCGCGGGCGTGGCGGTGTCCGGCGGGGCGCTCGTCGACGTGTTCACGCGGCCGGAGACCCTCGGTGTGGTCCTCGGTCTCGTCGTCGGCAAGGCGCTCGGCATCTTCGGCGGCACCTGGCTGACGGCCCGCTTCACCCGGGCCTCGCTCAGCGACGACCTCGCCTGGGCGGACGTGTTCGCGGTGGCGAGCCTCGCCGGCATCGGCTTCACCGTGTCGCTCCTCATCGGCGAACTCGCCTTCGACGGCGACCAGGCGATGACGAACGAGGTCAAGGCCGCCGTCCTGCTGGGCTCGCTCATCGCCGCGACACTCGCGACCGTCCTGCTGAAGCTCCGCAACGCCAAGTACCGCCGCCTGTGGGAGGACGAGGAGCGCGACGAGGACGCCGACGGCATCCCGGACGTCTACGAGGAGGACGACCCGGCCTACCACCTGCGGCTCGCCGCCCTCTACGAGCGCAAGGCCGCCGAGCACCGCAGGATCGCCCAGGAGAAGGCAGCGGCGCGCCACGGGCTTGCCGAAGTACCGGGCGGGGCAGGCGAGGACCACCACCGTCCGGCATGATCTGACGAGACGGTACAAAAGACGGGACCGTACGCAGTCAGGCCGTACCCAGTCGGACGACTGCGGCGGGTCAGGAACAAGACGCGGAAAACGGACCGTACGCAGAAGAGGGAGACCGCGATGAGCGCACCCGACGGCAGCCCGGTCGGCGCCGAACGCAGCATCGGCCAGCTGTTCGCCTCGGCGACGGCGGAAATGTCGGCGCTGGTGCACGACGAGATCGCGCTGGCGAAGGCGCAGCTCAAGCAGGACGTGAAGCGCGGTGCGACCAGTGGCGGCGCCTTCTCGGCGGCCGGCGCGGTACTGATCTTCTCCCTGCCGATGCTGAACTTCGCGCTGGCGTACGGCATCCGCACCTGGAGCGACTGGAACCTCGCGGTCTGCTTCCTGCTGTCCTTCGCGGCGAACGTGCTGGTCGCCGGGGTGCTCGCGCTGATCGGCGTGACCTTCGCGAAGAAGGCCAAGAAGAGCAAGGGCCCGCAGAAGGTCGCCGCGTCGATGAAGGAGAGCGCGGTCGTGCTGCAGAAGGCCAAGCCGCACCCGCGTCCGGAGCTCGTGCAGGACCGGGTCCCCGAGGCCATCGAGGCTGTGGCACGCTCGTCGTCATGACGGGCTCCTCCACCCCTGCGGGACAGACACCTTCGGAACCAGCGGCTCCGGCCGTCCTGCTGGACGGCCCCTGGAGCCATCGGGACGTCGCCGCCAACGGCGCCCGCTTCCACATCGCCGAGCTGGGCGACGGGCCGCTGGTGCTGCTGCTGCACGGCTTCCCGCAGTTCTGGTGGACCTGGCGGCACCAGCTGGTGGCCCTGGCCGACGCGGGTTTCCGGGCCGTCGCCATGGACCTGCGGGGCGTCGGCGGCAGCGACCGCACCCCCCGCGGCTACGACCCCGCCAACCTCGCGCTCGATGTCACCGGCGTCATCCGCTCCCTCGGCGAGCCGGACGCCGCGCTGGTCGGCCACGACCTGGGCGGATACCTCGCGTGGACGGCGGCCGCGATGCGCCCCAAGCTCGTGCGGCGGCTGGCGGTCGCGTCCATGCCGCACCCGCGGCGCTGGCGTGCGGCCATGCTGCGGGACGTCAAGCAGACCCGCGCCGGGTCACACATCTGGGGGTTCCAGCGGCCCTGGATCCCGGAGCGGCAGCTCACCGCCGACGACGGGGCGCTGGTGGCGGAGCTGATCCAGGAGTGGTCCGGGCCGCGCCCGCCCGAGGACGAGGCGCTGCAGACCTACCGTCGCGCCATGTGCATCCCCTCCGCCGCGCACTGCGCGGTCGAGCCGTACCGCTGGATGGTGCGCTCCCTGGCCCGCCCGGACGGCATCCAGTTCAACCGGCGGATGAAGCGGCCCGTGCGGGTGCCGACGCTCCATCTGCACGGCTCGCTCGACCCCGTGATGCGCACGCGCAGCGCGGCCGGGTCCGGGGAGTACGTCGAAGCCCCCTACCGCTGGCGTCTGTTCGACGGTCTCGGGCACTTCCCGCACGAGGAGGACCCCGTGGCGTTCTCCTCGGAACTGGTCAACTGGCTGCGGGATCCCGAACCCGACCGGTGACCGGGCGACCCCGCCCCGTACCGGCCCGTGAACGCTTGTCCTACGAACGGCCAATTGCCCGACGCATAGGCCAATTGGACGCCTCGGGAGCGGTTATCGACCATGGGGCGGGGGCACACGTCGGGGTATGGGCTGGACGCACGACTACAGTGACGCAACCCGCAATCGCCGCTCGGCGAGCGGTACGAACCCCCACCAGCGAAGCGGCGCACCGCAGATGGTGACCGCGGATCCCAGGGTGGGGATCCCGCGCATCCTCCGCCGCCGGGCCCGCTGGGTCTCCGTACGTCTGCGCCACACACGCGACTGAGACATCACTCGCGCGAGTGACACCCCGACACCTGCGGCAACGACGCCGCGTCCACCGCCTGGTCCGAACGACAGGACCCGGCGGCAGGAGCCCGACGACACGCCCGGCGACAGTGCCGGTCCGGGGAGCCTGACCGCAGGGCCTGACGACTCGTCCTACAGGGCGCAGCTGTCGCTGCCCACCTGGCGGTTGGCCGTGCGTCCCTTGGTGATGTCCTCCTGGATCTCGTCCACGGTCAGCGCGTATCCCGTCTCGGCGTCGTCGAGCGACTTGGCGAACACGACGCCGTAGACCTTGCCGTCGGGTGTGAGCAGCGGGCCGCCGCTGTTGCCCTGGCGGACGGTCGCGTAGAGGGAGTACACGTCACGGCGGACCGTGCCCCGGTGGTAGATGTCCGGGCCGTTGGCGGTGATGCGGCCGCGTACGCGCGCGGCCCGCACGTCGTACGACCCGTTCTCCGGGAAGCCGGCGACGATCGCGTTGTCGCCGCTGCTCGCGTCCTTCGGGGTGAACCGCAGCACGGGCGCCTTGAGGTCCGGCACGTCGAGCACGGCGATGTCACGCCGCCAGTCGTAGAGCACGACCTTGGCGTCGTACTTCCTGCCCTCGCCGCCGATCTGCACGGTCGGCTCGTCGACTCCGCCCACCACGTGGGCGTTGGTCATCACGCGCCGGCCGGAGAAGACGAAGCCGGTGCCCTCCAGGACCTTGCCGCAACTCGGGGCCGTGCCCGTGACCTTCACGATGGAGCGCTGGGCGCGGTCGGCCACGGGGCTGTTCGCGAGCGCCGGGTCGGGCGGCTGGACGTCGGTGATCGGCTCGTTGGAGAACGGGCTGAAGACCTGCGGGAAGCCGTTCTGCGCGAGGACGGAGGAGAAGTCCGCGAACCAGGTGGCCGCCTGGTCCGGCAGGGCCTGTGAGACGCCCAGCAGGACCTTGGAGTTGCGGACCTCCTTGCCGACCGTCGGCAGCGTGGTGCCCGCGAGGGCGGAACCGATCAGCCAGGCGACCAGGAGCATCGCCAGGACGTTGACCAGAGCGCCTCCGGTGGCGTCGAGGGCCCGGGCCGGGGACCAGGTGATGTGCCGGCGCAGCTTGTTGCCGAGGTGGGTGGTCAGGGCCTGGCCGACGGAGGCACAGACGATGACGACGACGACCGCGACCACGGCGGCGGTCGTGCTCACCTCCGCGTTGTCCGTCAGCGCGTCCCAGATGACCGGCAGTACGTAGACCGCGACGAGGCCACCGCCCAGGAAGCCGATCACCGACAGGATGCCGACGACGAACCCCTGGCGGTATCCCACGACCGCGAACCACACGGCGGCGACCAGCAACAAGATGTCCAGCACGTTCACGGAGGCCACCCTGTCATGCGCGCCAGTCGAGGGGGACCTGCTTCTCACGGTCCCAGGGGCGCTCCCAGCCCGCGAAGTGCAGCAAGCGGTCGATGATTCCGGCCGTGAAACCCCAGACAAGGGCTGATTCGACCAGAAATGCCGGACCCCGGTGGCCACTGGGGTGGACCGTCGTCGCGCGGTTGGCGGGATCCGTGAGATCCGCCACGGGGACGGTGAAGACTCTGGCGGTTTCGTTCGGATCGACGACCCCGACCGGGCTCGGCTCACGCCACCAGCCCAGCACGGGGGTGACGACGAATCCGCTGACCGGGATGTAGAGCCGGGGCAGGACGCCGAAGAGCTGGACGCCCGAGGGGTCGAGACCGGTCTCCTCCTCCGCCTCGCGCAGGGCGGCCCGCAACGGGCCGTCGCCGTACGGGTCGCCGTCCTCCGGGTCGAGGGCGCCGCCCGGGAAGGAGGGCTGGCCGGCATGCGAGCGCAGGGAGCTCGCGCGCTCCATGAGCAGCAGCTCCGGGCCGTGCGCGCCCTCACCGAACAGGACGAGCACGGCGGACTGCCGCCCCGCCCCGTCCTTCGGCGGCAGGAACCGGCTCAGCTGCGTCGGGCGGACGGTCTCCACGGCGTGCACCACGGGGTCCAGCCAGCCGGGCAGGCCGTCCTTGCTCAGCACCACCGGCCCGCCCTGTGTGTCGCTCGCACGCGTCATCGCCACCCCCGTCGTCCTGCCGCGTCCAACGCCCGACACCCCTGAGTTCGTTCCGCGCCCGCCCAAGGCCCCCCGAACGGGCGGATCATCCGGCCCCCAGGGGCGGCGCGGGTTTGCCGCCCGCGTCCAGGTAGGCCTGCGGAGGCTTCAGGCGCTGACCGGGGAGGCCGGCCTTCTCGTACTTGAGGAGCTTCTTCGCCTTCTCCGGGTCGGTCTCGCCCTCGCCGTACGCCGGGCAGAGCGGCGCGATCGGGCAGGCACCGCACGCGGGCTTGCGGGCGTGGCAGATGCGGCGGCCGTGCCAGATCACGTGGTGCGACAGGTCCGTCCACTCGCTCTTCGGGAAGAGCGCGCCGACGGCGGCCTCGATCTTGTCGGGGTCGGTCTCGCCGGTCCACTGCCAGCGGCGCACCAGGCGCTGGAAGTGCGTGTCCACCGTGATGCCGGGGCGGCCGAAGGCGTTGCCGAGCACCACGAACGCGGTCTTGCGGCCGACGCCGGGCAGCTTCACCAGGTCCTCCAGCCGGTCGGGCACCTCACCCCCGAACTCCTCGACCAGGGCCTTGGACAGCCCTATGACGGACTTCGTCTTGGCCCGGAAGAAGCCGCACGGGCGGAGGATCTCCTCCACCTCCTCGGGGTTGGCGTTGGCCAGGTCCTCCGGGGTCGGGTACTTCGCGAAGAGGGAGGGCGTCGTCTGGTTGACGCGCAGGTCGGTCGTCTGGGCGGACAGCACCGTGGCGACGACCAGTTGGAAGGGGTTCTCGAAGTCCAGCTCGGGGTGGGCGTACGGATAGACCTCGGCGAGCTCGCGGTTGATACGGCGGGCCCGGCGGACCAGGGCGGTGCGCGACTCGTCGCCCGGCGGGTGCACGACGGCCTTGGCGGGGGCGGTGCCCTTGACCCGGGCGATGGCCTTCTTGGGCGCGACCACGACCTTCTTGGCCGCGGGCGCCTTCTTCACGGCAGCGGCCTTCTTCGCCGGAGCGGCCTTCTTCCCCGGGGCGGCCTTCTCCGCCTGGGCAGTCTTTTTCGCCGGGGCAGCCTTTTTCGCCGGGGCAGCCTTTTTCGCCGGGGCGGCCTTCTTGGCAGAGGCGCCCCTCTTCGCAGCGGTGGCCTTCTTCGCGGCCGCCGCCTTCTTCACTGGTTCCGTCTTGTTCTGTTTCGCCGTTTTCCTACCGCCATCGGGGCTCTGTTCGCCCACAGCGGAATCGCGACGTACAACCACCCGCGCAGCCCCCTCGGCCTGTGCTCTCACCGGCGATTTGGACACCCGGCCAGCCTACGACCCGGCACCGACATCCGCCCCGGCCCCTGAAGATCGGCGCCCAATTGGACCCCTGCCGCGTACCCCGGGACACGTGTGCGGCATCCTTGTGACAGATCACACTGTTTGGACCGCCCGACAAAATGGGCACCACGGTCCCTCGGTACACGGGGGAGCAAGATCCCCTGAGCAGGTCGACAAGGAGAGAACTCGTGGACGACGTTCTGCGGCGCAATCCGCTCTTCGCGGCGCTCGATGACGAGCAGGCCGCGGAGCTCCGCGCCTCCATGAGTGAGGTGACCCTCGCCCGCGGTGACTCGCTGTTCCACGAGGGCGACCCCGGTGACCGCCTGTACGTGGTCACGGAGGGCAAGGTGAAGCTCCACCGCACGTCCCCCGACGGCCGCGAGAACATGCTGGCCGTGGTCGGCCCCGGCGAGCTCATCGGTGAGCTGTCGCTGTTCGACCCGGGCCCGCGCACGGCGACCGCCACGGCACTGACCGAGGTCAAGCTGCTCGGTCTCGGCCACGGCGACCTCCAGCCCTGGCTGAACGCCCGCCCGGAGGTGGCCACGGCGCTGCTGCGCGCCGTCGCGCGCCGGCTGCGCAAGACCAACGACGCCATGTCCGACCTCGTCTTCTCGGACGTCCCGGGCCGTGTCGCCCGCGCGCTGCTGGACCTGTCGCGCCGCTTCGGCGTGCAGTCCGAGGAGGGCATCCACGTCGTGCACGACCTCACGCAGGAGGAGCTGGCCCAGTTGGTCGGCGCGTCCCGCGAGACGGTCAACAAGGCCCTGGCGGACTTCGCCCAGCGCGGCTGGCTGCGCCTGGAGGCCCGCGCGGTGATCCTCCTGGACGTGGAGCGCCTCGCGAAGCGCTCGCGCTGACGCGCACCCCCGCCGTACGTCATCGGGCCCCGTCTCCTCACGAGACGGGGCCCGACGTCGTAGCCGCGCAGGGTCAGCCGTGGCCGCGCGCGGGGCGGTCGTAGTCACGCAGGGACAGTCGTGGCCGCGCGCGGGGCGGTCGTAGTCACGGAGGGGCAGCCGTAGCCGCGCGCGGGGCGGTCGTAGTCACGGAGGGGCAGCCGTAGCCGCGCGCGGTCGGTCGTAGTCACGCGGGGGCAGCCGTAGCCGGGCGCGGTCAGATGAGGCCGTGCTCCACCAGGTAGTCCATCTGCGCCCGTACCGACAGTTCCGCCGCGGGCCACAGGGAGCGGTCCACGTCGGCGTAGACGTGGGCGACGACCTGCGCGGGTGTGCGGTAGCCGTCCTCTACGGCCGTCTCGACCTGGGCGAGCCGGTTGGCGCGGTGGGCCAGGTAGTACTCGACGACGCCCTGGGCGTCCTCCAGGACGGGGCCGTGGCCGGGCAGGACCGTGTGGACGCCGTCGTCGACCGAGAGGGAGCGCAGCCGGCGCAGGGAGTCCAGGTAGTCGCCGAGACGGCCGTCGGGATGGGCCACCACCGTCGTGCCCCGGCCGAGGATCGTGTCCCCGGTGAGGACGGCCCGGTCGGCCGGGAGGTGGAAGGACAGGGAGTCGGCGGTGTGGCCGGGGGTCGGCACGACGCGCAGTTCCAGCCCGCCGGTGGTGATCACGTCTCCGGCGGCCAGGCCCTCGTCGCCCAGGCGCAGCGCCGGGTCGAGGGCCCGCACGCGCGTGCCGGTCAGTTCGGCGAAGCGGGCGGCGCCCTCCGCGTGGTCGGGGTGGCCGTGGGTCAGCAGGGTGAGGGCGACGCGCTTGCCGGCCTGCTCGGCGGTGGTGACGACCTGCCGCAGGTGCCCCTCGTCCAGGGGCCCCGGGTCGATCACCACGGCCAGGGCGGAATCGGGCTCGGAGACGATCCAGGTGTTGGTGCCGTCCAGGGTCATCGCCGACGCGTTGGGGGCCAGGACGTTGACGGCCCGTGCGGTGGCGGGTCCCGAGAGGACCCCGCCGCGGGGCTGGCCGGGGAGGGCGCTCGCGTCCGTCATGCGGTGGCTCCGCCCGTCGCGATGTGTTTGGTGAACTCGTCGTGGCCCGGCCAGGAGAGCACGATCTCCCCGTCCACCAGGCGGGCGGTGGCCAGGACGGGCGTCAGATCCCGCGCCGCGGCGGCGTCGAGCGCCCCGGCGGCCGTCCCGTACGCCGTCAGCTGGCGCAGGGTCGCGATCGTCGGCGGCATCATCAGCAGCTCGCCCCGGTCGTACCCGGCCGCCGCCTCGCGCGGGGCGATCCACACCGTGCGGTCGGCCTCCGTGGAGGCGTTGCGGGTGCGCTGTCCCTTCGGGAGGGCGGCGACGAAGAACCAGGTGTCGTAGCGGCGGGCCTCGAACTCCGGGGTGATCCAGCGGGTCCAGGCGCCGAGCAGGTCGGAGCGCAGGACCAGGCCGCGGCGGTCCAGGAATTCGGCGAAGGACAGGTCCCGGGCGACCAGGGCGGCCCGGTCGGCCTCCCAGTCGGCGCCGGTGGTGTCGCCGACGACCGAGTCGGAGCCCGGACCGGCGAGCAGGACGCCCGCCTCCTCGTAGGTCTCGCGCACGGCCGCGCACACGATCGCCTGGGCCGCCGTCTCGTCGACGCCGAGCCGCTCGGCCCACCACGCGCGCGTGGGGCCCGCCCAGCGGACGTGGTGGTCGTCGTCACGCGGGTCGACACCGCCGCCCGGATACGCGTACGCGCCTCCGGCGAAGGCCATGGAGGCGCGTCTGCGCAGCATGTGGATGACGGGGCCACTGCCTGTGTCCTTCAGCAGCATGACGGTGGCCGCGCGCTTGGGGGTCACCGGGGTGAGGGTGCCGGCCGCGAGTGCGCGGATGCGGTCCGGCCACTCCGGGGGGTACCACTGACCGTTCGCCATGGGCGCGAGGCTATCCCGTGGCGGGCGGATGTTCGAGTGGCCCCCGGGGACGGATTGCGCAGCTGGGACCCGCTGACGGGTCCCGCGGGGTGTTACGCGAGCTCCACCTGGATCTCGACCTCGACCGGCGCGTCCAGCGGCAGCACCGCGACACCCACCGCGCTGCGCGCGTGCACGCCCTTGTCGCCGAGGACCTCGCCGAGCAGTTCGCTCGCGCCGTTCAGCACCCCGGGCTGGCCCGTGAAGTCCGAGGCAGACGCCACGAAGCCGACGACCTTCACGACACGCGCGATGCGGTCCAGGTCACCGGCGACGGACTTCACGGCGGCCAGGGCGTTCAGCGCGCACGTGCGTGCCAGCTCCTTGGCCTCCTCGGCGGTGACCTCCGCACCGACCTTGCCGGTGACCGGAAGCTTGCCGTCCACCATCGGGAGCTGCCCGGCGGTGTAGACGTACGGGCCGGACTGCACGGCCGGCTGGTACGCGGCGAGCGGCGGGACCACGTCGGGCAGGCTCAGGCCCAGCTCGGCGAGCTTCGCCTCGACGGCGCCCACTACTGCTTCTCCCGCTTCAGGTAGGCCACGAGCTGCTCGGGGTTGTTCGGCCCGGGCACGACCTGGACGAGCTCCCAGCCGTCCTCGCCCCAGGTGTCCAGAATCTGCTTCGTGGCGTGGACGAGCAGCGGCACAGTCGAGTATTCCCACTTGGTCATGCGGCCGACTCTAGCCCCTGGCGGGCGGGGGTCACGCGGCCCACCACCGCACCGGTTGTCCACAGCCTCCCGCGTAGCCCGGGCGCGGACTGGTTAGGCTCGAATACGTGAGCAGGCTCCAGGTCGTCAGTGGCAAGGGCGGTACCGGCAAGACCACGGTGGCCGCGGCCCTAGCGCTGGCCCTGGCCACGGAGGGGAAGCGGACGCTTCTCGTCGAGGTCGAGGGCCGTCAGGGCATCGCGCAGCTCTTCGAAACGGAGGCGCTGCCTTACGAGGAACGGAAGATCGCGGTAGCACCCGGGGGCGGGGAGGTGTACGCCCTCGCCATCGACCCCGAACTGGCCCTTCTGGACTACCTCCAGATGTTCTACAAGCTGGGCAGCGCGGGACGGGCCCTGAAGAAGCTCGGCGCGATCGATTTCGCCACCACCATCGCGCCCGGCCTCAGGGACGTCCTCCTGACCGGCAAGGCGTGCGAGGCGGTGCGCCGCAAGGAGCGCAGCGGGCGGTTCGTGTACGACTACGTCGTCATGGACGCCCCGCCGACCGGTCGGATCACGCGCTTTCTGAATGTGAACGACGAGGTCGCCGGCCTCGCCAAGATCGGCCCGATACACAATCAGGCGCAGGCCGTGATGCGGGTGCTGAAGTCGCCGGAGACGGCGGTGCACCTGGTGACGCTGCTGGAGGAGATGCCCGTCCAGGAGACCGTGGACGGCATCGCCGAGCTGCGTTCGGCCCGGCTGCCGGTGGGGCGGATCATCGTGAACATGGTCCGGCCGGAGGTGCTGGACGAGACCGACCTGGAACTCCTGCGGACGGTCCCGCGTTCCACTGTCGCGCGGTCCTTGTCGTCCGCGGGGCTCGGCGGGGCGCGGCGCGGCGGGCACGCCGAGCGGCTGGTGGACCCGCTGCTCACGCAGGCCGCGGAGTACGCCGAGCGGTACACGCTGGAGCACGAGCAGCGTGCGGTCCTGGCCGAAGTGGGCCTGCCGCTGCACGAACTGCCCCTGTTCGCCGAGGGCATGGACCTGGCCGGGCTGTACGAGCTGGCCCGCGAGCTGCGCGGGCAGGGCGTGTCATGAGCCGGGACGGACAGGGCACGCGGGCAGGGCGTGCGCCGAGCCGGCACGGGCCGGGCACGCCTCGGCGTGTGTCGAGCCCGGACGGACAGGGCACGCGGAGCCGGTGCGCGCCGAGCCGGCGTGTCGTGAAGCAGGGCAGACAGGCAAGACCCGTCATGAGTCGGAAGCAGGGGATGTCATGAGTCGTCCGGACCCGGCCCACCACCGTCTGTCGCCGGCGCGCCTGCTCGACGTCGATCCACTGCTGGAGGACCCGGAGACCCGGATCGTGGTGTGCTGCGGTTCGGGCGGGGTCGGCAAGACCACGACCGCGGCGGCCCTGGGCCTGCGCGCGGCCGAGCGGGGCCGCAAGGTGGTCGTGCTGACCATCGACCCGGCCCGCAGGCTGGCCCAGTCCATGGGGATCGACTCGCTCGACAACACCCCGCGCCGGGTCAAGGGCATCGACGACACGGCGGGCGGCGAGCTGCACGCGATGATGCTCGACATGAAGCGCACCTTCGACGAGATCGTCGAGGCGCACGCGGACCGCGAGCGGGCGGCCGCCATCCTGGGCAACCCCTTCTACCAGTCGCTCTCGGCGGGCTTCGCGGGCACGCAGGAATACATGGCGATGGAGAAGCTCGGGCAGCTGCGTGCCCGGGACGAGTGGGACCTGATCGTCGTCGACACACCGCCGTCCCGCTCGGCGCTGGACTTCCTTGACGCGCCCAAGCGGCTCGGCTCCTTCCTGGACGGCCGGCTGATCCGGCTGCTGACGGCGCCGGCGAAGCTGGGCGGCCGTGCCGGGATGAAGTTCCTGAACGTCGGGATGTCGATGATGACCGGCACCCTCGGCAAGCTGCTCGGCGGTCAGCTCCTCAAGGACGTCCAGACGTTCGTGTCGGCGATGGACACCACCTTCGGCGGCTTCCGCACCCGCGCGGACGCGACGTACAAGCTGCTCCAGGCGCCCGGCACGGCGTTCCTCGTGGTGGCGGCCCCGGAGCGGGACGCGCTGCGCGAGGCCGCCTACTTCGTGGAGCGGCTGGCCGCGGAGGACATGCCGCTCGCCGGTCTGGTGCTCAACCGGGTGCACGGCAGCGGCGCCGACCGGCTGTCGGCCGAGCGGGCGCTCGCCGCCGCGGAAAATCTTGAAGAGCCCCGCATTGTGGATCAGGAGGACGGGAAAGCACTACTTCGTAACTCCCCCGACACACAAGACAGTTCAGGCTCTCCCACGCCCGTGACACCGGCTCTGGCGTCGGCTCCCGACGGTGGCTCCCCCACCGAACACGCTGAACACGCTGAACACGCCCAGGGCACCGAGCCCACCGGCGAGGCGGAGCACGCCGACACCGAGCGGTCCGTCGACCAGCTCACGGCAGGCCTGCTCAGGCTGCACGCCGATCGCATGCAGCTGCTCTCCCGTGAGCAGCGCACGCGTGACCGCTTCACCGCGCTCCACCCGGAGGTGGCCGTGACGGAGGTGGCCGCGCTGCCCGGTGACGTGCACGACCTCGCGGGACTGCGCGACATCGGCGACCGGCTGGCGGCCGACGCGCGTGAGCTTCCCGACCCCGCGGACCAGACGGAACCTCCCGAGGCCAGCGCCTGAGACCTCGGACCTGGATCCGGGGAGCTTCTGGAGGGGAGCCCTCAGCTCACCGCCGCGTAGTTCTCGTAGATCTCGTCGTCATCGAGGGGCATGACACCGCACCCCCGCTCGTACTCCGTGCGCGCCGTCTCCAGCAGCCGGCGCCAGGAGGTCACCGTGGGACGCCTGCGCAGCAGTGCGCGGCGCTCCCGCTCCGTCATGCCTCCCCACACGCCGAACTCGACGCGGTTGTCCAGCGCGTCGGCCAGGCACTCCGTGCGCACCGGGCATCCGGTGCACACCGCCTTGGCCCTGTTCTGCGCTGCTCCCTGAACGAACAGTTCGTCCGGATCGGTAGTGCGGCAGGCCGCCTGCGCACTCCAGTCGACTACCCAGCCCATACCGGCGCCGTCCTCTCCCGAATCGAGGCTCCCCCACGGCGGCAGCGGCATATTCACCGCCGCCAGTTGAGGACGTTACGGAAGGTGGGCACAGCGCAACACCCCCAGCGGGCCCAATCTTGAATGGCCCGAACGGACTATGGGTAAGCGGCAGATCACCCGGGGGAGTGAGCTGGTGACATACGTAACTTTCCCGACAAACCGGGACAGTTCAGTTGCGTCACATCGGACGCCGTATGACACACAAGGCGGATTCGGACACGCCCCTGACAAGAAAGTCGGGGAACACCCAGAACGATTCGGGGTCGCCGGACGTATTGATACGTGACCTCACTGCTGTGACAGTTGAGAGCAGCTTAGGCCAAGGCCTATACGCCTGTCCGGCGAATGAGAACGTAGGCTGCCCTCATGCCAAAGAAGCGCTCGGGCGGTGGTCTGTCTCCCACGCAGCAGGCCGCCAAGTTCCTCGGTGTCAGTGTCCTCGCGGGAGCCGTGCTGGCCGGCATCGCGCTGCCCGCCGTGGGCGCGCTGGGGCTGGCGGCCAAGGGATCCGTCGAGAGCTTCGACGAGCTCCCGGTCAACATGAAGACCCCGCCGCTGAGTCAGCGCACCACCATCCTCGACGCCGACGGCGGCCAGATCGCCACGGTGTACTCGCGCGACCGCACGGTGGTCCCCCTCAAGGACATCTCGCCGTACATGCAGAAGGCGATCGTCGCGATCGAGGACTCGCGCTTCTACCACCACGGCGCCGTCGACCTGAAGGGCGTCCTGCGCGCCCTCGACAAGAACGCACGCAGCGGCGAGGTCGCGCAGGGCGCCTCGACGCTGACGCAGCAGTACGTGAAGAACGTCTTCGTCGAGGAGGCGGGCGACGACCCGACGAAGGTCGCGCAGGCCACCCAGCAGACCATCGGCCGCAAGATCCGCGAGCTCAAGTACGCGATCCAGGTCGAGGAGGAACTGGGCAAGAAGAAGATCCTCGAGAACTACCTGAACATCACGTTCTTCGGCCAGCAGGCCTATGGCGTCGAGGCCGCCGCCCGGCGCTACTTCTCCCGGTCCGCCAAGGACCTCACCCTCGAGCAGTCGGCCCTGCTCGCCGGCATCGTCCAGTCGCCCAGCCGGTACGACCCGGTCAACGACGAGGCCGAGGCGATGAAGCGCCGCAACACCGTGCTGCAGCGCATGGCGGCCGTCGGCGACATCTCCGGGGCGCAGGCCGCCGAGGCGACGAAGGCACCGCTCGGCCTCAAGGTCAGCAAGCCCAAGAACGGCTGCATCACGGCGGTCAGGGGCGCCGGCTTCTTCTGCGACTACGTGCGCGAGGTCTTCCTGACCGACCCGGTCTTCGGCAAGTCCAGGGAGCAGCGCGCGAAGATCTGGAACCAGGGCGGCCTCACCATCCGCACGACCATGGACCCGCAGGCCCAGAAGGCCGCGCAGCGCTCCATCAAGGACCACGTCTACAAGAGCGATGAGGTGGCCACCGCCGCCAGCATCGTCCAGCCCGGCACCGGCAAGGTCCTCGCCATGGGCCAGTCGCGTCCGTACGGCTTCAAGAAGAACGAGACGCAGATCAACCTCTCCGTCGACCAGTCGATGGGCGGCGGCATGGGCTACCAGCCCGGTTCGACGTTCAAGCCGATCGTGGCCGCCGCCGCCCTCGAGGACGGCATGCCGGCGAACAAGGTGTACTCGTCGCCGTACCAGATGGCGTACCCGAGCCCGGTCTCGGCCTGTGACGGCAAGCGGTGGGTGAACGACCCCAACAGCCCCGCCAAGCTCCAGAACGAGAACTCCTCCGAGGTCGGCCCGTACGACATGCGGGAGGCGACCGCCAAGTCGGTCAACACCTACTACGTGCAGATGATCAGCGACATCGGCATCTGCCCCGTGACGACCATGGCGAAGAAGATGGGCGTCGTGCGGGCCGACGGCGACAAGATGCCGCAGGTGCCCTCCATCGCCCTGGGCACCCAGGAGATGTCCCCGCTGACCATGGCGAACGCCTACGCGACCTTCGCCGCGCGGGGCATGCACTGCACGCCGGTCGCCATCGAGTCGGTCAACCGGCGGGTCGGTGACAAGACCACGTCGCTCGAGGTGCCGAAGTCGACCTGCTCGCGTGCGATGTCGGAGGAGACCGCCGACACCATCAACACCCTGCTGAAGGGCGTCGTCGAGGAC
The DNA here is from genome assembly GCF_042733745.1 of Streptomyces sp. NPDC059696. Classification (NCBI taxonomy): domain Bacteria; kingdom Bacillati; phylum Actinomycetota; class Actinomycetes; order Kitasatosporales; family Streptomycetaceae; genus Streptomyces; species Streptomyces sp. NPDC059696. The sequence goes on from NZ_JBHWFG010000013.1 coordinate 152,436, forward strand.
GGCACGGGCTCCAAGGCCGGGCTCGGCAGCCGCCCGAGCGCGGGCAAGACCGGTACGACCGACGAGCGCTACGCGGCCTGGTTCGTGGGCTACACGCCGAACATGGCCGGCGCCGTGTGGGTCGGCGACCCGGCGCACAAGCGGAAGATGACCGGCATCACCATCGGCGGCCGCTCCTACGGCAAGGTCTTCGGTGGCGAGGTCCCCGGTCCGATCTGGCGCGACATGATGTCCGGCGCGCTGGAGGGCAAGCCCGTCGAGAACTTCAACACCGTCCATATCCCCGACAGCAAGCCGCGGGACCGGGGCCCCGGTGACGGTGACGACGGCGGCGGCCGCGATGACGGCGGCAACGGCGACGACGGCTTCATCGGCGGTCTGGTCGGCGGCAACAACAACGGTGGAGGCGGCGGCGAGCCCTTCCCGACGCCGTCCTTCTCCATCCCGGAGGGTCTCTTCCGGGGGCAGGGCAACGGCGGCGGCAACGGGAACGGCGGCCGGTTCGGCTGAGCAGACCGGACGGTGTGACGGAACACGGACGGCCCCCTTCCACCCGGGCGGATGGAAGGGGGCCGTTGTCGGCTGCCGACGGGGGTGGGCGGGGGCCGTTGTCGTCCGCCCACGCGGGTGGGAGGGGGCCGTTGTCGTCCGCCCACGCGGGTGGGAGGGGGCCGTTGTCGTCCGCCCACGTGGGTGGGAGGGGGCCGTTGTCGTCCGCCCACGCGGGTGGGAGGGGGCCGTCGTCGGCTTACCCGCGGGGGTGGAAGGGGGCCGTCGTCCCCCGGCCCTTACTCACCGAGGTCGGCGGGGGCCGTTGTCCCCTACCCCGGGGGCAGGCGGTCAGCCGGCCAGCTGCTTCTTCACCACCGCGGCGACGCGGCCGCCCTCGGCCTGCCCGGCCACCTTCGGGTTCACGATCTTCATGACCGCACCCATGGCCCGCGGCCCCTCCGCACCGGCCGCCTTCGCCTCCTCGACCGCCTGGGCGACGATCTGCTGGAGCTGCTCGTCCGACAGCTGCTGCGGCAGGTACGTGGCGAGGACCTCGCCCTCCGCCTTCTCCCGCTCGGCCTGCTCGGCCCGGCCGCCCTGTGCGAAGGCCTCGGCCGCCTCGCGGCGCTTCTTCGCCTCCCGGGTGATCACCTTCTGGACCTCGTCGTCGGAGAGCTCGCGCTTCTCCTTGCCCGCGACCTCCTCCTTGGTGATCGCGGCGAGCGTCAGCCGGAGCGTCGAGGAGCGCAGCTCGTCGCGCTCCTTGATCGCAACGTTGAGGTCTTCCTGCAGCTTCGACTTGAGCGTGGTCATGGGGTCGATTGTCGCAGGTCCGGGAGGAACGGCGCCCCCCGATTTAACGGGCCGCGGGCGAAGGACCGGTGCCGCCAGGGGATTTCGGGCACCGCCCGGGCACGGACGGCGGCCGGGGTCTGACACGATGGTCGTATGCGCGCGCGAAACGGAATCCCCCTGGGAATCGCGGCGGCTGGCGCCGCCGGTCTGGTGTACGCGGCGGGCTTCGAGGCCCGCTCCTTCCGCCTCCGCCGGGTCACCGTCCCGGTCCTGCCCCCGGGGATGCGTCCCCTGCGTGTGCTCCAGGTCTCCGACATCCACATGGTCGGCGGCCAGCGCAAGAAGCAGCGGTGGCTGCGGTCCCTGGCGGGCCTGCGTCCCGACTTCGTGATCAACACCGGCGACAACCTGTCCGACCCGGACGGCGTCCCGGAGGTCCTGGACGCCCTCGGCCCCCTGATGGAGTTCCCGGGCGCGTACGTCTTCGGCTCCAACGACTACTACGGCCCCAAGCTGCGCAACCCCGCCCTCTACCTGCTGGAGAGAATCCAGGGCCGGCACGGGCTCAACGGCAACGCCCCGGCCCAGGGCGTGGTGCACAACCCGTGGGAGGACCTGCGGGACGGTTTCGACGCGGCGGGCTGGCTGAACCTGACCAACGCGCGCGGGGAGCTCAAGCTCGAGGGCGGCTCGGTGGAGCTCACGGGCCTGGACGACCCGCACATCAAGAGGGACCGTTACGCGCAGGTGGCGGGCGGTCCGTCCGAGACGGCGGACTTCTCGATGGGCGTGGTGCACGCCCCGTACCTGCGCAGCCTGGACGCCTTCACGGCCGACGGCTACCCCCTGGTGCTGGCCGGGCACACCCACGGCGGCCAGCTGTGCATCCCCTTCTACGGCGCGCTGGTGACCAACTGCGACCTGGACACGGACCGGGTGAAGGGCCTCTCCAGGCACCGGGCGGAGGGCCGTACGTCGTACCTGCACGTGTCGGCGGGCTGCGGCACGAACCGCTACACACCGGTCCGGTTCGCGTGCCCCCCGGAGGCGACGCTGCTGACGCTGGTCGGACGCGAGGCTGTGGGCAGGTAGGGCCAGGCCCTCCAGGGGCGACCCCGGGAGGGTGAGACGGAGGGGCGACACGGGGGGCGACACGGGGGGCCTGTGGGGGTAACCCGCACAGCCCCGTCCACATCGCCCCTTATGTCCGCTTCTGCCAGCGTGGGGGCATGACCGCCCCGATACCCCGGGACATCCCGGACCTCCCAGCGATACCGTCCCCGCCGGCACTGAAGCCCTCCCCCGTGCCGGCCACGGCCGTCGTCACCCCGGCCCGACGCCCCGCGGCCGCGGCCTTCCGCCTGCTGATCGCCGTCGCGGCGGCCGCGGGCGTGGCGCTCGAACTGCTCCTCGGCGACCCGGCCCGGGTCCTGAGCCACTTCGTGATCCAGAGCAACCTGCTCCTGGCGCTGGTCATGACCCTGTCGGCCCGCCGCGCCTGGACGACCGGCCGCCCGTTGCCGGGTGCCGTGCTGGGCGCGACGCTGCTGTACGTCGTCATCGCCGCCCTGGTGCACCACCTGCTGCTGGCGAACGAGGCGAGCCCGTTCTCCCTCACGGGCGAGGCGGCCACGCCGACGGGCTGGCGGGCCCTCTCCCACGGCCTCCTCTACACGGTGATCCCGATCGCCGCGGCACTCGACTGGCTCCTGCTGACCTCCCCCGGCCGCCTGCACCTGCGCCAGACCAGCACCTGGCTCCTCTACCCGATGGCCTACCTGGCGTTCTGCCTCGTCCGGGGCGAGCTGCTCCTCCCCGGCACCCCCGACCGCTATCTCTACCCGTTCCTGGACGTCGGCCAGGACGGCTTCAAGCGGGTCCTCGGCAACGCCCTCCTCCTGGGCCTCTCCTTCTACGCCCTGGCGGTCCTCCTCGTGGGCCTGGACCACGCCCGCCCGAACCCCATCCGCCACCGCGGCAAAACCGGATTTCGTCTCTAGCCACCGGTGGGCTAAAGTAAACGTCGTCGCCGCGACAGCAGCGACATCGGGGTGTAGCGCAGCTTGGCAGCGCGCTTCGTTCGGGACGAAGAGGTCGTGGGTTCAAATCCCGCCACCCCGACAGTGAAACACCAGGTCAGGCCCGGTGCTGAGAGATCAGCACCGGGCCTGATTTGCTTTGGCGTCCCGTTTGGGGAGCCATTTGGGAGCCGACGTGAGGATCCGGCTCCCGGACGGCTCCCACGAGCGCTGTCACGAAGGACTCGTGCCCGACGGGGCCGAGCGTCCAGTCGGCGGGGGCTTCCACCCTGCTCCAGACAGCATCACCCTTCGGTTGTCAGTGGCGGTCCTTACCCTGAGACGTGCTCGGTCGCACGTCCCCAGGAGCACCCGTGGACCACCTTCACAAAGATCTCGGCAACCTCAAGAGAGGTTCCACAGTCATCGTCACCTTGCGCAACCAAGCCAACGTCCAGGTGATGACGCGCAGCGAATACACCAAGTACAAGTCTGGGAGGACGTATCGATACCTTGGCGGTCGTGTCACTCGCTCTCCTCACCGGATCACCATCCCCAGTAACGGACACTGGGTCGTAGCCATCGACCTGGGCGGCTATTCCGGTCGTATCGCCGCCTCTGTCCAGGTCCAGCCGCCTCCGCGGGGTTTCCTACCCCCGGCTCAGCAAGCACAGGGCAGCCCGGCCCGCTCCGTCGCAGTCCATGAGCCGGAGGAGCCTGCCGGGGACGTGCTCGGGGGCCAGACGTGGGACGTCTTCATCTCCCACGCGTCTGAGGACAAAAGCGCTGTTGCCCGACCCCTTCGGGACGCACTTACCAAGCTCGGCGTGACTGTCTGGCTCGACGAAGCCCAGATGCGGATCGGCCACAGCCTCCGCCGCAAGATCGATGAAGGGATCAGGGCAAGCCGATTCGGCATCGTCGTGCTCTCGGAACCGTTCTTCGCCAAAGGCTGGACCAACCACGAACTCGACGGACTCGTCACCCGCAACGTGGCTGGCGAGCAGTCGCTCCTGCCGATCTGGCACAACCTGAGTGCTGATCACGTCCGGCGCTACAGCCCCTCGCTCGCGGACAAAGTGGCTATGAGCACAAGCGATTACTCCATCGAGGAGATCGCACGGCAGATCGCTGACGTGGTTGGAGAAGAAGGCCCAGCTTGAGCCCGGGAGCACTGTCGGCGAGTCAGCTGCCAACACGCCCCCTCTAGAGTGGCATGGCCGCGTCACCGGAGAAGGGGGCCCACGAGCCCCGGAGAGCAGGGGGTGGCCGTCGTGTCAGATGCTAGGGACGCCAGTCAAGACGGAGCGTCAGTACGACAGGGGGGCCGATGGCCAGGTGGAGTGGGCGGGGAGGCAACGGCGCGGTTCGCGTGGCCTTGCGCGCGGTATTGGCCGGCGTGATGGGCAGCGTGATCGGTATTGCCGCATACTCGATCAGCCAGACCGGCGGGCAGCGGCTGTCGGTCATCGTGGGGTGTCTAATCGGCGTCGCCGTAGCCCTCGGTCTGGAGCTGTACCGCAGGTCAGCTCAGCTGACAGAAGTCCGCCTCGTCCTCCTCGGCAACGAAATGTCGTTCACCACTAAGGCGGACATGCGTCAGGCCGCCCAACGGATGTTCTTCCAAGCCGCCACCCGGGTGGCCACTCGCCCGCTGGAAGAAGGCAGCGGGAGCCTGCGCGAGGCCCTGACCTCACTCAAGACGCTGTTCGATCTCTATCGCGAGCCGCTGGAGGGCTTCACGACCCCTCCTCCCCCTGCCAAGGGGGACTCGGTGTACGAACTGGCGCTGGATATTCTCAACTTCGAGCTCGCTCCGTTCCTAGCCAAGTGGCACCCCCGCCTCAAGGACTTCGAAGACCGTCACCCCGATCAGGACGAGTCCGAGTGGCCACAGCACGCCGCGTTCCGCGTAGAACTCAGCCAACTGCAGGAACGGCTGAAGCCGTATGTAATTGGGCTGGGAGAGATCGCCGGTATCCGTGGTCCGGAGCGGCATCTACGCCCGTCAGGCCGCTCCGTGCAATCCCGTCTTGTGGCGCCACGACAGGACGGGTCGAGACCTGGGCCGCAGGAATGAGTCCCCGGCGCGGTCGTACAGCGGACGCCGTGTCGCATGATGGCAAGGGGACGATCTTCGTGGTGCAGACGCCTCGTGGGTCGGCCCCGGATGACCAAGCGATCCACGTGCCCCCATGACCGACCGCGCAGAGACGACAGCCTTGCGCAGGCTTCGGGGATATGACTGTGGGCTCTGGCGGGGGTCGCCGGAGGGCACAGCAGTGCTTACTACGACTCGGCGGGCACACGTGACACCTCGCGTGCCCGCAGGAGATCACTCCGTACGCGCACAGGTGACGTGGTGCTCATGGCCAAACGTGCGTCGAGTGCTGCCTCCCACTGCTCGGTCAGCCCCAGCATGAGGCGCTTACGCATGCCTGGGGTGACGTGGGCGTAGCGCGCCGAGACCGAGCCGTCGATGTGGCCCATGCGTTCGTCCATGAGCACCTTCTCGGTTCCCAGGTCCTCCATCATCGTCCGGTGGGTGTGGCGAAGGCCGTGGGGCGTGAGTCCCTTGGCTATCGGGAGCCAGCAGGCGTCGGCCCGTGCGCTGGCACCCCGTCCGCGATCCCCATGTGCGCGGGGTGGCCACCCTGCACTACACCTGGAACGGCTGGCACCGGCGTCTGGTGTCCGTATGAGCAAACTGCCCCTGGCGACACGAGACTGGCTGGCCGGCCCCGGTCTCACCCGGCTCTGGGAAGCGGTACGCAAGCGCCTGGAAAGCAACGGCGTGCAGGCCACCGGTACCCTCCGGCTGACCTCGGTGAACGCCCAGGAACGCAACGACCTGTCGCTTCTGCTGGGCAAACCCGTCACGGGTGCCGCCGTGACCGTGCGCCTCGATGCGCTCGACACGCGGCTGCGCGCCTCCGCCGCCGGACTCGGTCTCAGAGACGTGCTGGAGGAACTGGGCCCTCCGCTCACCGACCGCCGTGCCGTTCGCGCGGGTATCGCGGCACGGCGCGAGCGCGTCTGGTCGTCGCTCGCCTCAACGCTGGACGCCTCTCCGCTCGCCGGCCAGGAGTGGACCGGCCAGTGGTACGACCTGCTGCGCCGTACCGGCGTACCGAGAGGAGTGACACCCGAAACGGCGGTACGCACGCTTCAGCAGGCAGTGCAGGTCCTCACCGCACTGCTCGGCCCGGAACGGGGTGGCACCCGAGGCCGAGGAGAACTCGCCGCCCTGGCGACCGGGTCTGCACACGGCCTGGACGACGGCACCTGGCTCGCACGCCTCGTCCAACGCGGCATCGCCCTCGCCCACGGCACCGAGTTCCCCGGCGACGCGGCCGGCCGACGCGCACTGTGGCGTCTGGTTTCCGTCACACCGGACGAGGTCTCCAGCACCGTGCTGACGTACGGGCTGCGGCCTGTCGGCGGGGGCTGGCGGGAGCAGGCCCTGAGGCAGCGCGCCGACCATCACGCCGAGGCTCACCTCACGCCGCGCGATCTGCACGACCTGCAGCTACATCTGCCTGCCGGAACAGTGATCCACATCTGTGAGAATCCACGAGTGGTGGAAGCCGCAGCGGACGCGGCCTGCTTCCGGCCCTTGGTATGCACGTCAGGCAGCGCAGCCACGGTGGTTCTCACGCTCCTCGACGCCCTCGCCGCCACCGGCTGCCGTTTCGCGTTCCACGGCGACTTCGACTGGCCGGGCATCGCTCTGGCCAACCGCATCATCCGCCGTTACAAAGCCCAGCCATGGCGCATGGGCGCCGAGGACTACGAGCACCTGGCCGCTCGCAGTCAGACCGAGGGAATCCCTCAAATGCCTCTCGACGGCCAGCCCGTCAGCGCGGCCTGGGACCCGGGCCTCGCCCCTGCGATGACCGCTCTTGGGGTCGCGCTCCATGAAGAGGTCACCCTCGATCTCTTGGTGGCCGATCTGTCACGCCAGGCATAGAAGCGGCATATCCGTCCTAACTCCGACCAACCTGCTCCGCAAGTCCCTTCCAGCTCCCGACTCGGGTGCCGCTCTGGAACCGCAAGGAGGGTCAGAGGTGGCGCCGTGTCGTTCCTGGGAGTTCTATCGCAGCAGCGTGTCCGTAACCGCCCACGCTGTCAGTCCCTTTCGGCATGATTGACGTTCATACCTGGTACACCACCGTGCCCGGGTGAGTCCGACCGAGGGTGAGGGCACGGTGTCCAAGAATGGAGCCTGATGGCCGCGGCGGAACCGTCTACGTCCCTCCCTTTCGATTTCCTGCGTACCGTCGTCGCGCAGGCATCCGGCGACTCCCCTCCCACGCGCATGGCTGTCGAGGCGATACGCACGGCACCCGAGGGCCAGGACCGGAACAGCCTGCTCATGGCCCTGCTCACGGGGCCACTCGCACAATCGGCGCCCGAGTGGCTGTTGGCCATGGCGGTCGACAGCGATCTGAAGCGCGAACCGCGACCGTACATGACGACCGACCACATGCAGTTGACCCGTGTCGCACTGTCCCACGCGGCCTGCTCGGACGAGCGCCGAGCGCAGTACTTGCAGGAGTGCACTGATGCGCAACTCGCCGTGCTTGGCAGGAGAGCGGGAGGAGTAGTGCTCATCCGCGCCGTAGTTGCTGAGCTGCACCGCCGCTCGCCAACGGGTCTGACCATCGGCCCCGAGCTGCTGACGGCTCCGACGCCTGCCCAGGTCGTTCTCGGTGAAAGCGGCCTGCACGAGGACGTGTTCGTCGCAGCCCTCGACTGCCTCCCGTGTGGGCCGGCTGCGCATGACGGCGAGGAGGACGTCGAGGCATGGTTGGAGCGCCACCGTGCCGCATCCGACGCATGGACCAGCATGTGGGCCGGTATCCTCCGGGCGCAGACCGGGCATCACCGCCGCCTGCTGGCCTGGTCGGCGCAGCGCCCCGGCGCGGATCGCGCGGTACGAGAGCACCTGCTCGGCACTCTGCCGTGGCTCGTGGAACCAGCCTTGTTGGAGGAAGTAGCCACGCGCGACCTGAAATCCTTCAGGCGCGCGGTCCTCGTGACTCGGATGTCCCGGTCCTGCCGGGACGGGCTCACGCCCGTGCAGGCGCGAGAGCGCTACGCCGACGAACTGTCGGCTTCGTCGCAGGAGGAACGAGATTACGTAGAGCGATTCCTCGACGAGGAAATGCAGTCGGGGTACCTCCAGACCATGGCCTGCCGCTCCGCTGTGGATTGGGTGGAGCGTGCAGGTAAGGAAACCTGGCGCTTTCTCCTCAACCCCGGCGAGGCACAGCATTTCGGCCGCCCCCAGGAATGGCTGGCGTCCCAAGACCTCCTCGCCGCCCTTGGCACCCGGTTCGCGACCATCTCCCTCAGCGCCCTGGACCGCTGGGAACCAGACACTGATTCGCGCTACCCGACCGTACGCGACCTCGGCTGGCTGCAGGCACTGCTTGTACATCTCCCCGACATCCCTGACGAAGCACGGCAGAAAGCACGTCTCGTGGTGCAGGAGACCAGGCAGGCCCTGTCGACCTGGTCCCGCGCGCACGGCTATTCCACCAGCCATTCCGCATGGGAGCAGAGCCGACGGACCAAGGAACAGATCGACACCATCATGCCGCTCGTCACCGATCCCGCCCCCGCCCTGCCGGGCCGACGCACGGCTTCCCTCGGCGCCCCGCAAGACGTCGGATACAGAAAACTGGCCGACGCCACCGAGGACGTTCTCGTCGCCTACCTGGACCGGCACACGGGCAACGACACGCTCGTCGAGGAGGCCCTGCTTTCCTTCGCTGCCCGCTCCTTTCGAAAGTCCCTCACCTTTGACGACGTACTGGCTCGTCACTCCGCCCCGCAGCAAGCACTGCTTGACCTCACACTGCACCTGCGCAGGCGCCTTGGCGGCGGACCCGACCTGCGCCAAAGCTGGGTAGAGATCATGCTGGCCCGGCCAGAGTGCCCTACGGAGCTGCTCCGCCTGCTGCCTGCCTGGTCGACGCTGAAGGCCCGCGGCCAGCGCTACGACACCACTCACCCCGCAGTCGCCGCCTACGTAACCGAGGTGCTCGGAGACAGCGACGCGGCGTGGCAACGGTTCGCAGCCAGCCCCATGTCGCACGCCGGCCCAGGCGCCTGGCATCGACTCGGCGACCTGCTGGACACGGCAGTCGAAGGGGGCGCGTGGCCGACGCCTCCGCCGGGACGATGACGGCAGCTTTGCCTATCGGTCTCAGCCTCGTGCAGATGAATCCCGAGCACCTCGCCAAGTCGAAGACATGAATGGCGGGGTCCCGGTGGCTAGCTCCTCGGGGAGCCATCTGGGAGCCAACCCGCTCCCCAACCCCCTTCGACGCCACCCGAGACCACCGCACGCCAACGCTCTGACCAGGCCAAAGAGCAATCCGGCCGGTGTCAATCCTCACCGAACCTCATTCGGGACGAAGAGGTCGTGGGTTCAAATCCCGCCACCCCGACAGTGAAACACCAGGTGAGGCGCCTACCGGATTCGGTGGGCGCCTCAGCTGTTTCGTCTGTGTGTGTATCTGCGTGACCACCCTGCACAATCGTTCCAGTGATCAAGCGACGGCCGCATCACCCGGCGCCGGACCGACTGCGTACCTGGAGACGACATGAGCAGCGCCCTTCTCGTGATGGACGTGCAGCAGGGCATCGTGGACATCGCCGACGACGGCTCCGGATACGTGCCGCGTCTGCGCAGGGCGATCGACGGGGCCCGGGCGGCCGGTATCCCCGTGATCTACGTGGTCATCGCGTTACGTCCCGGCTTCCCGGAAGTCGGGACGCGCAACAAGGCCCTCGCCGCCATCGCCCGGGCGGGCCTCTTCGTCGAGGGTGCAGCGGGCACCGAGATCCACCCCGGCATCGCGCCCCGGGCGGGCGAAGTAGTGATCACCAAGAAGCGGGCGAGCGCGTTCTCGGGCAGTGATCTCGACGTGGTGCTGCGAGCCCGCGGTATCGACAGCCTCGTACTCACCGGCATCGCCACCAGCGCTGTCGTGCTGTCCACTCTGTGCCAGGCGAACGACCTGGACTTCGGCCTCACGGTCCTCTCGGACGGCTGTCTGGACACCGACCCGGAGGTGCACCGGGTCCTCGTCGAGCGGCTGTTCCCGCAGTGGGCGGACGTCCTCACCGTCGACGACTGGCTGGAGACGATCACGGCCCCTCGCTTCGGCGGCTGAGAGCGCGAGTTCGATCGGGCCATCACCCCTCGGCGGACGACACCCGGGTGTCATCGACGAGGCACCGCGGCAGCTTGGTCAGGTGTCGGGGCCCGTCGGTAGGGCGAGTTGGCGGCGTAGGTGGGGGGTGGTGAGGGCGATCGTTGTGCCTACGGAGAGGACGAAGCCGCCCAGGAGCAGGTAGTACGCCGTCGGGGACAGCACCGTCGTCAGGCGGAAGAGCTGGCCTCCTGCCACCACTCCCACCGCTCCGAACAGGCCGTTCACCGCGAGGAGGCGGCTGGTGCTGCCGGGGGGTGCCACCGTGGCGGCCAGGGCCAGGCCCGCGGGGGCCAGGGCGATCTCGCCGCAGGAGTAGAGGAAGTAGACGAGCAGCAGCCACTGCGGGCCTACGGGGCCGTGTTCGGCGAGTCGGGACGCCATCGCCATCAGGAGGAAGCTGACGCCGGCCGCGATCAGCGCGCCCGCGAACTTGACCGGTACGTCCACCCGTGGTGCCCGGAGCCAGAGGCGGGCGAAGAGCGGGGCGACCAGCAGGACGAAGAGCGGGTGCACGGACTGGAACCAGCTGGCCGGGACCTCGAAGCCCAGCACGTCCCGGTCGGTGTGGCGCTCAGCGAAGAGGCTGAGCACCGAACCGCTCTGCGCGAAGATCATCCAGAAGGCGGCCGAAGCCGCCATCAGCACCGTGAAGCCGGCGAGACGGCGCCTGTGGAGCGTGCCCGCCGCATGGGTCCGGCGCAGCGAGCGCAGGTACCAGAACGGGAGGGTGACTGTGGTGAGGCCGAGGACGGCGAGCACCGCGGGGAGGGGGAGCAGCCCGAAGGACACGGGGACGGCCACGAGTGCGGCCGCCGGCCCGGTGGCCCACGCCGCGCGCCGGAGCATCGCCGTGGCCTCGGGGCGCGGCACCGGGTGGGGCGGGCGCGCGCCCACGTCCCCGTAGCGGCGCAGGCCGAGGGCGAACTGGGTCAGTCCCGCCGTCATGCCGAGGGCGGCCGCCGCGAAGCCCAGGTGCCAGGCGACCCGTTCGGCCAGCAGGCCGGTCACGACGGGGGCGATGAGCGCGCTGGCCTGGATGCACATGTAGAAGAGCGAGAAGGCCGCCTCGCGGCGGCCCTTCCCGTCTCCGCTGACGCCCGCGACCATGGCCGCCATGGCCGGTTTGACCAGGCCCGTCCCCGCGACGACCAGCAGCAGACCGGCGTAGAGCGTGCCGGTCACCGGCAGGGCGAGGACCGCGTGGCCGCAGGTGATGAGCGCACCGCCGAGCAGTACGGCCCGGCGGGCGCCGAGCACCCGGTCGGCGAGCCAGCCGCCGGGCAGCCCGGCCATGAAGCTGAGGGACATGTACGCCGCGAAGATCGCGGTGGCCGACTGCGGGGCCATGCCCATGCCGCCGCGGGCCTCGGAGGCGGTCAGGTAGAGGACCAGGATCGCCGCCATGCCGTAGAAGCTGAACCGCTCCCACAGGTCGACGGCGAGCAGTGTGCCGAAGCCGGGCCTGCCCCCACCCGCTCGCGGTCGTGCGGCGGGTGGGGCGGCCGGTGCGGGGCCCTGCGGGGTGAGGGAGGTGTCCACCCCCGGTCACCCGGCCGGTTTGAGTGCCACTCCGGCCAGCATCGCGAGCGCCGGGTCGGGGGTCTCGGCCGGCTCGGGGCGCCACAGCGGGGCACGCACCACGCCGGGCTCCACCAGCTCGAAGTCCTCGAACAGCGCGGTGAGTTCCCGGTTGTCGCGCCAGATGACCCGGCTCACCGCGCCCCGGTACTGCTCGGCCGCCTCCGGCGCCGTCCGCGGCACTTCCTCCGCGCCGGCGTGCGAGATGACCAGCGCGCTGGCCGGCGCCAGCCGTTCGGTGTACTGCCGTACCAGGGCGAGCGGTTCGTCGTCGTCCGGGACGAAGTGCAGGACGGCGGCGAGGATCAGCGCGACCGGCTGGTCGAAGTCGATAAGCCGGCGGGTGTCCTGCGCGTCGAGGATCTCCCGGGACTTGTACAGGTCGCCCTGGAAGACGGCCGCCCGGGGCTCGTCGGCGAGCAGGGCCCGGCCGTGTGCGACGGCCACCGGGTCGATGTCGACGTAGACGACCTTGCTGTCCGGGTGGGCGGCGAGGGCGACGTCGTGCACGTTGCCCTCGGCGGGGATGCCGGAGCCGATGTCGAGGAACTGCCGTACACCGAGCGCGGACAGTTCGCGTACCGCGCGGCGCAGGAAGGCGCGGTTGGCCTTGAGGGTGGCCGGCAGGTCCGGGTTGCCGGCCGCGACCTTGCGGGCGAGTTCCCGGTCCACGGGGAAGTTGTGGGTGCCGCCGATCCAGAAGTCGTAGACCCGGGCGATGCTCGGGGTGTCGATGTCGACCTCCGGCGGGGCCCAGGAGGGGCGTTGGGTGTCCTGACGTTCCACGGGTGTGTCCTCCAAGGGGGGCGGGGCGGGATCGGCGGTCACGCCGTGAACACCGGGAGTTCTTCGAGGCCGCGCATCATGAGGCTGCTGCGCCAGCGCAGTTCGTCCGCTGCCACCGCGAGCCGCAGCCCGGGCAGACGCGTGAACAGGCGGCTGAGGACGATCTGTCCCTCCAGCCGGGCCAGCGGGGCGCCCAGGCAGTGGTGGATGCCGTGGCCGAAGGCGACCGAGGCGGTGTGGGCGCGGGTGATGTCCAGGCGGTCGGGGTCGGGGTAGCGGGCCGGGTCCCGGCCTGCCGCGCCGAGTGAGATGGTCACGAACTCGCCCTCGGGGATGGTGACCGAACCGACCTCGACGGGCTCGGTGGTGAACCGCCAGGTGGCGTTGGTGACCGGCCCGTCGTAGCGGAGGAACTCCTCGACGGCCGCGGGCCACAGCGACGCGTCCGCCGCGAGCTGCTCCCGCACCTCGGGGTGGGTGAGCAGGGCCAGGGTGCCGTTGCCGATGAGGTTGACCGTGGTCTCGTGACCGGCCACCAGCAGCAGGAACGCCATGGAGATCAGTTCGTCGGACGAGAGCTGGTCACCGGCGTCCTTTGCGTGCACGAGGTCGGTGAGCATGTCGTCGGCCGGGTGGGCCCGCTTCGCGTCGATGAGGGCCTTCAGGTAGGCGATCATCGACGCGCTGGCTTCGCTCACCTCGTCGGTGCCGGCGCCGGAGACGAGCAGGTTGGACCAGCGGCGGAAGTCGGCCCGGTCGTCCGGGGGGACGCCGAGCAGCCAGCAGATGACCGTGAACGGCACCGGGAAGGCCAGCGCCTCCATGAGGTCCAGCCGCTCGTGGCGGGTCATGGCGTCCAGCAGTTCGTCGGTGAGGCCGGTGATGCGCGGCCGCAGCGACTCGACCCGGCGGGCGGTGAAGGCCCGGCCGACGAGGCGGCGCAGCCGGGTGTGGTCCGGCGGGTCGCTGTCCAGCATGTGCACGCTGAGGACGTGCGGGAACTGGCTGCGCTCCCCCGATTCGGCGAGGAAGCGGCGCTGCTTCTCGGGGTCGGTGAAGTTGCGCGGGATGAGGTCCCGGCCGACGCGCATGTCCTTGCTCAGCCGGGGGTCGGCGAGCAGGGCGCGGGCGTGTTCGTAACCGGTGACCAGCCAGGTGCGCAAGCCGTTGGGTGTGGTCACGGGCACCGCGGGTGCGGTCTCGCGCAGGCCGGCGAGGGCGTCGTGCGGGTTCTGGTGGAAGGCGGGGGTGAACAGGTCGGTGGGCGGGCCGGCCGGCGGGGCCGTGTCCCGGGCGTCCGTGCGGGCCATGCTCAGACTCCTTCCTTCTGCTTGGCGCCGGCGCCCGAGGTGACGTCGGCGGCTTTCCCGGCGTCGGCGGCTTTCCCGGCGTCGGCGGTCTTCCCGGCTTCCGCGGCTTTCCCGGCGTCGGCGGCTTTCCTGGCGTCGGCGGTCTTCCCGGCGTCCGCGGTTTTCCCGGCGTCGGCGACGAGGGTCGTGGCGCGGTCGCCCGCGTACGCGGCGAGTTCCCGGTAGATCTCGAAGGGGCGGTCCCGGCCGGTGTCGCGCAGCGGGCGCAGCGGGGCGGTCTGGTCCTTGTGGCCCGCGCCGCTCTCCCAGGCGGTGAACGCCTCCCAGTCGGCCCAGCGGCTGACCACGACGTAGGAGCGCGGGTCGCCCAGGGCGTGCAGCAGCTTGTTGCCGAGCAGGCCCGCGGTGCCCGCCATCCGGCGGCTGGCCTCGTGGTAGGCGGGCAGGACCCGGTCGGGGTCGTCGCTCAGGTGGTAGAGCACGACCTCGACGGCACCGCCGGTCACGAGGCGGCGCCGGACAGGGCGGCGACGACGTGCATGGTCGTCATGGAGCCGCCGCTGCGGTACGGGTGCAGTTTCTGACGGTGTTCCAGGTGCCGGTCGCTGGTCTCGAACGCGCGGAACAGCGGCTCGTTCACCCAGTCGCTGACGATGTAGTAGACGCCCTCCTCCTCTGCGCTGCGGGACAGCCACTGCCCGAGGTTGGCGGGGTGGGAGGTGACGGAGTCGCCGACCTCCAGCCACACCTTCTCGAAGTCGTCCTCCATGCCGGGCTTGATCTGCATGCGCAGCGTGACCCGGAAGACCTGGTCGGTGGGTTCGGGCATGTCAGATGCCCCCGTCGACGTTGAGGGTCTCGCCGGTGATGTAGGCGGCGGCGTCGGAGAGCAGGAACAGCACCGGGCCGGCGAGTTCCTCGACGGTGCCGAGGCGGGCCAGGGCGGTCTTCTGGGAGTAGGTGGCGCGCAGTCCGGCGGCGCGCTCGGCGGGCATGTCGGCGAAGGCCTCGGTCTCGATGACGCCGGGGGCGACCACGTTGACGCGGATGCCCTGGGGGCCGAGTTCCTTGGCGAGCGAGCGGGTCAGGCCGATCATGGCGGCCTTGGCGGCGGTGTAGTGGGCGCGCAGCGGTATGCCCGCGGCGGCTCCGCGCGAGCCGATGTTGACCACCGAGGAGCCGGCGCCGAGCAGCGGCAGCGCCTGGTGGATGATCCGGTAGGCGGCGGTGAGGTTGGTGTCGAGGATCCGCGACCACTCGTCGGCGGGCAGCTCCCCGAACGGGATGTGGCTGATCACGCCCGCGTTGTTGACGACGCCGTCGAGCCGTCCGTAGCGGTCCTTGGCCTCGCCGACGAGCCGGTCGACCTCGGCGGTGTCGCCGACGTCCGCGCGGATCACGTGGTGGTCGCCGGCGGTCTCCTTCAGCGCGGCGGTGAGGCTGTCGACGGCCTCGCTGTCCTGCCGGTAGCAGGTGAGGACGTCGGCGCCGGCCCGGGCCGCGGCGAGGACGATCCCCCGGCCGATGCCGCGGGTGCCGCCGGTGACGAGCAGTTTCTGGCCGTGCAGTGCAAGTTCCACTGGGGTTCCCTCCAGGGCTGGGCCGCGGGTCAGACGCAGCCGTCGACGTGGATGTTCTGGCCGGTGACGTAGCCGGCGTGGTCGCTGACGAGGAACAGCACGGCCCGGGCGATGTCGTCGACGGTGCCGAGCCGGCCGAGCGCGGTGAAGGAGGCGAAGGTGGCGCGCTGCCGCTCGGCCTCCTCGGCGGGCAGTTCGTCGAGCGCCTCGGTGGCGATGCGGCCGGGCGAGACGGTGTTGACGCGGATGCCGCGTGGTCCGAGCTCCCGGGCCAGCGAGCGGGTCATGCCGACCAGGGCGGACTTGACGGCGGTGTAGTGGACGCCGCCGGTCATGCCGATGAAGGCGACCGTGGAGCCGATGTTGATCACCGACGAGCCGGCCGACAGCAGCGGCAGGGCGCGCCGGGTGACCAGGTGGGTGGCGGTCAGGTTGCCCTGGAGGGTGGCGGCCCACTCGGCGGGTGAGAGGTCGGCGTAGGGCTGGGGGCGGAACGTCCCGGCGTTGTTGACGACGGCGTCCAGTCCGCCGAGGCTCGCCTCGCACGCGGTGATCAGCCGGTCCACGTCCGTCTCGTCGGCGGCGTCGGCCCGCAGCACCTGGTGCTTGCCGGGGGTGCCGGCGAGTTCCTCCTCCAGGGAGGCGACGGCCTCGCCGGGGGTGCGGTGGCAGGTGACGACGTCGGCACCGGCGCGGGCGGCGGCGAGGACGATGCCCCGGCCGATGCCGCGGCTGCCGCCGGTCACCAGGACGCGCTTGCCCTGGAGTTGGCGGCCGGCCCGGGCGGCGGTCTCCACCTTCGCCTTGATCAGCCGCATCTGGACGGCGGTGTTGCGGTTGAGCCGGGCGGTCATCCCGGCGTCGTCGATCGGGGCGTCGGGCTTCATCGCGAAGTCCTGGATCCAGCGCATCCGTACGCCGCCGGGCACCTCCTCGTACTCCCAGCGGATGTTCATGTACGCGAAGGGGCCGGTCTCGACGCGGCGGGCCTCGACGGTGCGGGTGGCGGGGTCGGGGGTGCGTTCGGAGACCCAGCTCCAGACCGTGCCGTTCTCGTCGGGGTGCAGGGCGAGGCGGAAGGTGACGGTGTCGCCGTCCCGGCCGAGGATCTCGGCGGAGGCGTACTCGCTGAACAGCCGGGGCCAGGCGGCCACGTCGTTGGTCATCGTCCACACCAGGTCCATCGGTGCGTCGACGACGATCGCGTTGTCGGTGTGTCCTGCCATCAGACGCGGGCCTCCGTGAGCCGGGCGCGGACGTAGGCCAGGGCCTCGCGCGGGGTCTGGGTGTGCGCCAGGTCGCCGTCGGGGATCTGGATGCCGTACTCGCGCTCGATGCGGTTGACGAGTTCCAGCAGGGCCAGGGAGTCGTAGCCGAGGTCGGCGAACGCGGTGTCGGCGAAGTGCTCGCCGTCCAGGTCGGTCTCCTCGTCGACCCCGCCGCTCGCGCGCAGGATCCGCCGGATGTCGTCCAGGGTGAACTCCGCCATGGGAAGCCTTTCGTGGGTGGTGTGCGGACTGCGGGTGGGTGGGGGCCGGTCCCCCGCGCCCCTGAGCGGGCTGTGCCCGCGAGGCCGGTCGGCTGCCGGTGAGTCGGTCACCTCCTGAGGGCGTCGCGGTCGCCGGCGCCCACCACCAGCGCGGAGGTGAAGCCGCCGTGCCCGCGGGCCAGGACGAGGGCGGTGCGCGGGTCGGTCTGGCGGGGGCGGTCGAGGACGAGGTCGATCTCGCAGCCGGGGGCCGGGCGGCCGAGTCCCGCGGTGTGCGGGACGACTCCGGCGCTCAGGGCGAGCAGCGCGGTCGCCACGTCCAGTGCGGCGCCGCCCGCGTAGAGGCGTCCGGTGAGGGTCTTCGGCGCGGTCACCGGCACCCCGCCGGGTCCGAAGACCTCGGTGAGCGCGCGGGCTTCGGCGAGGTCCTCGGCCGGTGTGCCGGAGGCGTCGGCGAAGACCACGTCGACGTCGCCCGGGGCGAGCCCGGCGTCGGCGAGGGCCCGCCGCACGACGGACACCAGCACGGAGTGCCGCGTGGTGGTGCCGTCCGCGGCGGGGTCGAAACCGGCGGCGTAGCCGAGGAGTTCGCCGTACGCCGGGACACCGCGGGCCGTGGCCGCCTCGGCGCTCTCGACGACGAGGATGGCCCCGCCCTCCCCCGGGACGTAGCCGGAGGCGGCCGCGTCGAAGGGCAGGTAGGCGCGGGCCGGGTCGTCCTCGGTGGACAGCCGGCCGGTGGACAGCTGCGCCACCAGGCCGTACGGGCACAGCGAGGCGTCGGTGCCGCCGCTGAGCACGAGACGGGAGCCGGTGTCGAGCAGCCGGCGGGACTGGCCGAGGGCGTCGAGGCCGCCGGCCTGCTCGCCGCAGATGACCCCGCAGGGGCCGCGCATGCCGTGCCGGATGGAGACCTGGCCGGTGGTGGCCGCGTAGAACCAGGCGATGGACTGGTAGGCGCCGACCCAGGAGGAGCCCTTCTGGTAGAGGTTCTCCATCTCGTGCTGGCCGAACTCGGTGCCGCCCGAGGAGCTGGCGGTCACCACCGCCATCTCGTACTCCGGCAGGGTCGCCGGGTCGGCGGCGGCGTCCGCGAGGGCGTCCTCGGCGGCGGCCAGCGCGAAGTGGGTGAAGCGGTCGGTCTGCGGGACGAGCCGGCCCGGCACCTGTCCACGGGCCTGGAATCCGGGGACCTCGCCCGCCACGCGCACGGGGTAGCCGGTCGGGTCGAAGCGGGTGATGCGGCCCAGGCCGCTCTTGCCCGAGAGCACCGACTCCCAGTGCCGGGCGGCGCCGATCCCGGTGGGCGCGACCACGCCGAGCCCCGTGACCACGGACCGGCCGCGCCGGCCGGGGCGTATGCCGGAGGCGCTCATGCCGCCTCCCCGTGGGCGAGGGCGGGCCGGCCGAGGACCATCGCCGTCTGGAAGCCGCCGAAGCCGCTGCCGACGCTGAGGACCCGGTCCATGCGGTGCTCGCGGGCCGTCACCGGCACGTAGTCGAGGTCGCACTCCGGGTCGGGCGTGGACAGGTTGGCCGTCGGCGGGACGACCTGGTGGCGCAGGGCGAGGGCGCAGGCGGCGATCTCCAGGGAGCCGATGGCGCCGAGCGAGTGCCCGATCATCGACTTGATGGAGCTGACCGGCACCTCGTGGGCCCGCTGCCCGAGGCTGCGCTTGAAGGCGGCGGTCTCGTGCCGGTCGTTCTGCTTGGTGCCCGAGCCGTGCGCGTTGATGTAGTCGATGGCCCCGGGGTCGAGCCGCGCCCGGTCCAGCGCGACCCGGACGGCCTCGGCCATCTCCCGGCCGTCGGGCTTGAGTCCGGTCATGTGGAAGGCGTTGCTGCGGCCGGCGAAGCCGAGGATCTCGGCGTACACGGTGGCGCCGCGGCGCCTGGCGGACTCCAGCTCCTCGATCACCATGACGGCGGAGCCCTCGCCCAGGACGAAGCCGTCGCGTTGCCCGTCGAAGGGCCGGGAGGCGTGCTCGGGGTCGTCGTTGTTGGCGGTGGTGGCCTTGATGGCGTCGAAGCAGGCGGAGGTGATCGGCGACAGCGGGGCGTCGGTGGCGCCGGCGAGCACGATGTCGGCGCTTCCCTCCTCGATCAGCTGGACGCCGTGGCCGATGGCGTCCAGGCCCGACGTGCAGCCGGTGGAGATCAGCGCGACCGGCCCCTCGGCACCCGCCTGGCGGGCCACCTCGACGGCGAGGGTGCTGGGCACCATGTAGCCGTACAGGTGGGGGACGCCGTAGCTGTGGTCGACGAGCCAGTCGCGGCCGCCGTCGGAGAGGACGGCGTACTCCTCCTCCAGGCCCATGGTGCAGCCGACGGCGCTGCCGATACTGACGCCCACCCGCTCCGGGTCGGTGCCGGGCAGGTCGATGCCGCTGTCGGCGACGGCCTCCCGGGCGGCGACGACCGCGAACTGGCCGGCCCGGTCCATCCGCCGGGCCTCCTGGGGGGTGAGCCCCGCGGCGAGCGGGTCGAAGTCGCACTCGGCGGCGACCCGGGAGCGGAACCCCGCCGGGTCGAACAGGCTGATGCGGCGGGTGGCGGTGCGACCGGCGGTGAGCAGGTCCCAGTAGGCGTCCCGCCCGATCCCGCCGGGCGCGACGGCTCCCACGCCGGTGATCACCGCGCGGCGGGGTCCGGACGTCATCGGGCCGCTCCCACATCGGGGTTGCCCGCGGACGCGTCGAGCGGCTGCTCGGTGTCGATGTGGCCCAGTTCGGGGCGGGGCGCGAGCGGGGAGAGGTGGAAGACCGCCTCGGCCGGCACGGACCCGGTGTTCACCAGGCGGTGGCGGACCCCGATGGGCACCAGCAGCGAGTCGCCGGGCCCGAGGGCGACCGGGGTGCCGCCGTCCAGCGTCATCTCCAGCCGGCCCTGGACGACGTGCAGGAACTCCTCGGAGTACGGGTGGAGGTGCTCGGTGACGTGGTGGCCGGGGGCCAGCCGCAGCACTCCGCCGAAGCCCGAGGTGCAGCCCACGGTCTTGGGGCTGAGCGTGACGCGGATGTCGCCGCCGCGCTTGGTGTTGGCGGCGACCTCGCCCGCGGAGACCTTGGTGGTGGCGGGGGCGCTCATCGGGCACCGCCCAGGTTCGCCGAACGCGGGGCGCTGGTTCGCGGGCCCTCCTGGGGCGTCCAGGAGTAGAAGGGGACGGCCATGGCGTCCTTGGGCTCGCGCCAGTCGGGGTCGTAGGGCGAGATGAACTGGCCGAGCCGGGTGTTGATCTCCTCGTAGAGCGGGTGGCTGCGCGCCTTGTACAGGTTCGGCGCGATGTCCTGGTCGGCCTCCACCAGGTGGAAGTACAGGTTGTGGAACGCGAACAGGGTCCGCCTCGACACCCCCACCAGATGCGGCAGTTCGGTGCTGTCCGAATCGGCGAAGACCTGCGCGACGCCCTCGGCGTCGGCGAGGTCCATCCTCGCCACGATCAGCGTTCGGTGCACGATGTCCTCCCGGCTTGTCGGTGCTGTGTTCACCCTGGTCGGCGGGGGTCGAGACGCTCTCGAAGGCGCCTGGAGAACCGCTGGCGCGGCACGAGCCGGTGGCGGACAGCACGACGGCCCGCCGCACCCGGGGGGTGTGGCGGGCCGTGCGGGCTGTCCTGTCAGCGGCGGACGTCGGCCTTCATCAGGGTGACGCCGGTGCCGACGACGCCGGCGCCGACCAGCCGGCCGTTCGGTACGTCGCCCGCGGGCGCGCCCCGCGACAGCAGGATCAGGGCCTGCCGGGTGAGGCGGGGCACGGAGTACAGCAGCCGGGCGTCCGGCGTCAGGTGCTCCTGCACGAGGTGGACGTCGACGAGGTATTCGAGGAGGGTCTCGGCGTCCCCGATGCCGGGGCGCAGCCGGGTCACCACCTCGTCGAGGCTCCACCGGGGGCGTTCGCGCTGAAGCAGCAGGTGCAGCAACTCCCGTGACGGGGCGGACAGATGCCGGTGGCTGGCGGCCACCGTGGTCATCAGCGACTGGGTGCCGTCGGGGAGTTCGAGCAGCATCCGGGGGTTGCCGCGCAGCCGCAGCGCCAGCCGGGCCGCCGACCAGCCGGGCCGTGCGGTGAGCCGGCCGGCCACCGCCCTGATCGCCAGGGGCAGTCCCTCGCACAGCCCCGTCAGCTCCTGCACGGCCGTGGGGTCCTCCTGCCGGGAGCGTTCCCCGGCGACCCGGTCGTAGAGCTGGAGGGACTCCTCCGGGGACAGGGCGGGCAGGACGATCTTGCGGCCGGTGGAGAGGCTGTGCGCCCGGTAGCGGTTGGTGGCGATCACCGCGCAGCCGGATCCGCCGGGCAGGACGGCCCGGATCTGGGAGGCGGTGAGGGCGTCGTCGACCACGACGAGCACCCTGCGGTCGGCGGTCCAGGTGCGGAAGAGCCTGCTGAGCTCGTCGAGCCCGCTGGGCTGTTTCTCGCGCTGGATGCCGCAGGCGGTCAGGCACGCCGACAGCACGTCGGCGAGTTGCTGGGCGCCCTCCCCGACGGCGGACAGGTCGATGAAGAGCTGCCCGTCCGGGAAGCGCGGGCGCAGCCGGTGCGCGGCGCGCACGGCGAAGGCGCTCTTGCCGACACCGGGCGGGCCGTGCACCTCGACCACCCGCATGCCGGTGCTGGGCCGGTCCGCGCCGAGGAAGGTCTCCAGCTGGTCGAGTTCGCGTTCCCGCCCGACGAAGTCACCGGTGTCGGCAGGCAGTTGGGCCGGGCCGGGTCCGAGCCGGCGTCCGCCGGCCACGGACTCGGCCTTGGCCGGGGCCGGTCCCCTGAGATGGCCGCGGTCGGCGAGCACCTCCTGGTGGAGGCGCTGGAGCTGCGCGGAGGGCTCCAGTCCGAGTTCCTCGACGAGATGGCTGCGCAGGGTGCGGAAGGTGTTGAGGGCGTCCGGGCGGCGGCCGCAGCGGTGCAGGGCCCGCATCAGCTGCCCGGCGAACGCCTCGTGGGTGGGGTGGGCGCGGAAGGCCTCGGACAGTTCGTCCAGGACGGCGTGGTGGCGGCCGAGTGCGAGCTCCAAGGAGAAACGTTGCTCCAGGACGCTCTTGCGGCGTTCCTCCAGCTGGGTCGACCAGGCCGAGAGCCGGCGTCCGGTGCTGACGTCGACCAGGGCTCCGCCGTGCCACAAGGAGAGGGCCGTCTTGAGGGTGAGGGCCGCCTCCTCCTCCCCGGCGCCGGTGCGCAGTTGCGCCATGCCCTGTTCGGTGAGCTGGTCGAACCGGTAGGCGTCCACCGACTGCTTGTCGTCCAGCCTCAGTTCGTAGCCGCCCACCCTGGTCAGGATGGCGGGGCAGCCGTGCGGTGGGCGGGAACCGAAGGCCGCGCCGTGTTGTCCGGTGGCCAGAAGCAGTCTGCGGCGCAGTTGATAAATGTAGGTTTGCAAGGTGGTCAGCGCGCTGAGCGGTGGGTGGTCCTCCCACAGTTCCTCGCACAGCTGGTCCACGCTGACCAGCGAGTTGGCATTGAGCACCAGCAGGGCCAGCACCTGACGCAGCTTGGGGGCCGACGGTGTGACGTCCTCCCCGTTCCTGCGTATTCGCATGGAGCCCAGCAGACCGATCTCTATCACTGCATTCCCCCTGAGTGAGCCGCCTGTGTGGGGGGCGGCCATCGGCTTTTCACCTTCCTGCGTCACTCAATTTTCAGCGAAGCACCGAACACTCGAAGGGGCCGGATAAATTACCCACCCTTTACTGAGAGAATTGCGCTCCGCCGGAAAAGAAGTTGAAACCAGCAATACCCCTGCGCGCAACACTGGCGAAACCGGAAACCGAATACCACATTCTCGTTCCTCGCCTTCCCCGCATCCTATGCTTCGCGCACATGGATGACAAGGTGCACATTTTTGCGCGGTTGTGTGCGCAGGGGCGCCCGCCCCGGCTCACACGTCCAGCTCGACTCCGTACTCCGCGAGCCATGTGTTCAGCTGGAGCACCATCTCCATGCTCGCCCGTTCCACCCAGGCGAAGGCACCGCTGGGGGCCGCCGCCGCGCCCAGCGCCACCCGGGTCGCCTCGGCGTCCAGCAGCGGGGCGACCGGCGCCGTCCGGTCCCCGGCCACCTCCCCGAAGC
This sequence comes from Streptomyces sp. NPDC059696, assembly GCF_042733745.1. Classification (NCBI taxonomy): domain Bacteria; kingdom Bacillati; phylum Actinomycetota; class Actinomycetes; order Kitasatosporales; family Streptomycetaceae; genus Streptomyces; species Streptomyces sp. NPDC059696. The sequence goes on from NZ_JBHWFG010000013.1 coordinate 175,773, forward strand.
GGTGCCGGACGAACTCCCCGTACGCGGCCTCCTGGACGGTCGGGTAGGCGCTCTTGGGCCGGTTGAGCACCGGCTCCGGCAGCAGATCGGCGACCGCGGCCCGCAGCAGGCTCTTCTCCTGGCCGTCCACCCGCTTCCACTCGGCCGGCACGTTGTAGACGTACTCCACCAGCGCCCGGTCGCAGAACGGCGGGCGCAGCTGCACCCCGTGCGCCATGCTCATCCGGTCGGCCCGGTCCAGATGGGTCGGGGCCCACCGGGTCAGCGCCAGATAGGTCACCTCACGCGCCCTGCGCTCGGCCGGTGTCTCCCCGGCCACCTGCGGGACCTCGGTGAGCGCGTCGCGGTAGTGCTGGTCGGCGTACTCCATGAAGTCCAGCTCCTTGCGGAGCGTACGGTCCACCAGCGAGCAGCCGAGACCGCCCGCGGCCGCGTCGTGCCCGCGCTCGAAGGAGACCCAGGGGAAGGTCGTGGAGTTGCTGTGGGCCGGGTCGTACGCCCAGAAGTAGCCGTTGAACACCTCGTCGGCGGTCTCCCCCGAGAGCACCGCCGTGATGCCCGCGCCGCGCAGCGCCTCGAAGAACAGCAGCAGCGAGACGTCCATGTCGCCGAGCGGCGAGGGCGCGTCCTGGCTGCGCAGGGCGGCGGCGTGCGTCCCCGGGTCGGCGAGCGCCGCCGTGTCCAGCAGGATCTCGGTGTGTTCGGTTCCGATGTGTTCGGCCGCGAGCGCCGCGTAGGGGGCGTCCGGCGTGGCGCGCATCGTCGGATGCGGCTCGAAGTTCTCCGCGTAGCCGGAGAAGTTCACCGAGAACGACCGGAGCCGGCCGCCCTCGGCCCGCCGCTCCCGGGCGGCGAGCGCGGTCAGCGCGCTGGAGTCGATCCCCCCGGACAGCATCGCGCCGACCGGCACGTCCGCCCGCAGATGGGTGGCGACCGCCTCCGCCAGCAGCCGGCGCACGGTGGCGACGGTGGTCTCCAGGCTGTCGGTGTGCGGTCGGGCGGGCAGCGACCAGTAGCGACGGTGCCCCGTGCCCGGCGCCCGCACGGTCATCGTGTGGCCGGGCAGCACCTCACGCGTGCCCCGGAACACCCCGGTGCCCGGCTTGCGGCTGTGCGCGAACAGCTCCCGCAGCCCGTCGGCGTCGACCACCGGCCGGACCGCCGGGTGCGCCAGCAGCGCCTTGGGCTCGGAGCCGAAGACCACACCCGACGGCGTCAGGAAGTAACACAGCGGCTTCACCCCCAACCGGTCGCGGACCAGCAGCAGTTCCTGCCTGCGTACGTCCCACACGGCCAGGGCGAACAGGCCCTCCAGCCGCTCCGGGAACGCCGCACCCCACTCCAGGTAGGCGCACAGCGCCACCTCCGCGTCGTCGTCCCCGGTGAACCGGTGCCCCTTCGCGGCCAGTTCGCGGCGCAGCTCCACCCGGTTGGTGACGCTTCCGTCCAGGGTCAGCACCGCCACCGGGCCGCCGGACTCCGCCTCCACGAGGGCCGGCCCGCCCGTGCGCCCGGAGCCGTTCAGGGCGAGGTGCCGGTGGGCCAGCGCGGCATGGCCCTCGATCCACTCGCCGGAGCCGTCCGGCCCGCGGTGTGCGAGCGCCGCCGCCATCGCCCGTACGGTGGGCGCCTCCGGTGTCAGGTCCCGCTCGAAGTCCACCCAGCCGGCGATTCCGCTCATCGTGGCGTCCTTTCGGTCTCCGCGTGTGATGCGTGCGAGGCGTGTGATGCGTGCGAGGGGGCTGCGCTGTTCTCCTCCGGGGCGCCGGTGAGGAGGGTGACCTCCACCAGGGACAGCCCGTGCCGGGCGACCGCCTCCCGGAACTCGCCCAGTGCGGGCGCCCCTTCGCCGCGCACCGCGATGCCGAGCCGGCGCGGGGCCTCCTCCCCGTAGCGGCGGTACAGCTCCAGATAGCCGCGCGCGGTGCGCTCCGCGTCGTCGACCAGCGCGAACCGCACCGGCAGCCGCCGGCCCCGCCAGGTGAGCTCGCCCGGCGAGCCGCCCGTGAAGTTGTGCCGCCAGCCGCTGCCCGTCGCCACCACCAGCGCGCCGTCGAGCGAGTGCACCCCGGCGGGCACGGTGTACGGCCGTCCGCTGTGGCGTCCCGTGAAGTGCAGCAGCGCGAGCCGCTCGGCCACCGGGCCCGGCTCGGGGCGGGACAGCAGCTCCCGCATCCGGGCATCGGCCGCCGCCCGTTCCGGGCCCTCCGGCAGATGCCGTACGACGACGGGGCTCATGACAGCACCACCGCGGCGGCGGTCAGCGCGCAGCCCGCGATCGCGAGGACGGTGCGCACCAGGTGCCAGCCGCGCCAGGCCGGGCGGGGGTCCCGCCAGCCCGGGCCCAGGTCCTCGGGCCGGGTCCGCTTGACCCTCCGGTTGATCGGCACGTTCCGGGTCTGCGACACCACGGCCACCCCCGCCATGCACAGCGCGGCGACCGCGAACAGCACCCGGGGACCGCCCGAGGCCCGCACCGCGAACCCCACGTCCACGGCCGTCGAGCCGGTGACGATGAACGGCATGATCCGGTCGTAGCGTCTGCCCAGCAGGATGTGGGTGGACACGTAGCGCTCCGGGGACATCGCGACCAGTGCGGGCATCACGCTCACCGCGACCGCGAAGAGCACCCCCGCCACCAGCCCGGTGCCCGTCAGCACCAGCACACTCAAAGCCTCCACCACCGCTTTCGCCCTCCTTCGAGCCGTGCGACGTCCCTCTGGCCTCGCGCTGTCCTCCCTGCCAGGCCCGAACCTGTCAGCCGCCCCTCGCACGACACTCGAATCCGCCTGGGAGCACGCGGCCTTGCGTGCGTTCCGCTCACCCGCGCCGCGAGCCCACCTCGAGGCGCGGGGTGTTGCATCGGCCCGCCGAACCGAACGCAATCCACACCCTTCGAGGAGCCGGTATGGCGGACGAGACGACCGAAGTACTCATCGTGGGCGGCAGCATGGTGGGGCTCGCCCAGGCCCTCTTCCTCGCCCGGCAGGGCATCCGGCCGCTGCTGGTGGAGCGGCACGCGGAGATCTCGGCACACCCCAGGGCGCAGGCCGCGAGCCCCCGGACCATGGAGCTGCTGCGGGCGCTGGGCCTGGAGGAGGCGGTACGGGCACGGGAGAACCCGCACGCCCAGTACGGCGACATCCTCCAGGCCGAGTCGCTGACGGGGAAGGAACTCGGGCGGTTCGACGGGCCGTTCCGCTTCGACCGGCACGAGGTCGGCACCACCGGCTGGACCCTGATCGGGCAGGACCGTCTCGAGCCGGTGCTGCGGGAGCGGGCCGAGCAGCTCGGCGCGGACATCCGGTTCGCCACCGAGATGACGGAGTTCACCCAGGACGCGGACGGCGTCACGGCGGTGCTGCGCGGTACGGACGGCGGCGCCGAACGGACCGTGCGCGCACGGTACTTGATCGCCGCCGACGGTTCGCGTGCGCCGATCCGCACCTCCCTCGGCATCGGCCACCACGGGCCGGGGGTGTTCGGCGGGCAGATGAACGTCGTCTTCCACGCCGACCTCGACCCGTACGTCGCGGGGCGCACCTTCTTCCTCTGCTTCGTCAGCAACCCGACCGTCAAGGGGGTACTCGGCAAGCTCGGTGGCGCGGACTCCGACCGCTGGGTGCTCGCGCCGAGCCTGCCGCCGGGGGCCGACCACCGCGGCTTCGGCACCGAGGAATGCGTGGAGCTGGTGCGGGCCGCGGTGGGGGTGCCCGATCTGCCGGTGACGGTGGAGTCCGCGACGAGCTGGGAGATCGCCGCCTGGGTGGCCGACCGGTTCCGCTCCGGACGCGTGCTGCTGGCGGGCGACTGCGCGCATGTCATGCCGCCCACCGGGGGGTTCGGCGGCAACATGGGCATCCAGGACGCGCACAACCTGGCCTGGAAGCTCGCGCGGGTGCTGCGCGGGCAGGCGGGTCCCGGGCTGCTGGACACCTATGAGCAGGAGCGGGCGCCGGTCGCGGAGTTCACCGTCGACCAGGGCGTGATCCGCTACCTCCAGCGCAGTGGCCTCGACGAGGCGGCCGCGGCGCGGCACCGGCCGGAGAGCACGGTGCTGTTCGGGCACGTGTACCGGTCGGACGCGGTGCTGCGTGAGGCCGGTGACGACGACACGGCCGTCGTCGAGGACCCGACGGCCCCCAGCGGCCGTCCCGGCACGCGCGCTGCGCATCTTCCCCTGGTGCGCGAGGGCAAGGACGTCGCCCTGCACGATCTCCTCGACGGTGACTTCTGGCTGCTCGCCGGTCCGGACGGCACGGACTGGGAGGAGCCGGCGGTCGAGCTCGGTCTGTCCTTCCACCGGGTGGGGGCGCTGGAGTCTGCCGAGGTCGTCGAGCGTTTCCTCGGCCGGTACGGCGTTCAGGGGGGCGGGGCGGTGCTGGTCCGGCCGGACGGGTTCATCGCGTGGCGTTGTGAGGGGGCGGTGGGGGACCCTGCCGGGTCGCTGACGGCGGTGCTCGATGCGGTGTTGCGGCGTGCGTGAGCGTTCTGTTCGGGTGGGGCGGGGTGTCGGGCGACTGCGGGCCGGTGGGGGCAGCTCGCGCCGTTCCCCGCGCCCCTTCGGGCGCGCTGCGCGCCTAGAGGGTCGTCGGATGGCTGCGGCGCCGTCGCGGCCGGTCGCGCCGTTCCCCGCGCCCCTTCAGGCGCGCTGCGCGCCTAGGGGGTCGTCGGGTGGCTGCGGCGCCGTCGCGGCCGGTCGCGCCGTTCCCCGCGCCCCTTCGGGCGCGCTGCGCGCCTAGAGGGTCGTCGGATGGCTGCGGCGCCGTCGTGGCCGCTCGCGCCGTTCTCCGCGCCCCTTCGGGCGCGCTGCGCGCGCCATGAAGCGGCCGCGGTGCTCCTGTCGGAGTACCGCGGCCGTCGCGTGCTCCCAGGGGCGCCGGGAACTGCGCGAGCGGGCACCACCGGCCCGCAGCCGCCCGGCAACCCCTCGGACGCCCCCTTGGGCGCCTAGACCCGGTCCAGAATTCCCCGCAACGCCGCGATCGCCGCCTGGTCGACAGACCCAGTGCGGCCCGCCGTCGTGCGCCAGCCCACGAACCCGTCGGGCCGTACCAGGACCGCGCCGCCGGCCGGCAGTCCGTACCGCCGGCGGAAGGACCCGTCCTGGTCCCACAGCCGCGTGCCCCGTCCGATCCGCACGACCTTCAGCGCGACGCCGAGCCGTTCGGCCTCCTTCTCCACCGCCCCGGTCCAGCGGCCCGCCGCCTCGTCCACGAGCAGGGTGAACCCGTCGCCGTACAGGTCGGTGACCGGCACCGGTCCCTCGGGCCCGTCGAGTCGGACGTGCGGGGCCCGCGCGCCGGGCCGGGCGCCGGGGTGCTCGGGGTCCTCCAGGATCGCGTCGGGCGCCCCGTCCTCCGCCGCGAACGCGCCGGAGCGGTAGCAGTACCCGAACGTCATGGTCGTCTCGTCGACCAGTTCCGCGGCGACCTCCTGGTACTGCTTGCCCTCACGGACCGCGAACCGCAGCATGGCCTGCCGTACGGTCTCCTCGGCCACCGGCCGCCGCTCGGCGTCGTAGCTCTCCAGCAGCCCGGGGCCGGCCGTGCCGTCGAGCACCAGGGCCAGCTTCCAGGCCAGGTTGTACGCGTCCTGGATGCCGGTGCTGGCGCCGAACGCGCCGGTGGGCGGCATCACATGGGCGGCGTCCCCGGCGACGAACACCCGGCGGGTGGCGAAGGTGTCCGCCACGCGCGCGGAGATGTCCCACGCGGGCATGTCCACCGACTCGATCTTCAGCGGCAGGTCGGGCACCCCGACCGCGGCGCGCACCAGGGCGGTGCACCGCTCCTCGGTGAAGTCCTCGGCGCGCTGGCCCTGTTCGGGGAAGTAGGAGACGTTGATGACCCAGCGGCGGTCGTTGTCGATGGGGATGATCGTGCCGCGCACCTCGGGGTTGTTGACGTACGCCGCGATGATCCGGCGGCCGCGCAGCGCCTCGGTCAGGTCGGCCTCGAAGAAGAAGCTGACGAGGTGGGTGATGGTGCCGCGGCCGTGCGCGCCGATGCCCAGCATCTCGCGCAGCGGGCTGCGGCTGCCGTCCGCCGCGATCACGTACCGCGCCCGGATCTGCGAACGCTTGCCGGTGGACCGGTCGGTGACGTGGGCCAGCACCCCGCCCCCGTCCTCCTCGTACTCCTCGAGCGCGTCGACCCGGGTGGAGAAGCGGACGTCCGCCCCGGCCTCGACGGCCCGCTCCCGCAGGATCGGCTCCAGCTGGTTCTGGTCGATCAGTGTCCACTGGGTGGGACTGATCCGGCCGATGTCCTCCGGTGAGGCGCTGGGCATCCGGACGCGTTCCTTGCCGGCGAGGCTCTCGACGTGCACCAGGTCGGTGTTGCCGGAGATGGGGGAACGCCCGGCCCGGACCCGCTCCTCCATGCCGACCGCGCGGTACAGCTCCATCGTGCGCGGGTTGATGGCCCGGGCCTTGGGGTGGGTGGAGGTGTCCGGGTGGCGTTCGACGAGGGTGGCGGTGACGCCGTGGTGGGCGAGGAAGACGGCCGCGGACAGTCCGGTCAGTCCGCCCCCGACGATGAGGACGGGGGTGGTGTGCGGCGTCATGCTGCCTCCTTGTGGGCGGTGACCAGGGTGTGGGTGCCGAGCAGGGGCTGTGCGTCGCCGTCGGTGAATCCGGCCCCGCGCAGCCAGGACCGGCAGTCCGCGATCCGGTACTCGGAGCCGTCGGGGCTGACCAGCCGCATGTGCAGGCTGCTGAGCAGCCGCTCCGGGTCGCTGCGGTCGTCGTCGATCATCCGGTCGTAGACGAGGACCGTGCCGCCGGGCCGCACCGCCTCGAAGACCCGGCCGAGCAGCTCGCGCCGCCGGGTGGTGTCGAAGCCGTGCAGGATGTGGCCGAGGACGACGACGTCGGCCGGCGGGATCGGGTCGGTGAAGAAGTCGCCGCCGGCGAAGGCGATCCGGCCGGTCAGGCCGAGGTCCTGGACGTGCTCGGTGAACAGCGGCCGGGTGCGCTCCAGGTCGAAGCAGGTCGCCTTCAGGTGCGGGTGCGCCCGCACCAGGACGGCCGCGAGGTTTCCGCGGGCGCCGCCGAGGTCGACGAAGGAGGCGTGGCGGTCCCAGTCGAGCCGCCGGGCGATCTCGGCGCCCATCCGGTCGCTGTAGGCGTCGAGTCCGGCGAGGAACCGCTTCATCTTGGCGGGGTCCTTGTGCCGGTCCCCGACGAAACCGCCCTTGTCCGGGTCGAGGTGCTGCGGCTCGCCGGAGCGCATCGCCTCGGTGAGCCGGCCCCAGGTGCCGTACAGGGTCTCGTTGGTGAGTTCGACGAAGCCGCCGAGGTACGAGGAGGAGCCGGGCACCAGATAGGCCTGCGCCAGCGGGGAGTTGCGGTAGCCGTCGTCCGTGCGCTCCAGCAGACCGAGCCCGGCCAGCGCGTCCAGGAAGTCGGGGACCATCCGGTGGTGCGTCCCGGTGCGGCGGGCCACTTCCGCGGCGTCGGCGGGGCCTTCGGCCAGCGCCCCGAACACGCCGAGGGTCACGGCGCTGTGCAGCACCTTGGCGGCGCAGTCGGCGATGGTCAGCCGGATCAGTGGTCCGGGGTCGACCGCCGGAGCCGTCTGCGGGTCTTCGGTCGTTGTCACACGAGCCTCCTGGTCTGCCTCTGCCGGGTCTTCGGCCTGCGTCGTGCGGCTGTGCTGTGCGGTGCGATGCAGTGCCGACGATGGTCGCGGGCCGTCGATTCGGGCTCGAAGGGCGCTGAAGGGCGGCCGGGGCCGGGCGCGCACAGGTGAGCCGCCGTCCCCTGCGGGACGGCGGCTCTTCGGCGAGCGGTGACGGGGAGGTGTTCAGTGCTCCTCGGCGGCCCTCTCGTGTTCCTGGTGGCCCTCGCCGTGGTCCTCGCCGTGGTGCCCGCCGCGCAGCGGCAGGTTCTTCATCGTCAGGGCGGCCAGCAGCCCCAGCAGAAGGACCGGTACGGCGGTGAGGAACACGGGGGTGAGCGCGGCGGCGTACGCCTGTTCCACGGCGTTGCGCACGGGCTCGGTGAGCCGGTCCAGGGTCTCGGTGGAGGACAGCGCGTCGTGGTCGATGCCGCGCAGCGCGCCCGGCGGGGTCCGGTCGGCGATCTCGTCGGTGAGCCGGTTGTAGAAGATCGAGGCGAACAGGGAGATGCCGATGGTGGTGCCCAGTTGCCGGGCGAAGGCCACGGTGGCGTGGACCGCGCCGATGGCGTCGCGGGGTGCGGTGTTCTGCGCGGCCATGGTGAGGACCTGCATGTTCAGTCCGGCGGCGATGCCGAAGACCAGCATGTACGCGATGACCACGAGGCGGGGGGTGCCGGTGTCCATGGTGGCCAGCAGCAGCGCCCCCGCGATGCCGACGGCCATGCTGAGCACGGGGTACCACTTGTAGCGCCCCGTCTTGGTGATCGCCGCTCCGCTGACGACGGAGGAGGCGACCAGGCCGAACATCATGGGCAGCAGCACCACGCCGGACATGGTCGGGCTGGCGCCGGTGACCACCTGGATGTAGATCGCCAGGAAGTTCACCGCGCCGAGGAAGACGATGCCCGCCGCGACGCTCACCAGCACGCTGACGGTGAAGGTGGAGTCGCGGAAGAGGTGCAGCGGGATGACGGGTTCGGGGGCGCGGCGCTCGGCGGCGACGAACGCCACGGCGAGCAGCACCGCTCCCGCGGCGAGCCCGAGGATCCGCCAGTCCAGCCAGTCGTACTTCACCCCGCCCCAGCTCGCGGCCAGGGTGAGGGAGACGATGGCGGCGCTGAGCAGGACGAAGCCGGTGTAGTCGATCTTCGCGACGCGGTCGGCGCGGGGCAGGTGCAGGCAGGTGGAGACCAGCACCAGGACGACGATGCCGACGGGCAGGTTGATCAGGAAGACCCAGTGCCAGCTCAGCAGGTCGGTGAGAGCACCGCCGACGGCGGGCCCGGCCAGCGCCGCGAGGGCGAAGACGATGCCGAAGAGGTTGAAGTACTTGGCGGCCTCACGCGGGTTGAACAGCTCGCCGATGATGGCGAGCACGGAGACGAAGAGGCCGCCGGCGCCGATGCCCTGCACGGTGCGGAACAGGATGAGCTGGTCCATGGACTGGGCGGCGCCGCTCAGCGCGGAGCCGGCCAGGAACACCGTGACGGAGATCAGGAAGATCTTCTTGCGGCCGAAGAGGTCGCCGAGCTTGCCGTAGACGGGCGTGGTGACGCTGGCGGCGATGATGTACGCGGTCGTCACCCAGGCGAAGACGTCGAGACCGCCGAGGTCCCCGACGATGCGGGGCAGCGCGGTGGCGACGATCTGTGAGTCCAGCATGGCCAGGAAGACGGCCAGCAGGCAGGCGGTGATGACGGGTTTGATCCGGGTCTGGGGAGGGGCGGCGGCGGTGAGCGGGCCGTCTGCCCCTGTGGTCCGGGAGGGCACGGTGAGTCGCCTTTCGGGCTGGAGTGGGTGCCATCCCCGTCCCGCGGGCCGTGGTCGGCCGGCGTCGCTTGCGGTGTGGGATCCGTCAGGGGATTGCTGTGGATGTGCGCCGTACGGCACGAGTGCTGCTCGTGCCGTACGGCGAGTGGCCGGTCCCGAACGGGGGACATCGTGACCGGCCACGCCGATCAGGAGGCGGTGGGTCGCCGGTCCCGCGTCAGGGGACGAGGACGACCTTGCCGAGCTGGGCCCGGGCCTCCATGAGTTCGTGCGCCTTGACGGCCTCGTCGAGGCCGAGCCGCTCGTGCACGATCGGGCGCACCTTGCCGGCGGCGATCATGTCGAGCAGGTCGCGCTGGCCCGCGGCGATGGCCTCGGGCTTGTTGTAGAGCATGGCGTACAGGGCGAAGCCGGCCACGGTCTTCATCCGGCTGAGCATCAGCGGGTGGATGGGCTGGATGTCGCCGCTGGCCGAGCCGTAGAAGACCAGCCGGCCGAACTGGGCGGTCAGGGCGATGGACTTGGTGAGGATGTCCCCGCCGACGGTTTCCAGGACGACGTCCACGCCCTGGCCGTCGGTCGCGGCCCGGACCTGGTCGTCCCAGTCGTCGTCGGTGTAGTTGACGGTGACGTCGGCGCCGAGGTCGCGGACGAAGTCCAGCTTGGCCTGGGTGCTCGCGGTGGCGATGACCTTGCCGGCGCCCATCGCCTTGGCGATCTGCACGGCGAGGTGGCCGACGCCCCCGGAGGCGGCGTCGATCAGGATCGACTCCCCGGCTCTGAACTGACCGGCCTCCTTGATGGCGTGGTACGCCGTCTGGGCGGGGCTCGGGAGCAGGGTGGCCTCGGCCGCGTCCATGGTCTCCGGGATGGTGATGGCCCAGGCGGCGTCGGCGGTCACGTAGTCGGCGTAGGCGCTGTGGTCGACGTCGACGACGATGCGGTCCCCGACGCTCAGGTGGGTGACGCCTTCGCCGAGGGCCTCGACGATGCCGGCGACATCGCCGCCGGGGGCGCCGGGCAGCGTGGCGTGGCCGCCGATCGGGATGCCCTGGCGGCGCTGGACCTCGGCGAACGTGACGCCGACGGCCTCGGAGCGGATCAGCACTTCGCCCGGTCCGGGCTGCGGCTTCTCCGCCTCTTCGACACGCAGCACCGAGGGGGCGCCGTGCTCGTAGTGGCGGACGATTCGCATGGTGTTCTCCCAACTAGGAGGTGTTGTCGAGCCGCGGGATGTCCTCACGCGGCTCCGCCCAGGGATCCGGGTTGCATGGTGTGGGTCAATTACATGCCATCATGCATGCACTTGTCAATCGCACATCAGTGATTGAATGCACGACATGAGGGGGTGTCAGGGGACGAGCACCACACGGCCGAGCTGGGAGCGCGACTCCATCAGCTCGTGCGCGGCCGCCGCGTCCTTCAGCGGCAGCTCGGCGTGGACGACGGGACGGACCGTGCCGGAGCCGACCATGTCCAGCAGCTCCCGGGCGCCCGCGGCCATCGCGTCCGGCTTGCCGCCCATCACGCCCCACATGCTGAAGCCCATGACGATGCGGTTGTCGAAGATGTCGGCGATGTCGAGGGCCGGCAGCTCGCCGCCCGCCGCGCCGTAGACCACCGTCCGGCCGAACGGGGCGGTCAGGGCGATGGACTTGGTGAGGATGTCGCCGCCGACGGTCTCCAGGACGGCGTCCACGCCCCGGCCGCCGGTCGCGGCACGCACCTTCTCGTCCCAGCCGTCCTCGCCGTAGTCGACGGTGACGTCGGCGCCGAGCGAGGCGGCGAAGGACAGCTTCTGCGCCCCGCGGGCGGCGGCGATGACCTGGCCCGCGCCGAGTGCCTTGGCCATCTGGACCAGCAGGTGCCCGATGCCGCCCGCGGCGGCGGTGATCAGCACGGTCTCGCCGGGCTGGAGCTTCGCCGCCGTGACGATCACGTGGTAGGCGGTCTGGCCCGGGATGGGCAGCGAGGTGGCCTGGCCGGGGTCGATGCCCTCGGGGACGGCGAACAGCCAGTCGGCCTGGGTGACGACGTACTCGGCGTACCCGTCGGTGGCGACGCCGGTGACCACGCGGTCACCGACCTTCACCTGGTCGACGCCCTCACCGAGCTGCTCGACGACACCGGCGACGTCACCGCCCGGCGAACCCGGCAGCGTGGCGGGGCCGCCGACCGGGATGCCCTGACGGCGCTGGCACTCGGCGAAGTTGACCCCGACCGCCTCGGCGCGGATCAGCACCTGGCCGGGGCCGGGGGTGGGCTTCTCGGCCTCTTCGAGCCGCAGCACCGAGGGGGCACCGAACTCGTGGTGTCGGACGATACGCATGGACGTACTCCTTCTTTCTTTCTCGTTCGTTCGTGGGCGTGCACGGCGGGGCGACGCCCCGCCGTGCACGACGGGTTTCACAGGGGGGAGGGAGCGGGCCGGATCAGGCCCGGGTCAGTTCGACGAGTGAGCGCACCGGGCCCAGGTCGACCACGCGGCGCAGGGCGAGCCCGGCATCGGCCGCCAGCTCGCGCAGTTGCTCGGAGGTGCGCATCCGCCCGCCCAGGTAGATGAGCATCCGCAGGTCCAGATCCGTCTGGTCGGTCTGCACGTCGAGGAGGCCTTCGAGGACCATGACCCGCCCGCCCGGACGGACGGCCTCGGCGCAGCGCCGGAGGATCTCGGCGGCCCGGTCGTCGGGCCAGTTGAGCAGCACGTTGGACAGCAGGTACACGTCGCCGCCGGCGGGCAGCGGGTCGAAGAAGCTGCCGACCACGGCGCGGCAGCGCTCCTGGAGGCCGGCGTCCGCGAAGTCCCGCTCGGCCGCCGCCGCGGGCGCCTGGAGGTCGAGCAGGGTGCCGCGCGCGCCCGGGGTGGCGTCGACCACCGCCGCGAGCAGATCACCGCTGCCGCCGCCGACGTCCACGACGTGCCGGACGGACTGCCAGTCGCCCTTGGCCAGCAGCTCGGGGACCACCCAGCGCATGCCGGCCGCCATCCGCCGGGCGAAGGCCTCCGCGAGCGCCCCGTCCGCCTCGACGTCCGTCCAGAACTCCTGCCCGTACAGCGCGGAGTAGACGGGACCGCCGGTGCGCACGGCGTCGAGCAGGCGGAACACCGCGGCCTCGCCCCGGCCGGTCGGGCCGTCCAGACGGAGCCAGTCGCGGCCCGACTGCGGGACGTCGCCCCGCAGCAGGACGCCCAGTTCCGTCGGTTCGTAGCCCCCGCCCGGGAGCGGGCGGTAGATCCCGGCGTTGACCAGGTGACCGAGGAGACGCCGCAGCGCGGTCGCGTCCACGTTCACCTCCCGGGCCAGCGCCTCGGCCGTGACCGCGCCGGCGGCCATGTGGTCCGAGAGGCCGAGGGTGGCGGCCACCCTGATGGCCATGGGCGTGATCAGGTCGCTCTTGTCCAATAACTCCTGCGACCAGGGGGGATTGCTCACGGTGTTCCTCTCACGGTGTGGGGGGTGGGGA
>NZ_JBHWFG010000014.1:0-183402 GCF_042733745.1 Streptomyces sp. NPDC059696
GGTTACATTCCGAACCCGGAAGCTAAGCCTTACAGCGCCGATGGTACTGCAGGGGGGACCCTGTGGGAGAGTAGGACGCCGCCGAACAATTTTTGAAAAAGGCCCACACCTTATGGTGTGGGCCTTTTTGTGTTTCCTGTGTTTCACGACGGCTGAACCAGCTTCGCGTCGTACGCCAGGATGACCGCCTGAATACGGTCGCGGGAACCCGTCTTCGCAAGGATGCGGCCCACGTGGGTCTTCACCGTCGATTCGGCGAGGTGCAGGCGCGCGGCTATCTCCGTGTTCGTCCAGCCCTGGCCGATGACCGTCAGGATCTCGCGTTCCCGGTCGGTGAGCGAAGCGAGGCGAGGGTCCTCCGGTGCGCCGGCCTCCGCGGTGGGGCCGGACGGCAGGTGGTGGACGTAGGCGTCCAGGAGGCGGCGGGTCAGGCTGGGGGCGACGACCGCGTCGCCGGTGGCCACCGCGCGGATGCCGGACAGGAGTTCCTCGGGCTGGGCGTCCTTCACGAGGAAACCGGAGGCGCCCGCGCGCAGGCCGGCGTAGGCGTACTCGTCCAGGTCGAAGGTGGTGACGATCAGGATGCGGGTGCGGTCGCCGGCGGCGGTGATGCGGCGGGTCGCCTCGATGCCGTCCAGGCCGGGCATGCGGATGTCCATGAGGACCACGTCGGGATGGAGCTCGGCGGCCATCCGGACCGCTTCGGCTCCGTTCGTCGCCTCCCCCGCGACCGTCATGTCGTCCTGGCTCTCCAGCAGCATCCGGGAACCGAAGCGCTGAAGGGGCTGGTCGTCGGCGATCAGGACCGTGGTCACTGCGGGGATTCCTCCGGGAGGTGGAGACGGACGCGCCAGCCCCGCTCGGGGTGGGGGCGTGGGCCGGCCTCAAGTGTGCCGCCGTACAGGGACGTTCGCTCGCGCATTCCGGGAAGTCCCCGGCCCCCGCGGTCGCGGCCGAAGTCGTCGGCGCGGCCGGTGCGGCCCGTGTCCGTGATCGTGACCGTGACGGCGGCCTTCTCCTCGTAGGAGAGCTCTATCGCCGCGGTCGCGTCGGGGCCGCCGTGCTTGAGGGTGTTGGTGAGGGCTTCCTGGATGACGCGGTAGACGGTGAGCTGGCGGCCCGGGGGGAGGTCGGGGACGCCGTGGGTGGTGGTGCTGACGGGGAGGCCCGCGGAGCGGACGCCGTCGAGGAGCCGGTCGAGATCGGTGAGGCCCGGCTGCGGTGCCAGGTCGGGCTGGTTCTGTTCCTCCTCGCGCAGGACGTCGAGGAGACGGCGCAGTTCGGTGAGCGCTTGGCGGCTGGTGGTGGCGATGGCCTCCAGGGCCTGGCCGGCGCGCTCGGGGGACTTGACGGCGGCGTAACGGCCGCCGTCGGCGAGGCCGGTGATGACGGAGAGGTTGTGGCCGATGATGTCGTGCATCTCGCGGGCGATGCGGGCGCGTTCGGCGGCGGTGGCGAGCTGGGCCTGCTGGTCGCGTTCGGTCTCCAGACGGCGGGCCCGGTCCTCCAGCGCCTCCGTGTAGTGGTGGCGGGTGCGGACCGTGACGCCGATGAGGACGGCCACCGTGACGGACATCAGGTGGGAGCCGATCTGCTGGTCCCAGGTGCCCTCCCCGTGACGGACGACCGACAGCAGGACCGGGGCGAGTACCAGGGCCGTCGCCCACCACAGGTCGCGCAGGGGGCGGCGCAGGGCGAGGTGGTAGACGAGGACCAGCTGGAGCAGGGCCGCCTGGAGGGCCGCGCCGGTCCAGGCGTCGGCGGCGGCGAAGGGGATCGTGACGGCCAGGGCGGCCCCGGGGTGGGTGCGGCGGGCCAGGAGGGGGACCGAGAGGCCGAGGCTCATGGTGAGGAGCAGCCAGCCGGGGACGTCGAGGCTGTGGGCGTTGTGGCGCCAGCCGCCGCCCGCGTAGTCGATCAGGGCGGCCGTCACCCAGAAGGCGGTGAAGTGCAGGTCCCACAGCAGGGGGTGGCGTCGGTCGAAGGCGCGCACCCTGCGGGTGAGGCGGTGGGCGTACTCGGTGAGGGGCTCCGGCGCCCGGTCTTCCGTCACGGGGTCCATGGTGAGGGCTGCGGTGCCGGGCGTCACACGTCCCGGCGGCGCAGGACCGCCGAGGCGAGCGTGAGGACGACCGCCGTCCACAGAGCCATGGCCAGGAGGGCGGCGCCGGGTGTCGTCGAGCCGGGCATCGGCTGCGCGGTGGTGAGGGCCTCCAGGGCCTTGCCGGGGAAGTGGCGGGCGGCGTCGTCGACGAACGCGTACGGGAGCACGGCCAGCACCTCCGGGAGGATCATGACGATGCCGATGAAGACGCCGATGGCCATCGGGACCGAGCGGACCAGGGCGCCGATGCCCAGGGCGAGGACGGCGAGGAGGGTGAGTCCGGCCGCGTTGCCGACGAGGGCGCGCAGGACGCCGGGGTCGCCGAAGGAGGCCGCCAGGTCGGTGCCCGTGAGGAAGGACTGGGCCAGGGGGAAGGTGAGGAGGTTCGTCGCCAGGGTGAGGGGGAGGGCGACCGCGGCCAGGACGGCGGCCTTGGACCACAGGACGGGCAGGCGGCGGGGGACGGCCGTCATCGTGGCGCGGATCTGGCCCGTGGAGTACTCGCCGGCGGTGGCGAGGATGCCCAGGACACCGAGGTTGATCTGCGCGAACTGGGTGCCGAGGAGGACGAAGACGACCGTGTCCATGCCGCCGTCGCCCGTGCCGTCGTAGGCGGTGGCCAGACCCACGCCCATGGCCGCCGTGAGGGCGCTGGTGACGGCCAGGGTGATCCAGGTCGAACGCAGGGTCCGGAACTTGTGCCATTCGGAGCGCAGGACGCGGGCCGGGGTCACGCGGTGGGGGAGGGTGGTCGCCGTGGTCATGCTGCCGCTCCTTCCAGGGTCGCGGGGTATTCCACCGCGTCGCGGGTGAGGTCCATGAAGGCCTCTTCCAAGGAGGCGGTGCCGGGGGTCAGTTCGTACAGGGGGATGCCGTGGGCGGCCGCGGCGCGGCCGATGTGCTGCGCGTCCGTGCCGCGGACCCGGAGGGTGCCGGGGGTGTCGGTGGTGATGTCGACGCCGGGTGCGGTGAGGAGGCCGGCGAGGGCGGTGGCGTCCGGGGTGACGACCTTGGTGGCGCCCGCACCGGAGTGGCGTACGAAGTCGGTGACCGTGGTGTCGGCGAGGAGGCGGCCGCGGCCGATGATGACCAGGTGCTCGGCGGTGAGGGCCGTCTCGCTCATCAGGTGGGAGGAGACGAGGACCGTGCGGCCCTCCGCGGCCAGGGACTTGAGCAGGGTGCGGATCCACAGCACGCCCTCCGGGTCGAGGCCGTTGACGGGCTCGTCGAGGATGAGGGTGGCAGGGTCGCCGAGGAGGGCGGCGGCGATGCCGAGGCGCTGTCCCATGCCGAGGGAGAAGCCCTTGACGCGGCGGTGGGCGACGTCGGTCAGGCCGGTGAGGCCGAGGACCTGCTCGACCCGGGTGCGGGAGATGCCGTGGGTGTGGGCGAGGGCGCGCAGGTGGTGGTAGGCGGTGCGGCCGGGGTGGACGGAGCGGGCCTCCAGCAGGGCGCCGACCTCGGTGAGGGGTGCGGGGTGGGCGGCGTAGGAGCGGCCGCCGACGGTGGCGTGGCCGCGGGTGGGGGCGTCGAGGCCGAGGAGCATGCGCATGGTCGTGGACTTGCCGGCGCCGTTCGGGCCGAGGAAGCCGGTGACGGTGCCGGGGCGGACGGTGAAGGAGAGGTCCGTGACGACCGTCCGGTCGCCGTAGCGTTTGGTGAGTTCGTGTGCCGTCAGCATGCTTCGATGCTCGTGCGGGCGGGGGCGGCGGTCGTCGGACCGGCGGCGGTAATCGGGGTGAGGCGGGTCGTACCCGGGTACTACCGTGGCCGCATGAGCTATGTGATCCGGTCCGTGCGTGCCGAGGAGTGGCCTGCGGCGAAGGAGCTGCGGTTGGCGGCGCTGCGGGACCCGGTGGCGCACCTGGCGTTCCTGGAGACCTACGAGGAGGCCGTGGCCCGGCCGGACTCCTTCTGGCAGGAGCGGACGGCGGGGGCCGCCGAGGGGGCGGACAAGGCGCAGCAGATCATCGCCGAGGGGCCGGACGGGCGGTGGGTGGGGACGCTGACGGTGCTCGTCGAGGAGCCCGGGACGACCGACTGGGCCGGTTTTCCGGTGGAGCGCAAGCAGGGGCATGTGGTCGGTGTGTTCGTACGGCCCGAGGAGCGCGGGAGCGGGCTGACCGAGGTGTTGTTCGACGCGGCCCTGGAGTGGGCGTGGGGGCGGGGGCTGGAGCGGGTGCGGCTCATCGTGCACGAGGAGAACGGGCGGGCGCAGCGGTTCTACCGGCGGGCGGGGTTCCTGCCGAGCGGGCTGACGGTGCCGCTGGGCGAGGGCGGGGAGCGGGAGCTGGAGTTCGTGCTCGAACGGGAGTGAGTCTGTTCGGCGAGGGGCTTCAGGCGGGGCGGGGGTCGGGGTGAGCCTCGGACCGGCCGGGAGTCGGGGTGGGGCCTCACGCCGGCCGGGAGTCGGGGTGGGCCTCGGACCGGAAGTCCGGGTGGGGTCTCAGACCGGGAGTTCGTCGTGCGGCCAGCGGGCTCGGCCCTGTTCGCGGGACCGGAGCAGGGCCAGGGTCGGCATGCCCCGGTCCGCTCCGGTGGCCAGCAGCTCCGGGAGCTGGGGAAGCGGGGCCACGGCCGCGACGTCGTCCAGGACGAGCGTCATTGGTGGGTCGAGGCGACCGGCCGATGACCGTTCGGCCATGTGCCGGCCGCGCTCGACCACGCTGGAGACGAGGGCCGTCAGGAAGGGCATCGCGCCCGGGTTCGTCCTGGGGTCCTCGATGGATTCCCCCACTACGTAAAGCGTGCCCCCTTCGTGGACGAAGGAATCCAAGGCGAGGGCATCATTTCGGTTGGGAGTGCAGGCCTCACGGATGTTGATGGTGGAGAGGGCCGTGAGGGCACGGGTCGTCAGCTGCTGGGCCATGTCGCGGCGTTCGGGGTGGGCGGTGAGGGCGCCCTCGAGTTCGCCGGCGGAGCCGGGAGCGGCTTTGAGGCTGGTGCGGAGGATGCGTACGGCGTCCTGGATCTGGGTGCCCTGGGACCAGCGGTGGACATGGCGGATGGTGCGGCCGTCGATGGCGGCGGCGTGCAGGTAGCTCCGCAGGAGGGTGGTGGCCGTGTCGCTGACCGCCTGGTCGAGTTTGGCGGTGGGGCGTACGGGGGTGAGGAGGGCGGTGGCTCTGGTGGCCGCCGTCGCCTTGTCCTCGCAGCCGGCTGTGGGCGACCAGTGGAGGCGTGACGGGGTGTCGCAGAGGTGGGTGGGGTCGTAGAGGTGGATGGGGCCCAGTTTGGCTCTGGCGTCCTTCGTCTCCTGCCAGAGCGCGGGGTTGGATGTGACGACCAGGGTGGGGCCCGCCGCGTCGGCTACCGCTTGGGTGGCGGTGGTCTGGCGGGTTTCCCTCGGGGCTACGAGGATTCTTTCCCACCCGCCCACCCGTTCCTGCCCGAACAGGGATGCCGGGGTCGTGGGGGCCGTCACCGGGGCGGGGAGCGTGGGCGCCGCCGGGTACGCGGCCGACGCCGTCGGTTCCGGCGTCTGCGGTGGGTGCGTGGGCTCGGGGGCGGCGCGGCGGGGGGTGGGGACGTCGTGCTGCGGCGCGGCGGGGGCGTGGGCGTGGTACTGGGGTGTTGCCGACGTCCCGTGGTGTGCTGGGGCCGGTGCCGACGTCCCGTGTTGTGCTGGGGCCGGTGCCGACGTCCCGTGCTGTGCTGGGGCCGGTGCCGACGTCCCGTGCTGTGCTGGGGCCGGTGCCTGCTGTGCCTGCGGTGCGTGCTGTGCCGGTGTCGGCAGCCCATGTGGGGCCGGGGCCGGGGCCGGGTGTTCGTGGGTCGGAGTTGTGGTGGGGGTGTGCGTCGGAGTGCCTTCCGCCGGTGTTGCCTTCTCCAGGCGGCGTCTCGCGCGGACCGCCCGCCACCGGGCCAGTGTGCCCATCACGAACACCGTCAGGACGACCAGGATCATCAGCTGGCCGATGAACAGGCCCCAGAAGAGGCCGTACCCGGAGAGTTCGGCGGGGGGTGTCTCGGGCCAGGCGGCGGGGATGTCGTGGGGCTTGGCGATGAGGGCGCGCATGGCGAGGGGCGTGCGGGTGAAGGTGACGCCGGAGGGCCAGGAGCCGTGGGCGAACCAGGAGGCGAGGCCGGTGGCCGTCCACACCAGCACGGTCATGCCGAGGAGGAACGCGAGTATGCCGACCAGCAGGCCGTCGGGGATGCCTCCCTGGCCGTCCCGCTGGGGGTGGCGGTCGTCCGGTCTCACGTGTCCTCCCCTGCCGCCTACGCCACCGTCGATTCGGAGTCGCCCAGGTGGTGCTCCACGAAGGCCGCGGCCCGTTCCTCCGCCTCGAGTTCGGCGGCGTGCAGGGCGTCGTCCGTGAGGTCGGCGGAGGCCTCGGTCATCGCGCGGTCGGTGAAGACCAGGGGGCGTTCGGTCTCGGTGACCAGGTGTTTGACGACTTGGACGTTGCCGTTGACGTCCCAGACGGCGATGCCGGGGGTGAGGGTCGGGATGATCTCGACCGCCCAGCGGGGCAGGCCGAGGACCCGGCCGGTGGCCCTGGCCTCGTCGGCTTTCTGGGCGTAGATCGTCCTGGTGGAGGCCATTTTGAGGATGGCCGCCGCCTCCTTGGCGGCCGCGCCGTCCACGACGTCGGACAGGTGGTGGACCACCGCCACGAACGACAGGCCCAGGCGTCGGCCGAACTTCAGCAGGCGCTGGAACAGCTGGGCGACGAAGGGGCTGTTGATGATGTGCCAGGCCTCCTCGACCAGGAAGATGCGCTTCTTCCGGTCGGGGCGGATCCAGGTGTGCTCCAGCCACACGCCGACGATCGCCATGAGGATGGGCATGGCGATGGAGTTGCGGTCGATGTGGGACAGGTCGAAGACGATGAGGGGGGCGTCGAGGTCGATGCCCACCGTCGTCGGGCCGTCGAACATGCCGCGCAGGTCACCGTCGACGAGGCGGTCCAGGACCAGGGCGACGTCGAGGCCCCAGGCCCGTACGTCGTCTATGGCGACGTTCATCGCCTCGGCCGATTCGGGTTCGGGGTGGCGCAGCTGTTCGACGATGTCGGTCAGGACGGGCTGGCGGTCGACGATGGTCTCGTTGACGTAGGCGTGGGCGACCTTGAGGGCGAAGCCGGACCGCTCGTCCAGGCCGTGGCCCATGGCGACCTCGATGATCGTCCGGAGCAGCGCGAGCTGGCCGGTGGTGGTGATCGCGGGATCGAGCGGGTTGAGGCGGATGCCCATGTCCAGGGCCGCCATCGGGTCCAGGCGGATGGGGGTTATGCCCAGCTCCTGCGCGATGAGGTTCCACTCGCCGACGCCGTCCTCGCCCTGGGCGTCCAGGACGACGACCTGGCGGTCGCGGAAGCGGAGCTGGCGCAGGACGTACGTCTTCTCCAGCGCCGACTTGCCGTTGCCGGACTCGCCGAGGACCAGCCAGTGGGGGGCCGGGAGCTGCTGGCCGTAGAGCTGGAAGGGGTCGTAGATGTAGCCCTTTCCGGAGTACACCTCGCGGCCGATGATGACGCCGGAGTCGCCGAGGCCGGGGGCGGCGGTCGGGAGGTAGACCGCCTGGGCCTGGCCCGTGGACGTGCGCACCGGGAGCCTGGTCGTCTCGACCTTCCCGAAGAGGAAGGAGGTGAAGGCGTCGGTGAGGACGGACAGCGGGTCCCGCATCAGGTCCTACCTCCGAATGCCGGTGGCGAAGGGAAGGGTGTTCACGAAGGCGCGGTGGTGCTCGCGGTCGCACCATTCCAGCTTGAGGTACGACTTTCCGGCCGAGGCCCTTATCGTCCGCTTGTCGCGGGCGAGGGCGTCGGGGGAGCGGGAGCTGACGGTGATGTAGCCGACGAGGTTGACGCCGGCGGCGCCGCTGGCGAGGTCCTCGCCGCGCTGGTCGAGCCGGGAGTGCGCGGCGACGTCGCGCGGGTCGACGGTGCGGTTCATCTTGGCGGCGCGGGACGCCTCGGCCTCGTCGTTGGTCTTCTCGGTGAGCATGCGCTCGATGGCGACCTCGGTGGGTTCGAGGTCCATGGTGACGGCGACCGTGCGGATGACGTCCGGGGTGTGGACGAGCAGCGGGGCGAGGAAATTGACGCCGACGGGGGTCATCGGCCACTCCTTCACCCAGGCGGTGGCGTGGCACCAGGGGGCGCGGGTGGAGGACTCGCGGGTCTTGGCCTGGAGGTAGGTGGGCTCCATGGCGTCCAGCTCGGCCGGCCAGGCATTACGATTCGTCATCGCCTGGATGTGGTCGATGGGGTGGTCCGGGTCGTACATGGAGTGGATCAGCGAGGACAGCCGGCCCTGGCCGAGGGGCTGCCGGACGCGGATGTCTGCCTCCTGCAGGCGCGAGCAGATGTCGGTGAGCTCGCGGGCCATGACGACGGCGAGTCCGGCGTCCCGGTCGACCTTGCCGCCGTGGGCGCGGGCGGCGCGGGCCATGGCGTTGGCCTCGGCGGCGAGGTCGCGGGTGTAGTGCATGCAGGCGACGAGGTAGGCGCGGTGCTGCTCGCTGCTGGTGGACACCATCGACTGGAGCTGGTCGTAGGACTCCTGGAGCCAGGGCAGGGCCTTGTCGTCGCCGCGGACGGCGACGTCCTTGGCGTGGGCGTCCGGGTCGGCCGGGAGGGTGCGGGCCAGCATCTGCAGGCGGGTGACGAAGCCGTCGCCGTTGGCCACGTGCTTGAGCAGGGTGCCGAAGCGGTCGACGAGGGCTTCCTGGTCCTCGCTGTCGCGCAGGCCGACTCCGGGGCCCTCGATCTCGATGGCGGCGGTGACGGTCTTGCGGTCGGCGTGCAGGAGCACGGCGATCTCGTCGGGGCCGAAGGGGGCGGCCAGCCAGGTGATGCGGCCGATGCCCGGGGGCGGGCCGACCTCGATCTCCTTGCCGTCCAGCCGGGTGCCGGCCTCGATGGCGGTGGAGCGGTAGGTGGTGCCCTGTTTGAGGGTCCGCTTGTAGCTGCGGTTGATCTCGAACCACTTGTAGAAGGTGCGGTGCTTGTACGGCACGTACACCGCGGCCAGCGCCAGCATCGGGAACCCGGCGAGCAGCACGATGCGCAGCGACAGGACCGGGACGAGGAGCCCGCACATCATGCCGAGGAACGCGCCCACGACGATCAGGGCGATCTCGCCGGTCTCGCGGTTGCGGCCGATGATCGCGTTCGGCCGGGCGCGGCCGATCAGATATGTCCGGCGGGGCGTGACCGGATGGGACACGTGGGACTCGGTCGTCAACGCCCTTCACCTCCCGTGCGGTTGGTACTGCTGTTGCGGGTGTTGCTGGCGTGGGGAGTGTTGACGGGGCTGCTCGAACGGGGGGCGGGTGCGGCGGAGGGGACAGATCCGCCGCCGCCGTTCGAGGTGCGCGCACTGTGCGCGGCGACTCCGCCGGAGGCGGGGTTGCTGGGGCGGGAGGCGGAGGACTGGCTGCCTCCGCCGTTGTTGTCGGCGCGGGAGCTGTGGGTCTTGATGCCCTGCGCGACGAGGGTGGCCGGGGAGCTGATGACCGCGGCGGCCTTGCTCTCGGCGCCCTGCATGAGGCGGTTGTTGCGGGAGCCGGCGATCTCGTCGCCGAAGCCGGGGACGAAGCGGTAGATCATCGCGCTGGCGAAGATGGCGAGCAGGATGATGGCGAGGCCGGAGACGACGGCGGAGAAGGCGTTGGGTCCGTCGTCGGCGGAGAGTGCGCCGGCGAGGCCGAGGACGATGACGATGACCGGCTTGATGAGGATGACCGCGATCATGATGCCGGCCCAGCGGCGGACGTGGCCCCACAGGTTCTTGTCGACGAGGCCGGCGTAGACGACGGTGCCGAGGAGGGCGCCGACGTAGAGGAGCGCGGCCCTGATGACGAGCTCCAGCCAGAGGACGCCGGCGGCGAGGATGCTGACCAGGGAGACGACGATCAGCATGATCGGGCCGCCGCCGATGTCCTCGCCCTTCTTGAGGGCTTCGGAGAACGTGCCGAAGAACGCGTCGGTCTGGTCGCCGGTGGCTTTGGCGAGGACCTCGGTGACGCCGTCGGTGGCGGAGACGACGGTGTAGAGGATGAGGGGGGTGAAGGCGGAGGCCAGCACCGTCAGCCAGAGGAAGCCGATGGCTTCGGAGAGGGCGGTGGTGAGGGGGACGCCGCGGACGGCTCGCTTGGCGACGGCCAGGAGCCAGAGCAGGAGCGTGAGGATCGTCGAGGCGGCGAAGACGACGGCGTACTGCTGGAGGAACTTGGGGTTGGTGAAGTCGACGGTGGCGGTCTCCTGCACGGCGTCGCTGAGCTTGTCGACGGTCCAGGAGGCGGCCTCGGCGCAGCCCTTGGCGAGGGACGAGAGGGGGTCGAGGGTGGAGGTGGGGTCGAGGCGGGAGGTGCCGGATCCGCTGCCGCTGTCGGTGTCGCCTTCGCAGATCTCGAGCGCCCTGCCGGAGAGCAGGGAGCAGTTGTTCTTGCTGGGGCTGGGCGACGGTGTGGGTGCTGCGGTGGCCCGGGCGGCGAACAGAACCAGGGCCGTCTGTACGGCGGTGAGGGTTGCGGCGACCTTGACGGCGTGGCGTGGGCTACCGGGCATACGTGAACCCTCCGAACTCCTCGACGGCCTTCGAGATGGCGTCCGACGTCGACACCCTGTTGTCGCCGTTGACCGGCGCGGGGCCCTCCTTCTGGGAGAAGCTGTCGACCTTCCAGTCGCCGTCGGTCCAGCGCAGCTGGAGGGTCATGGTGAACCAGTCGTTGGCGACCGGGTTCTGCGAGCTCTCCCCGGTCATACCGAACACGCCGGTGCACCAGACCTCGACGGTGGCGGTGCTGCCGGAGAAGTCCGTGACCTTGGTGCCGACCGGCATGGTGCGGGAGACGTAGGTGCTGCCCTTGGGCGCTTCACCGTTCTCGTCCAGGCCGACCTTCTCCAGGAACGCCTTGCTGTAGACCTGGTCGAGGTTCCTCTCCAGCTCGGAGACCTTGCCCGCGTCGAACACCTGTCGGACGATCTCGGGTCGCCGTGCGGGCTTGAGGATGTCGGCGGAGACGAGGGCGACGGCGTAGTTCGCCGCCGCGCTCTCCGCACCCTCCTGGTCCTGGGCGAAGCCCGACGGGATGCCCGCGGCGGACTTGGACTTGACGGGGCGCTGGCCGGAGGGAGCCGTCGCTGCCGCGTCGGGCTTGCCGGAGGAGCCGTCCGTCGAAGAGGAACTGTCGCCGTCCCCCCGGTTCGCGAAGGCGATCGCTGCGATCAGGAGGACCACCACGCCGACCACCGTGACCAGGCTGCGGGACGAGGTGCGGCGGCGGGGGTCGCCGAAGGCGTCGCCGGGGTCGGGCAGGCGGGTGCGGGTCTGGCCCGTGCCGGCGTAACCGCCGGAGGACTCGTGGTCGTCACCGAGACTCATGCCGCGTACGCCCCCTCGACGTCGTGCGGAAACACTTCGTACCGGTCGTACTTTTCATACTGCTCGTACGACGGTAGCCGTGCTGGTTCCCGCGCGGGCGCGGTGTGGTGACTCGACATCAGGGAAACGCAACCTCAGCCGGTGGGCACGACGGGCGGGTGGGATGGAGGGGAGGGGGAGCGGACCGGGCGTCCCGGCGGGCCTACGGGTGCCCGGGCTACACGGCCATGCCGTACACGATCGTGAAGAGGGTGCCGAGGGAACCGATGATGAAGACCCCTGTGAGGCCGGCGATGATGAGGCCCTTGCCCTGTTCCGCGCTGAAGGTGTCACGCAGGGCGGTGGCTCCGATGCGCTGCTTGGCGGCGCCCCAGATGGCGATGCCGAGGCAGAGCAGGATGGCCACCGCCATCACGACCTCGATCATCACCTTCGCCTCGTTGCCCAGGCTGCCGAAGGGGCCCCAGTCCGGAGCGATCCCGCCGATGATGGTGTTGATGTCTCCCTTGTCGGCCGCAAAGAGCATGTAAGTCACCGCCCCTGTTGGGTAGTTCCGCACCCTCTGCGGTAGTGCAGAGGTCAGGCATCATTCTCGCCGACAATGATGCTGTCGGATGTCGACTTGGCGTCATTGATTGGCGGGTTTCGTACGAATACCTTGCCACCGTTCCGCTCCGGGCCCTAGGGGAGGGGACGGGCGGTGTACGAAGGATCGTATGGTCACTCTGTGTATCACGGCAGGTCACGCCGGGCAATGAGGCCTGAGCGGAACCTGGTGTGTGGTTCCGTCGTTGTGCCCTTTCACGGCCTTTCCCACCTTTGGCGGCTGTTTCTGACGGCTGGTCGGGTGAGGGGTCGCGCCGGTGTTCTCCGGGTGAAGGCTACCCGGGCGCGGCGAAGGGGGCGGCACCCCTTGGTGACGGTCTGTCACCGGGGGAAGTGCGTCGGCCGGCGCCGTGCATCCGTGCGCCGGGCCGGGGGCGTCGTGCTCTGGTCGTGCCGCTCGTGCCGGGGCCGCCGCCCCGAGTGCGCCGACTCTCCTGTCCGTGATCATTCCCGGGCGTGGCGGTCGCCTCTACACTGACCAACGGACTCCTGGGCGGCGAGGGGCGGTTGACGGTGCGTAAGGCGTGGATCGTGGCGAGTGTTGCGATCAGTTCCGCGCTGGCCTTCGTGATGCTGCTCGTCGTGGGGGTCTATCTCGTCGCCGGGAACCTGGTCAACGGCGTGGGAGGCGGGGCGAAATCGCTGGCCAAGGGGTCGGTGCCCGCCGCGTACGCGGCCCTCGTGGCGAAGTGGGGCAACCTCTGCCCCGCCATCAGCCCGGCCCTGCTCGCCGCCCAGCTCTACCAGGAGAGCGGATTCAACCCGAGGGCCCAGAGCCAGGCCGCGGCGCAGGGGATAGCGCAGTTCATCCCCGGCACGTGGGCCTCGCACGGCATCGACGGCGACGGCGACGGCGACCGGGACGTGTGGGATCCGAAGGACGCGATTCCGTCGGCCGCCTCCTACGACTGCGAACTCGCCTCCTACGTGAAGAAGGTTGGCGGGAATCCGACCGCGAACATGCTGGCCGCCTACAACGCCGGCGCGTACGCGGTGATCAAGTACGGGGGCGTGCCGCCGTACACCGAGACCCGCAACTACGTGAAGCGGATCACCACCCTCTCCGCGAGCTTCGAGGCGCCGGTCGGGCGGGTCGATCCCTCCGAGCAGGCCGCCGCCGCGATCGAGTACGCGCAGAAGAAGCTCGGCACGCCCTATCTGTGGGGCGGCACCGGCACCGCTGAACAGGGCGGACGCTTCGACTGCTCGGGACTGACCCAGGCCGCCTACGAGACCGTGGGCATCAGGCTCCCGCGTGTGGCCAACGACCAGTACAACGCCGGTCCGCATCCCTCCCGGGACGAACTGCTCCCCGGCGATCTGGTGTTCTTCTCGGACGACCTCACCAATTCCCGCGCCATCCGGCATGTCGGCATTTACGTCGGAGGCGGGTACATGATCGACGCGCCCCGGACCGGTGCCGTCATCCGATTCGACCCGATCGACACGCCGGACTACTTCGGAGCCACCCGCGTCACCGAAGATGGCGCGAAAGCACTGCCCACGACGGTGTGAACCGTGCGTGAACCCACCCCCTGAGCTGCGAAGACTTATCTCTCTTCGATAACGTCTGCGTGATCATTCGGTGGAGTGTGGAACGTATCAACGGGGACCATGCGTTCCTGTTGACGTAGCCGAGCAGACGTCCATTCGGTACGCGTCACGCACGCGTGCGGCGGAAGCGGATCTACAACCACGGGGGTGGCAGCAGCGGCGCATGCACGGGTGCGCCGGGACAGACGACGAAGGGGCCGCAGCACCATGGCTGGACTCGCCGAATCCGGGTCGAACCCCGACGTCGACCTGCTGTACGACATCAATGGCCTGGCCAAGGACGCGCCGGCCTGGTCCGACCGCGTCATGGAGTACGTCGGTGAGTACGGGCTGCTGCTCGGCATCGTCCTGCTCGTGGTGTGGTGCTGGTGGTCGGTGCGCAGGCGCGGCGGCGAGGACGCGGCGTCCACCGTCGCGGCGTTGGTCTGGGCGCCGTTGGCCGCCGGTATCGCGGTGCTGGTGAACGTGCCCATCCGGGGGTTCGTGGAGCGGCCCCGGCCGTTCCTGGACCACCAGGGGCTCGAGGTGCTCGTCCAGGGCAAGACCGACTACTCGTTCGTCAGCGACCACGCCACGATCGTCATGGCGATGGCGGTCGGACTGTTCGTCGCCCACCGGAAGTACGGACTCGTCGCCCTCGTGCTGGCGTTGTTCGGCGGGTTCATCCGCGTCTACATGGGTGTGCACTACCCGACCGACGTCGTGGGCGGGTTCGCGCTGGGCACCGCGGTGGCCCTGCTGCTGTCGCCGCTCGCCATGGCCCTGCTGACGCCTGTGGTGAAGGCCGTCGAGCGCTCGCCCCGGGCGGGATGGCTCGTGCGCGCCAGAGGGCGTGCCGAAGGGGAGGACACGGTGATCCCCGAGGCCCGCAGCGAGCGGACCTCGGAGCGGGACCTCGCCGCCTAGCGCGACGGCGCGACCTGCCTACAGCGCCTGGGGATGCGTGAAGAAGCGGTTCGGGTCGTACTGCTTCTTCAGCTTGGTCAGACGGGCCGCCGCGTCTCCGTAGTACGCCGTGCGCCAGTCGGTCAGGGTCGGGTCCGTGTAGTTCTGGTAGGCCGCCCCCGAGGCGTGGGGGCGCATGGCCTTGTGGGCCGAGCCCAGCCAGTCGCGGGCCGTCGTCCCGCCCGTGCCGGCCCGCCACGCGGCGATGTACTGGGCCAGCATCCGGGAACGGCGGTGGACGAACGCCGTGGCGGTGGGGGAGACGCGGTTCACCGCACCGCCCAGGGCCGTGAGGGCGATGCTGCCGGTGCCGCCGCGTACCGAGGCGATCTGGGCGAGCAGCGTGCGGATGCCGGCCGCGGACAGGGAGCGGTCGAAGAAGTCCGACGCCGCGGCGTAGGTCTCGCGGCCCAGCGCACCCTTCGGGGAGCGGCCCGGGGTCGAGCCGGGCAGATGGCACTGCGCGTCCGTCGGGAACGAGGAGCAGCCGGCGTACACCTCCATCGACTCCTCGTACGAGCGGCGCTTCAGGGAGACGCTGCGGGCCGGGGCGCCGACGCGGTCGGCCAGGCGGTCGACGGCGTTCTTCAGCTCGCCGTGGGTGCCGAGGGAGAACGCCGAGACCGAGACGGTCGGGGTGCCGCCCGCGGCGTTCGCCAGGTGCAGGGACGACCAGATCTCGTCGGGCTGCGACGGACCCCACTCCTGCCAGGCCTTCACCACCGCGGCCGCCTTCGACCAGGGCCAGGACAGGTACGCCGAGACGCCCTGCGGCGCCGGGTGGGTTTTGAAGTGCAGCTCCGTGACCACGCCGAAGTTGCCGTTGCCGGCGCCGCGCAGGGCCCAGAACAGGTCCTTGTTCTCCTGCGCGTCGGCCGTGATCTGCTTGCCGTCGGCGGTGACGAGGGTGGCCCGGGTGAGGCTGTCGCAGGTCAGGCCGTAGGCGCGGGAGACCACGCCGTGGCCGCCGCCGAGGGTGAGGCCGGAGACGCCGACGGTGGGGCAGGAACCGGCCGGTATGGTGACGCCCTTCGCGGCCAGGGCCCGGTAGACGTCGATGAGTTTGGCGCCGGCGCCGACCACCGCGGTGGTGCCCGAGGCCCGGACGCGGTTGAGCTTGGAGACGTCGACGATCAGACGGCCGTCGCCGGAGGACCAGCCGGCGTAGGAGTGGCCGCCGTTGCGGATCGCCACGCGCAGGGCGTGGGCGCGGGCGTAGGCCAGGGTCGTGCGGATGTCGTCCGTGTGGGACACGTAGGCGACCGCGGCGGGCTTCAGGTGGTCGAAGCGGGTGTTGTACAGCTGCCGGGCCGCGGGCCAGCCGGCGTCGCCGGGACGGATCAGCGGGCCGTCGAGGTCGCGGGCCAGGGCCGACCAGCCGGCCGCGGCGGTTCTCGACGTGGCGGAGGTGCGCACGGCGTCGGTCGCCGTGCCCGCGGAGCGGGTGCCCGACGGGGTGCAGGCGGTGGTGAAGGGGGTCGCGGCCGCGGCGATCGCCGCCGTGCCGCCTGTGAGGATCGTGCGCCGTTCCATGGGGCCTCCCGGTGGTTCCGCCCTGGGAGACGGGGGGACGGGGGGTGCGGGTTCCATGGCCCGGACACGGGTGGGGCGAAGTCCGCCACCGGCTCAGCCCGTCGCGTGCCGCTCGGCGTCCGTGCGTGCCTGGCTTCTCGCCCTCCGGGCCGGGCCGCGCCAGCCGCAGATGCAGTGGGCCATGCAGAAACGGCCCTTCTCCAGGGTCGTCGTGCGGTGTTCCGGGAGGTTGGGGGGAGGCTCCGGCCCGTCCAGATGCGCCACACCGATAACGTTACCCAGCACGGGCGAAGGGTACGTACGGCGGCCGTCGGCGGACGCGCGTGACGGGGGCACAAACCCGTCGTTAACCGGAACAACGAGGGGCCCGTGACGGACGTACCGGCTGGGGGTAGGCAGGCGATGACTGGGCGGCAGCGGGAACGGCGGCACCGGCGGACGCGAGCGGCGGTCGTCGCGGCCGTGGTCCTGGCCGGGGCGGGCCCGGCGTGCGCCGGGTGCTCCGGGGGTGACGCGGTCGCCGGGGACTCCCGCGGCGGGGAGGCCGTCACCGTGTTGCGCCAGGCCGCCGGCCGGCTCGTCGACGCGGGCAGCTCCAAGGCCCGTACGTCGATGGAGATGGCCGCCGGCGGGACCCGGGTGACCATCCGCGGGGCCGGGGCGTACGACTACCGCGAGCGGATGGGGCGGCTGAAGGTGCTGCTGCCGCAGGACCCCGCCGGGGTCGCCGAGCGCCGGCCGATCACCGAACTGCTCGCGCCCGGTGCGCTGTTCATGAAGAACCGGGGCGCAGGGGTGCCCCGGGACAAGTGGGTGCGGGTGGACACGCGGACCCTGTCCGACGGCAACCTCGTCACCGGCGGGGCCACCGACCCGTTCACGGCGGCCGAGGTGCTGCTCGGGACGCGGACGGCGACCTACGTCGGCAGGACGGAGGTCGCGGGCACCGCAGTGCGGCACTACCGGGGGACGGCGGACCTCGGCGACGCGGCCCGGCGGGCGTCCAAGGGGAACGAGGGGCCCCTGAAGGCGGCGGCCGAGGGGTTCGCCACGGCCGCGGTGCCGTTCGACGCCTACCTCGACGACGAGGGACGCATCCGCAAGGTCAGGCACCGTTTCAGCTTCCTGAACGGGCAGCAGAAGAGCCCCGTCGCCGTCGCCTCGACCACGCTGCTCTACGATTTCGGGGCCTCGGTGCGCGTACGGTTGCCGAGGGCCGACGACATCTACGCGGGCAGGATCGCCGAGGAGTGACCGGCGTGAACTAGCCCGTCCGTGCCATGCGCGGTGTGTGTGCCGCTCCCTACTCTAGGAAGTCGGCAACGGCAGAGATGAGGTGATGCACGTGGCTCCGGTCGGCGGTACGGCAGTTCAGGACCACGTGGCCCTCGCCGAGATCGAGCTGTGCGGAGAGCTGATCATCGCGGCCTCGGCCGCCCGCGAGCGGCTGAGCCTGGAGAGCATCGACGAGGTGCTGAGGGTGGCCGAGGAGCGGGGCTCCCCGGAGGGCTGAACGGCGCCCGGCTCATGTCCGCAGCATGCGGGCGATCGCCTGGGTCGCCTCCTTCACCTTCGCGTCGATCTCGTCGCCGCCCTTGAGGGCCGCGTCCGCGACGCAGTGCCGCAGGTGCTCCTCCAGCAGCTGCAGGGCGAAGGACTGCAGGGCCTTGGTGGAGGCGGAGACCTGCGTGAGTATGTCGATGCAGTAGACGTCCTCGTCGACCATGCGCTGCAGGCCGCGGATCTGGCCCTCGATGCGGCGCAGGCGCTTGAGGTGTTCGTCCTTCTGCTTGTGGTACCCGTGCACGCCGTGGTCGTGATCGGCCGTCCCGTCCGCACCGGTGGTGTCGGCGGTGCCGGTGGTGACATGTGCGACATCTGTTGCGTCGGTCACGTCCGTCATCGCTTCCTCCTGGTGGGCAGTGGGCCGACATATACCCCTGGTGGGTATATGGTACCGAACTTTGCCGGGTATACGGCCCTGGGAACCGCCCCCGTGCTCATCACCGCGCCCGATGGGTGACACTGGTGGGCGGCCCGATAGCCGTGGCCGGATGTTGCGCCTAGCATCAGCCTGACCGAAACCGAAGCACCCCGAGGACCCCACGTGCGCTTTCGTCTGACCCCCAGGGAGACGAGCTTCTACGACATGTTCGCCGCCTCCGCGGACAACATCGTCACGGGCTCGAAGCTCCTGATGGAACTGCTCGGGGCGGACTCGTCCGCCCGGGCCGAGATCGCAGAGCGTATGCGGGCAGCGGAACACGCAGGTGACGACGCCACGCACGCGATCTTCCACCAGCTGAACTCCTCCTTCATCACGCCGTTCGACCGCGAGGACATCTACTCCCTCGCCTCGTCGCTCGACGACATCATGGACTTCATGGAGGAGGCCGTCGACCTGGTCGTCCTCTACAACGTCGAGGAACTGCCCAAGGGCGTGGAGCAGCAGATCGAGGTCCTGGCGCGCGCCGCCGAGCTGACGGCCGAGGCGATGCCGCACCTGCGGACCATGGAGAACCTCACCGAGTACTGGATCGAGGTCAACCGGCTGGAGAACCAGGCCGACCAGATCCACCGCAAGCTGCTGGCGCACCTGTTCAACGGCAAGTACGACGCCATGGACGTGCTGAAGCTCAAGCAGATCGTGGATGTGCTGGAGGAAGCGGCGGACGCCTTCGAGCACGTGGCGAACACGGTGGAGACCATCGCCGTCAAGGAGTCCTGAGCCCTTCATGGACACCCTTGCTCTGGTCGTGACCATCGGGGTCGCGCTCTTCTTCACGTACACCAACGGCTTCCACGACTCGGCGAACGCGATCGCCACGTCGGTCTCGACGCGGGCACTGACGCCGCGGGCCGCGCTGGCCATGGCCGCGGTGATGAACCTCGCCGGTGCGTTCATGGGCTCCGGGGTCGCCAAGACCGTCAGCGAGGGCCTGATCCAGACACCGACCGGCTCGAAGGGGATGGGCATCCTCTTCGCCGCGCTGGTGGGCGCGATCGTCTGGAACCTCATCACCTGGTACTTCGGGCTGCCGTCCTCCTCGTCCCACGCGCTGTTCGGCGGCATGGTCGGGGCGGCGCTGGCCGGCGGGACGACCGTCTACTGGAGCGGGGTGCTGGAGAAGGTCGTCATCCCCATGTTCATCTCCCCGGTGGTCGGCCTGCTGGCCGGTTACCTGGTGATGACGGCGATCCTGTGGCTTTTCCGCAAGGCCAACCCGCACAAGGCGAAGAGGGGTTTCCGCATAGCGCAGACCGTCTCGGCGGCCGGCATGGCGCTGGGTCACGGTCTGCAGGACGCGCAGAAGACCATGGGCATCGTGGTGATGGCGCTCGTCATCGCCGATGTCGAGGACTACGGCGACCCGATCCCGGTGTGGGTCAAGATCGCCTGTGCCGTGATGCTGTCGCTGGGCACCTACGCCGGTGGCTGGCGGATCATGCGGACGCTGGGCCGGAAGATCATCGAGCTGGACCCGCCGCAGGGCTTCGCGGCGGAGACGACCGGCGCGTCGATCATGTTCACCACGGCGTTCCTGTTCAAGGCGCCGATCTCCACCACCCACGTCATCACGTCCGCGATCATGGGCGTCGGGGCGACGAAGCGTGTGAACGCCGTGCGCTGGGGCGTCGCCAAGAACATCATCCTGGGCTGGTTCATCACGATGCCGGCCGCGGCGATCGTGGCCGCCGCGTCCTTCTGGATCGTGAACCTGGTGGTCCTGTAACGCGCCGGACGCAGACGAGAGGGCCCGCCCCTGGGAGAGGGGCGGGCCCTTTTTCGGCCTCGCGGTGGCACCGCCATGCAGCACCGCGAGGAGTCGGTGGGGGTGGGGCTCAGCCGAAGCGGCCGGAGATGTAGTCCTCCGTGGCCTGGACCGACGGGTTGGAGAAGATGCGCTCCGTCTCGTCGATCTCGATGAGCTTGCCGGGCTGGCCGACCGCCGCGAGGTTGAAGAACGCCGTGCGGTCCGAGACGCGGGCCGCCTGCTGCATGTTGTGCGTCACGATGACGATCGTGAAGCGCTCCTTGAGCTCGCCGATCAGGTCCTCGATGGCGAGCGTGGAGATCGGGTCGAGCGCCGAGCAGGGCTCGTCCATGAGCAGGACGTTCGGCTCGACCGCGATCGCCCGGGCGATGCACAGACGCTGCTGCTGGCCGCCGGACAGGCCCGAGCCGGGCTTGTTCAGCCGGTCCTTGACCTCGTTCCAGAGGTTCGCGCCCTTGAGGGAGCGCTCGACGATGTCGGAGAGCTCGCTCTTCTTGTAGTTGCCGTTCAGCCGCAGGCCCGCCGCGACGTTGTCGAAGATCGACATCGTGGGGAACGGGTTCGGCCGCTGGAAGACCATGCCGACCTCGCGGCGGACCGACACCGGGTCGATGCCGGCGCCGTAGAGGTCCTCGTCGTCCAGGAGCACCTTGCCCTCGACGCGGCCGCCGGAGGTGACCTCGTGCATGCGGTTCAGGGTGCGCAGGAACGTCGACTTGCCGCAGCCGGACGGGCCGATGAACGCCGTCACCGAGCGCGGCTCGACGGTCATCGAGATGTCCTCGATCGCCTTGTGGGAACCGTAGTAGGCGGTCAGTCCGCTGACGTCGATTCGCTTGGCCATGACTACTTCACTTCCAAAAAGTCTGGGGGGTCGCTGTGGCCCCGGGCGGCGGTAGCCGCAGGTTGTCGCGTCAGCGACCGGTCTTCGGGGCCTTCCAGCGGGCGATCCCGCGGGCCACCAGGTTCAGGAGCATCACGAAGGCGATCAGGGTGAGCGACGCCGCCCAGGCGCGGTCGTACGCCGCACCGGAGCCCGCGCTGTTCGCGTACTGCTGGTAGATGTACAGCGGCAGCGAGGCCTGCGCCCCCTCGAAGGGGTTGGCGTTGATGAACGCGTTGCCCCACACCAGCAGCAGGACCGGGGCGGTCTCACCGGTGATGCGGGCGATCGAGAGCATGATGCCCGTGGTGATGCCGCCGATGGAGGTCGGCAGGACCACCTTCAGGATGGTGCGCCACTTGGGGACGCCGAGCGCCAGGGAGGCCTCGCGCAGCTCGTTGGGGACGAGCTTGAGCATCTCCTCCGTGGAGCGGACGACGACCGGCATCATCAGGATGGCCAGGGCCAGCGAGCCGGCGAAGCCGAAGGGCTGCATGTCGAACATCAGCATGAGGCTGAGGATGAACAGACCCGCGACGATCGACGGGATGCCGGTCATGACGTCGACGAAGAACGTGATGGCCTGGGAGAGCCTGCCCCGGCCGTACTCGACGAGGTAGATCGCGGTGAGCACGCCGATCGGCGCGGCGATCACCGTGGCGAGTCCGACCTGCTCCAGGGTGCCGAGGATGGCGTGGTAGATGCCGCCGCCGGGCTCGGTGTCGGCGACGACGCCCATGGAGTGGGTCAGGAAGTAGACGTCGAGGACCTTCACGCCGCGCGCGACGGTCGACCAGACCAGGGAGGCCAGCGGGACGACGGCGAGCAGGAAGGCGACCCAGACCAGGGAGGTCGCGATGCGGTCCTTGGCCTGCCGCTTGCCCTCGACGCCCGCGGCGATGGCGTAGGTGCCGACGACGTACAGGATCGCGGCGATCAGGCCCCACTGGACGCGGCTGTGCAGGCCGGCGGCGAGGCCGATGCCGACCGCGAGGGCGATCGAGCCGGCGGCGATGGCGTAGGGGGACCACTTGGGCAGGCGGGCGCCGCGCAGCGTGCCGGGGCCCTTCGGGGTGATGGTCGCGGTGCTCATGCGTTGGCCCCCGAGTACTCCTTGCGGCGGGCGATGATCGCGCGGGCCGCGCCGTTGACCAGCAGGGTGATGACGAACAGGACCAGGCCGGAGGCGATCAGCGCGTCGCGGCCGAACTCGGTGGCCTCACCGAACTTGCTGGCGATGTTCTGGGCGAACGTGCCGCCGCCCGGGTCGAGCAGGCTGGCCTGGATGTCGAAGGTCGGGGAGAGCACGGTGGCGACGGCCATGGTCTCGCCGAGGGCGCGGCCGAGGCCGAGCATCGAGGCGGAGATGACGCCGGAGCGGCCGAAGGGCAGGACCGCCATGCGGATCACTTCCCAGCGGGTGGCGCCGAGCGCCAGGGCCGCCTCCTCGTGCATCTGCGGGACCTGGCGGAAGACCTCGCGGCTCACGTTGGTGATGATCGGCAGGATCATGATCGCGAGCAGGATGCCGACGGTCAGCATCGAGCGGGGGGCGCCGCCCTCCCACGAGAAGATGCCGGTCCACCCGAAGTAGTCGTTCAGCCAGCTGAAGAGGCCGGTCATGTTCGGCACCAGGACGAGGGCGCCCCAGAGGCCGTAGACGATGGACGGCACCGCGGCGAGCAGGTCGATCACGTACGCGATGGGGCCGCGGATCCGGCGCGGGGCGTAGTGCGTGAGGAACAGCGCGATGGCGACGGCGACCGGGACCGCGATGACCATGGCGACGATCGAGGAGACGACCGTGCCGAAGGCCAGGACGGCGATGCCGAAGTTCGGCGGGACGAGGTTGGTGTCCCACTGGAAGGTCGTGAGGAAGTTGCCCTCGTCCTTGCTGATCGCGAGGGTGGCGCGGTAGGTGAGGAAGACCGCGATCGCGGCCATGATCACCAGCAGCAGGATGCCCGAGCCGCGGGAGAGGCCGAGGAAGATCCGGTCTCCGGGCCGGGTGGCCCCGCGCGCGGCGCGCTTGTCGAGGTCGGGCTGCGGGGCGGGGGGAGGTGCGTCGGTTATCTGTGTGGGTGTGCCCATCGGGTTCTCCGGTCTGCGGAGCCGTACGCGGGGTACGGCCACTGGCGGCGGTGCACCGGACGGTGCGGCCCGGTCCCGGGGAGGGGGCCGGGCCGCACGCGGGTCAGCTCAGGCCCTCGATGGTGGTGCGGACCTGGGAGATGATGTCGGCGGGGATCGGCGCGTAGTCGTTCTCCGAGAGGACCTTCTGGCCGTCCTCGGAGGCGATGTAGCGCAGGAACGCCTTGGTGCCGGGCAGGGTGTCGGCCTTGTTGCCCTTGTCGCAGACGATCTCGTAGGTGACCAGGACCATCGGGTAGGCGCCCTCGGCCTTGGTGCCGTAGTTCAGCTGCAGGGAGAGGTCCTTGCCCGTGCCGACGACCTTGGCCTCGGAGATCGCCTTGGTGGCGTTCTCGACGGTGGCCTTGACCGGCTGGGCGGCGCCCGTGTCCAGGTCGACCGTCTTCAGGCCGTCCTTGGCGTACGACAGCTCGAAGTAGCCGATGGCGCCGTTGGTCTGCTTCACCTGCTGGGCGACACCGGAGGAGCCGGAGGCGGACTGGCCGCCCTTGGCCTGCCAGGTCTTGCCGCCGTCGTAGGGCCAGTCGCTCTTGGCGGTGGCGATCAGGTACTTGGTGAAGTTGTCCGTGGTGCCGGAGTCGTCCGAGCGGTGGAAGGCCTGGATCTTGAGGTCCGGGAGCTTCGCGTCGGGGTTCAGCTTCTTGATCGCCTCGTCGTTCCAGTTGGTGATCTTGCCGTTGAAGATCTTCGCCAGGGTCGGGGCGTCCAGGACCAGGTTGTCCACGCCGCTGACGTTGTAGCCGACCGCGATCGGGCCGCCGACCATCGGCAGGTCGATGCCCTGACCGCCCTTGCAGACCTTCTTGGAGGCGGCGACCTCGTCGGGCTTCAGCGCCGAGTCGGAGCCGGCGAAGGCGACCTGGCCCTGGGTGAACGCGGTGACGCCGGCGCCGGAGCCGCCGCCCTTGTAGTTGATCTGGAGGCCCTGGCAGGCCGCGGTGAACTGCTTCACCCAGGCGTCGATGGCGTTCTTCTGCGCGGACGAGCCGTCGGCCAGCAGCTGGCCCTTGGCGTCGTCGCACTTGACGTTGCTCGGCGCCGCGGCGTTGGAGGAACCGCCGCCGTTGCTGTTGCCGCCGGTGTCGTCGGAGCCGCACGCCGTGAGGGCCAGGGCGCCGGAGACGGCGAGAGCACCGAGAGCGAGGGCCCGCCGGTTCATGCGCTGAAGCTTCACTTGAGTTCCTTCCAGGAGCCGCCGTCCTGATCGGCGGCGTGCGAAGTCTGAGTGCTGCGGACGCGGTCACGCCCCCCGTGGGCGCGGCTCGCGTCGTTAAGGCTGAAATTAGGCAGATCAGGTGAAGGCGCCGATGGCCGGACATGAACGAGGGGTGAACCCCTGCCTAAGGCCTGGTGAGGTCACGGAATGCTCACGGGGGGAGAACGACGACGTTGCGCTTTCACGGACTGCGTGGACGGAGCGGGGCCGTTCGGTCAGCCCGCCGTGCGGGGCAGGTGCAGGACGGCGAGCAGCTCGTCGACCAGGGGCCGGTCGATCGGTTGTGTGAGACGGTCGCGGGCGGCGGCGGGCGCCAGCCACACGACCTGATCCACCTCGTCCGTCGGCACGAACGCGCAGCTCACCGCCTCGGCGGCCCAGTAACGGACCTGCTTGGGGCGACCGCTCGCCAGATAGCGCCGGGTGGACAGCTCGGGCCCCGGCACGGCCCGGCAGCCCGTCTCCTCGGCCACTTCGCGCAGGGCTCCGGCGAGGGCTTCCTCCCCGCGTTTCAGTTTCCCCTTAGGCCAGGACCAGTCGTCGTATTTCGGCCGGTGGACGAGGCAGAGTTCCACCTCGCCGGTGGCCGGGGAGCGACGCCACAGGACGCAGCCCGCCGCCTGGACCGTGGTGTCCTTGGGGATGTTCACCGGGTCTCACCGCCTCCTGGTGCCGGGCCTGGTCATGACGCGCCCACGGTCTCCTTCTGCCAGGCCTGCTGGAACGCGAAGCGCGCCGCCTCCACGTCGTGCCGCTGGTCGGCGTGGAGCACGCCGAGGGCGTAGGCCGTGGCCGGGGCGATGCGCGGGGTACGGGCCGCCTGGGCCGCCGCTGCCGCCGCCTCCGAGGCGTCGCGGTGCCGGTTCAGGGCCTGGCCCGCGGAGAGCAGGCGCAGGTCCACGACGGTGTTGCCCTTCGGCCCGCTGACCGCCTCACGGGCGTAGCGGTGCAGGCGCAGCAGCAGACGGACCTGGTGCCACGGGGCGTCCTGGGGGTGCGCGACCGTGTCCGGGGACAGCCCGTGGACGAGTGCCGTGGCGTTGTACGGGTTCCCCGCGGTGACCAGGGGCAGGGCGCTCACGGCGTCGGCGAGGCGGTCCTGGGCGGCCGTGGCCAGGGGGCGCAGGTCGGTGGTGCCGGCGGCCTCGGTCAGCGGGACCTCGCTGGCCAGGACCGCGACCTTGTCCGCGACGGCGTGGAAGCGGCTGCTGCCCAGCGCCTGCAGGGCCGTGGAGTGGGCGCGGGTGCGGGCGAGGGTGAGCTGGCGGTCGAGCAGGGCGCCCGCCTTCGCCGCTCCCACGGTCAGGTTGCCGCGGTCCTGGGCGGGGACACCGGCCTTGGGGGGCGTCCCCCCGTCCACCCGTGCGTTCGCCCGGGCCGGGAGCGCCGTGGAGCCCGACAGGCGGTGCAGGGCCGCCAGCAGCCGTTCCAGCCGGGCCGTGTACGCGTGCTCCATCGCCAGCGTCCCGGACACCCAGGCCAGTTCGGGGCGCATCGCCTCGCACCAGTCCGCGTCGAGGAGGGACTGGAACGAGTGCAGGCTGGCGCTGATGCGCCGGGCCGAGCGGCGCAGGGCGCGGGCCGCCTCGGCCGAACCCTCCGAGCCGTTCGCCCCCGACCCCGTCTCCCGGTGCAGGCGCAGCGCCCGGAGGAACTCCGTCGCCTGGGCCCGCAGATAGCCCGCGAGGGCGTCTCCGGTGGGGGCGGGCCCGACGTGCCTGGACCGGGGGTCCGTCGGGTCAAGGTGTCGCTGTACCACGCCGGCGCCTCCGGGCGTCTATGAGCATCTCCTGGACGTTGCGCAGGGGCTGTCCGTCCGCGTCGGTCGCATGCCGGGTCCAGTCGCCGTCCGGGCCGAGGTGCCAGGAGGCGGTGGAGTCGGACATGCCGGTCTCCAGCAGCCGGTTCAGGGCTGCCCGGTGGGCCGGGTCGGTGACCCTGACCAGGGCCTCTATCCGGCGGTCGAGGTTGCGGTGCATCATGTCGGCGCTGCCGATCCACACCTCGGGCTCGCCGCCGTTGCCGAAGGCGAACACCCGGGAGTGTTCGAGGAACCGGCCGAGGATCGAGCGGACCCGGATGTTCTCCGACAGGCCGGTCACGCCCGGGCGCACCGCGCAGATGCCGCGCACCCAGATGTCCACCGGCACACCGGCCTGGGCGGCCCGGTAGCAGGCGTCGATGACGGCCTCGTCGACCATCGAGTTGACCTTGATGCGGACGTACGCGGGCCGGCCCGCGCGGTGGTGCTGGATCTCCTTGGTGATCCGCGAGACCAGGCCGTCGCGCAGCGACTTGGGGGCGACCAGCAGACGCCGGTAGGTCTCCCGGCGCGAGTAGCCGGACAGCCGGTTGAAGAGGTCCGAGAGGTCCGCGCCGACCTGCGGGTCGGCCGTGAGCAGACCGAGGTCCTCGTACAGCCGGGCCGTCTTGGGGTGGTAGTTGCCGGTGCCGACGTGGCTGTAGCGGCGCAGCGTCTCGCCTTCCTGGCGGACCACCAGCGACAGCTTGCAGTGCGTCTTCAGCCCGACCAGGCCGTAGACCACGTGGCAGCCGGCCTCCTCCAGCTTGCGCGCCCACTTGATGTTGGCGTGCTCGTCGAACCGCGCCTTGATCTCGACCAGGACCAGGACCTGCTTGCCGGCCTCGGCGGCCTCGATGAGCGCGTCGACTATGGGGGAGTCGCCCGACGTCCGGTACAGGGTCTGCTTGATGGCGAGGACGTCCGGGTCGCCGGCGGCCTGCTCCAGGAAGGCCTGCACGGACGTGGAGAACGAGTCGTAGGGGTGGTGCAGCAGCACGTCCCGCTCGCGCAGCGCGGCGAAGATGTCGGGCGGGGACGCCGACTCGACCTCGGCGAGGTCGCGGTGGGTGCCGGCGACGAACTTGCGGTACTTGAGCTCCGGCCGGTCCAGGGAGGCGATGCGGAACAGGCCCGTGAGGTCCAGCGGGCCCGGCAGCGGGTAGACCTCGGCCTCGCCGATCTTCAGCTCGCGTACCAGCAGGTCCAGGACCTCGCGGTCGATGGACTCCTCGACCTCCAGGCGCACCGGCGGGCCGAAGCGGCGCCGCATGAGCTCCTTCTCCAGTGCCTGGAGGAGGTTCTCGGCGTCGTCCTCCTCGACCTCCAGGTCCTCGTTGCGGGTGAGGCGGAAGGCGTGGTGCTCCAGGACCTCCATGCCCGGGAACAGCTCCTCCAGGTGGGCGGCGATGACGTCCTCGATGGGGACGTAACGGCCCGGGGAGCTCTCCAGGAACCTCGACAGCAGCGGCGGCACCTTCACCCGGGCGAAGTGCTTGTGGCCGGTGACCGGGTTGCGCACCACGACGGCCAGGTTCAGGGACAGGCCGGAGATGTAGGGGAAGGGGTGGGCCGGGTCGACCGCCAGCGGGGTCAGCACGGGGAAGATCTGGTGCCGGAACAGGGTGAACAGGCGGGCCTGCTCCTTCTCCTGCAGTTCGTTCCAGCGGACCAGGTGGATGCCCTCCTCCGCGAGTGCGGGGGCGACGTCCTCGTGGTAGCAGGCGGCGTGCCGGGCCATGAGCTCGCGGGAGCGGGCCCAGATCATCTCCAGCACCTCGCGCGGCTGGAGGCCGGAGGCGGAGCGGGTGGCCACGCCGGTGGCGATGCGGCGCTTCAGTCCGGCCACCCGGACCATGAAGAACTCGTCCAGGTTGCTGGCGAAGATCGCGAGGAAGTTGGCCCGCTCCAGCAGGGGCGTGTTGGGGTCCTCGGCGAGTTCGAGGACCCGCTCGTTGAACGCGAGCCAGCTGCGTTCCCGGTCGAGGAACCGGCCCTGGGGCAGCTGGGCACCGTCGGCCTGCGACTCCTCGTAGGCGTCGAGGTCGGCGTCGATGTCGGGTTCCAGATCGGAGACCGCCGCCGCGACCGTGTGCGGGCGGTGTGCCGCGATGGAGCCCACGGAGGGCTGCGGGTGCTGGACCTGTGCCTGGGTGTTCGGCTGGCTCATGGACCCATTCTTCCGCGCCGCGAGCATCACGGGCGCGTCGGACAGCGCGGGCGGGAGCGGAGGCGCCACATGAGTGCTCCCGTTTCCCTCGGGACCCTCGCGGGGCGGGGAAGGCTCGGGCACGGCGGGATTCATTGGCCGAGCTTCGCAAGCTCGTCTGAATCGATGGTTACGGAGACATGACGTGCGGGACACCGGGGGGCGGCTCGCGGGGGTCCACAGGGCCGGGTGCTCGTGCGGGGGCCGGTCGTGCGGTCCGCGCGTCCATCCCCCCGTGGAAGGACGCGCGGACCGGGTTCAGGGGAGGCGGCGGGCCAGGACGAGGAAGGCGGCGGCTGTCGCGGTGGTGGTCAGGGCCAGCAGGAGGCCGGTTTCCACGTACTGCAACGGCCAGAAGTGCGACGGGGGGTGGAAGGTCGCGCGGGTGAGCGTCACGCCGTGCCGGGGAGTGTCGGCCCAGGCCACCTGGAACGCGGAGCGGGGCAGCGCGAGGGTGCCGGCCTCGGTGCGGGTCACGGCGGGCCAGAGGTCCTCGCGGTGCCGCTCCAGGAGGCTGTGGACGAGCAGCGCGGCGGCGAGGGCCACACCCGCGGCGGGCAGGGCCCGGCGCCACACCAGCCCGGCGAGGGCGCCGAGGGCGAGTCCGGCCAGGGCGTAGGCCACGGCCACCGGGCCCGTCGACACGAACGCGTCCGGGTGGTACCAGTCGCCGGTCAGGTCGGGATCGCCGTCCCCGCGCGCCCAGCGGTTCAGCAGGACGAGCGTGCCGGTACCGGCGGTGAGCAGGGCGGCCGGGGCGGCCAGTTTCACGGCCAGCCAGCGCAGGGGACCGACCGACTGGGTCCAGGCCAGCCGGGCGGTGCCGCTCTCCAGTTCGCGGCCGACCAGGGCGCCACCCGCCCAGGCGGCCACGGGGAACATCACCCAGGACAGGGCGGTGGCGAGTACGGCGATGCCGTTCGCGTACGTCTCGTCGGCGGTGATCGCCTCGACCGCCGCACAGGAGGGGAGCCGGTCGGTGGGGGGTGTGGCGCAGGCGCTCATGCCCGCCCTGGCCTCGTCTGCGAGGGAGTGCAGCAGGAGCAGGGCGGCCGTCGCGGCGGCCAGGGCCGCCAGCGACAGGACCAGGGCCGTGCGGTGGGTCCGGGCGACCGCCCGGAGCAGCCCTCCCCGAGGGGAGCCGGGCCGGGTGGCGGGTGCGGCGGACGCCGTGCCGGGGGCGGTCATACGGCGGCTCCCGTGCGGCGGCGCAGCAGGACGAAGGCGGCCGTGGTCGCCAGGGCGGCGACGGCGAGGAGGAGGCCGGTCTCCATGAGCTGGAGGGGCCAGAAGTGGGAGGCCGGGTGGTAGTCGGCGTAGTAGTGGGTGATGCCGTTCCTGGCCTCGCAGCCGGGCTCGCCCGAGCACGCCGGGATCGGGACGCGGGCGCCGGAAGCGGACAGGGCACCCGTCTCGACGATCATGCTGTCGGAGCCGGCGGTGCCCTCGTCCAGGCCCCTCACGGCCGTCTTCACCGGCCACAGGTGCGGGCGCAGCTCGTCGAGGACGTAGAGGAGTGACACGACGGCCAGGGCCGCGACGCCGAGGGCGGGCAGCGTCCGGCGCAGCAGCAGCCCGACCAGG
Source organism: Streptomyces sp. NPDC059696 (assembly GCF_042733745.1). Taxonomy (NCBI): domain Bacteria; kingdom Bacillati; phylum Actinomycetota; class Actinomycetes; order Kitasatosporales; family Streptomycetaceae; genus Streptomyces; species Streptomyces sp. NPDC059696. The sequence goes on from NZ_JBHWFG010000014.1 coordinate 29,699, forward strand.
ACGCCGAGGGCCAGGGCGGCGAGGGCCTGGGCGGCGGCGATGGTGCCGTTGATCTCGAAGGTGCCGCCGTCGTACCAGGCGCGCCAGCCCATGACGCTGAGCGGGGCACGGTCCGACGACCACAGGATGCGATGCAGCAGCGTCAGCGTGAGCGTGCCCGCCACGAGCAGCAGGGCCGGGACCGCGAGCTTGGCGGCCAGCCAGCGCAGGGGGCCCACCGACTGGGTCCAGGCGAGCTGAGCGGTGCCGTTCTCCAGCTCGCGGCCGATGAGGGCGCCGCCCGCCCAGGCCCCGATGAGCAACGGGAGGAGCCTGACGAGGCCGATGCCGACCGCCACGGCCGTCTGGTACCGGCTGCCCGCGGGGCCGGGGATGTCGCAGCCCAGGTTCGGGCGGGACAGGTCGCAGCCCGTGTCCGCGTACTCGGTCCAGGCCGCGTCCGCACCCGGGCCCGTGGCCCACAGCAGCGCCCCTGCGGCCACCACCACCAGCCCCAGCCAGAACAGCAGCGCCGAGCGGTGCAGCCGGAGCATGGCCAGGAGCAGGCCGCGCGACGACGAGGTGGGCCGGGGGACGGCCGGTGTCGCCATGGTGTCGAGGGTCATACGGCGGCCTCCCGCGCGTCGAGCAGCAGCGGTGGGGCGTCGGGGACGCGCAGGTGGGCCAGGACCACTTCCTCCAGGGACGGGCGGTCGCCGTGGAGTCCGTCGCCGAGGGGGCCCGCGGGCCGGACCAGGGCGGTCAGCTGGCGGCCCGTGGTGCGGGACTCGACCACCGTGTGCGGGTCGAGGGTGGCACCCGCACGGCCCGTGACCAGGGTGTGCGCGGCGAGCAGCTCGTCGAGCGGCCCGGCGAGCCGGACCCGGCCGGAGCCGAGCAGCAGCAGGTGGTCGCAGGAACCCTCCAGTTCCGCGACGACATGCGAGGACATGACAACCGTGGTGCCGTGGTCGGCGGCGTCGGCCATGAGCGTGGCCGTCAGCTGGTGCCGGGCGAGCGGGTCGAGGTCGGCCATCGGCTCGTCCAGGAGCAGCAGTTCGGGGCGTTTGCCGAGGGCGAGGGCGAGGGCGACGCGGGTGCGCTGGCCCCCGGAGAGCGACCGGATCTTCGTGCCGGGGTCGAGGTCGCCCTCGGCGACGATCCGCTCGGCCGTGCGGGCGTCCCAGCGGCGGGGGTTGAGGTCGCGGCCCAGCCGCAGGGTGCCGGCGACGGTGAGCTGGGGGTGCAGGGGCTTGTTCTGGGCGACGTAGGCGAGCCGTTCGCGGGCCGCGGCCGGGGTGGTGCCGAGCACGGTGACGGTGCCCTCGGTGGGACGCAGCAGCCCGGCCGCCAGGGCGAGCAGGGTGGACTTGCCGGCGCCGTTGGGGCCGGTGAGGGCGCAGACGCGGCCCGCGGGGAGCCGGAAGGCGCAGCCGTCCAGGGCCGGAGCGCGACGGCGCCCGAACCTCCTGCCCAGCCCCGCCGCCTCGATGGCGGTGTCGGTCATGCGTCCCCCTTGAAGTCTGCGAAATGCGCGTCGAGTACGGAAGTGAAGAGGGCGGCCACGTCCTCGCGCTCCAGGCCGGCCTCGCGGGCCCTGGCCGCCCAGGCGTCGAGATCGGCGCGGAGCGGGGAGTCGGCGGGGGCGGTGCCCAGGGACTTGCGGACGAACGTGCCCAGCCCGCGCCGGGCTTCGACCAGTCCCTCGCGTTCCAGCTCGCGGTAGGCCTTGAGGACCGTGTTCGGGTTGATGGCGGTGGCCTCCACGACCTCACGGGCCGTCGGGAGCTTGTCCCCCGGCTCCAGCAGGCCGAGCCGCAGGGCCTGTTTGGTCTGCTGGACGATCTGGACGTAGGTGGCCACGCCGCTGCGCCGGTCGATGCGGTACTCGACCACTGCACACCCTTTCACTAATTGAGTAGTGAAAGGGTGGTGGAAGGAGGGCCGGAAAGTCAAGCGCGGTTACCCTGCCCCTCGTGGACCTCAAAGCCGTACGGGCCTTCGTCGCGATCGCCGACTCCGGGCAGTTCCAGCGTGCGGCCGTGGATCTGGGTCTCACCCAGCAGGCCGTCTCCAAGCGGATCGCCGCGCTGGAGAAGGACCTCGGGGTGCGGCTGCTGGTCCGTACGCCGCGCGGGGCGGAGCCCACCATCGACGGGCAGGCCCTGCTGCCGCACGCCCGCGCCCTGCTGCGGGCCGAGGAACGGGCGGCGGCCGCCGTGCGGCCGGGGAGCCGGGCGCTGCGGGTGGACGTCGTCGGACGCCGGGCCGCCCCCGGCGGGCTCGTGCAGGACTTCCACCGGGCGCACCCGGAGATCCCGCTGGACGTCGTCACCCTCTTCGACGTGGACACGGCCGTGACCGCGCTGCGCGACGGGGCCGTCGACGCCACCTTCCGCGCCGTCACGATGCCCGGGCACCCGCTCCCCGACGGCATCGCCGCCCTGCCGGTCCTCGACGAGCCGATGCACCTGTGCGTCGGCCCCGGCCACGCCTTCGCCCGGGCCCCCTGGGTGACGCCGGAGCAGCTCGCCGGGCACCGCATCTGGATGCCGGGCAACGCGCCCGGCACCGAGTGGCACGCCTACTACGAGGCGCTCGCCGCCGAGTTCGGACCGGCCGTCGACACCATCGGACCCAACTTCGGTCTCGAAGCGCTCCTCGACACCATCGCCGGATCCCCCGGCCTGGCGACCTTCCTCAGCGAACGGACTCCGCACGTCTGGCCCGTCGGCCACGACCTGCGGCTGGTCCCCCTGCGCGACCCCACGCCGGTCTACCCGCACTCCCTGCTCTGGCGCGCGGACAACCTGCACCCCGGTCTGACGGCACTGCGCGACCACCTGACCGCGACCCGGCCCCGGCCACCGGAGGGCGACCTCTGGCGGCCGTCATGGGCGGACCCGCCTGCTACCCGGGCCGCTTCTCCAGCGGCGTGAAGGACTGGGGCGGCGAGGTCGGACTCGGCGGCGGGCCGGACCCGCAGGCCGGTCGCCGACGGCACGGCTCAGGTCTCCGTCCGGTACATCAGGTCCACCTCGTGCGTGGTGAACCCCAGCCGCTCGTACACCTTCACCGCCGCCTTGTTGTCGGCGTCGACGTACAGCATCGCCGTCGGCAGGCCCTGCTCCGCGAGGTGCCTGAGCCCGATCGTGGTCAGGGACCTGCCGAGGCCGCCGCCCTGGGCGCCGGGGCCGACGCCGAGGACGTACACCTCGCCCAGGCCCTCCTCGGCGTGCACCTTCGTCCAGTGGAAGCCGACGAGTTCACCGCCGCGGAAGGCCAGGAAGAAGCCCGCCGGATCGAACCACGGCTCGGCCTTGCGGTCGTCGAGGTCGCGCTGGGTGAGGGAGCCCTGCTCGGGGTGGTGGGCGAAGGCGGCGGCGTTCACCGCGAGCCAGGCCGCGTCGTCCTCACCGGGGACGAACGTGCGCACCGTGACACCCTCGGGAAGCACCGGCTCGGGTGCGTCGAAGTCGGTCAACGGCCGCCGCATCTGACGCAGTTCACGGAACAGCGTCAGGCCCAGGACCTGCGCGAGATGCCGGGCGGCGGAGTGCCCGCCGTGCGCCCACACCCGCAGCCGCTTCCCCGACGCCGCCAGCAGCGCCGAGCCGAGGGCCCGCCCGTGCCCGTGCCCGCGGTGCCCGGGGTGCACCACCAGCTCGGCGGCCGGCGGCTCCACCAGGTCCGTGTCCTCCAGCTGCGCGTAGCCGACGAGTTGCCCGCCGGCCGTGAGCAGCAGATGGGACACGCCCTCCCGTTCCCCGCCGCGCAGCTGCAACCGGCCCTGTTCGGACACCGCCTGCTGCCCGTCGGTCCGGGCCGCCTCGTCGAGCAGCCCGAGCACGGCCTCGGTCTGCTCCGCGGAGAGCGCGGCAAGGGTCTCGATCGACCGGGGGCGGCCCGGCCTTACGGTGTCGTTGCTGGTCATGCGTACGAGGGTACGGGGCACCACCGGCAAATCGGCGGCAAAAGGCAACCCAGATGTAACCATGAAACACCTGTCGCGCTACGCGCGTTGACTCTAGGCTGCGCCGGACGACATCACTGTCTCCACAGACCCACAGGGGGGCGTATGCCAGCCACTGCACCGGCGCACTCGGAGCGCCGCAGACGTCGTACGAACCGTTTCGTCGCTCTCGCCGCCGGTGTCGTCACCGTCGGCGCGCTGGCCGCCGCGGGGTTGCCCGGGTCGGCGACCGCCGGGGAGGAGCACCGCGGGGGCGGGTACTGGCCCGGCCGCTACCAGGACGTCCAGCTGCTGTCCTTCAACGACCTGCACGGCAACCTGGAGCCGCCCGCCGGCTCCTCCGGCCGGGTCACCGAGACACAGCCCGACGGCACGACGAAGACCATCGACGCGGGTGGCGCCGAGTATCTCGCCACGCACCTGCGGCAGGCCCGCAAGGGCCAGAGGTACTCCATCACCGCGGCCGGCGGCGACATGGTCGGCGCCTCCCCGCTGATCTCCGGGCTGTTCCACGACGAGCCCACCATCGAGGCGCTGAACAAGCTCGACCTCGACGTCACCTCCGTCGGCAACCACGAGTTCGACGAGGGCGCCAAGGAGCTGGCCCGCCTGCAGAACGGCGGCTGCCACCCGAAGGACGGCTGCTACACGGACAAGAGGTTCAAGGGAGCCGACTTCCCCTACCTCGCGGCCAACGTCCTCGACGAGAAGACCGAGAAGCCGATCCTGAAGCCCTACTGGGTGTGGAAGAAGAACGGCGTCAAGGTCGGCTTCATCGGCGTGACCCTGGAGGGCACCCCGGACATCGTCTCCGCCGAGGGCGTCAAGGGCCTGTCCTTCAAGGACGAGGTCGAGACGATCAACAAGTACGCCAAGGTGCTCCAGAAGCAGGGCGTGAAGTCGATCGTCGCGCTCATCCACGAGGGCGGCTTCCCGGCGTCGACGTCGTACAACTACGACTGTGACTCCCCGGGTGCGGGCGACGGCGTCTCCGGGCCGATCGTCGACATCGCCAAGAACGTCACACCGCAGGTGGACGCGCTGGTCACCGGCCACACCCACAACGCGTACGTGTGCAGCATCGCCGACCCGTCGGGCAAGCCCCGCATGGTCACCTCGGCCGCGTCCTTCGGCCGCCTCTACACCGACACCACGCTGACCTACGACCGGAAGACCGGCGACATCGCCCGTACGGCCGTGAAGTCCGCGAACCGCGTGGTCACCCGGGACGTCCCCAAGGCGCCCGACATGACCGAGCTGATCGGCAAGTGGAACACGCTGGCCGCGCCCATCGGCAACAAGCCGATCGGCTACATCTCCGGCGACATCGGCAACACCGGCACCGAGTCCCCGCTCGGCGACCTCATCGCCGACGCGCAGCTCGCCCACGGCAAGCAGCTCGACCCGGAGACCGACCTGGCGCTGATGAACCCGGGCGGTATCCGCGCCCCGCTGACCTACGCGGCCAAGGCCGGTGAGGGCGACGGTGTCGTCACCTACGCCGAGGGCTTCACGGTCCAGCCGTTCGCCAACACCGTGAATCTGCAGGACTTCACGGGCGCGCAGGTGATCCAGGCGCTCAAGGAGCAGGTGTCCGGTCCGAACGCGGCCGCGCCGAAGATCCTCCAGGTCTCGTCCGGCCTGACGTACACGCTGGACCTCACCAAGTCCGGTGCCGACCGGGTGGTCACGGACAGCATCAAGCTGAACGGCTCGGCCATCGACCCGGCCGCCACCTACCGCGTCGCGACGAACAGCTTCCTCGCGGGCGGCGGTGACGGCTTCCCGACCCTCGGCCAGGGCACGAACGACGTCGTCGGCTCCGACGACCTGGCCGCGCTGGAGCAGTACCTGACGGCCAACTCCTCGGCGTCGAACCCGATCGCGCCGCCGAAGGCGGACCGGATCACGATCGTGAAGTAGGTCGCATACCCGGGGTTCGAGTTGCGGGTGGGGGAGGTGCGCATGGTCGGATGGATCGATGCGTACCCCCCACCACCTAGATGCGCATCCCCGGCCGAACCCGTACGAGGAGCTCGCCGCCCTCGATGACGGGCCTCTGGAGGAAACCCCTCTGGAGGAGTTCCTCACGGAGGAACGCGATGCGGGCGCCGAGGACGCCTGGGCCCCGCCGGACCACCGCCGCGGCGGCAAACGGCGTCGGAAGAATCGTTTCGCTGGCTTGCCGTTCGCGGTGAAGGCGGTCGTCGGCCTGGTCGTCCTCGCCGCGTTCGCCGCCCTCGGTGACCGCTGGGCGGTGCTCTACGCCGAGCACCGGGCCGCGGACACCCTCAAGGACCGCCTCGACCTGGCCGCCGCGCCCGAGGTGGAGATCGGCGGCTTCCCCTTCCTCACCCAACTCGCCGGCAAGCGGCTGGAGTCGGTGAAGGTGACCGTCCCGGACGTCGCCGCCGACCGTGTCTCGCTGGCGAAGGTGTCGGCCACGGCCCACGACGTGACGCTGAACGCCGACGGCCTGACCTCCGTGCGCGGCGCCGGTGTCCCCCGCTTCGACGGGGACGTCCTGCTGTCCTTCGGCGACCTCAACCGCGAACTCGGCGCGTCCCAGGTGACGTTCACCGGGGAGGGCCGGGACCGGGTGCGGGCGCGCGGCACCCTGCCGGTCGCCGGGCACCGCCTGAGGCTGCGCGCCGAGGCCCGGATCCAGCGGCAGGGGGAGCGGGGCATCGCCACCGAGATCGGCGGCATGCGCCTGGACATCGGGGACCTGGCGACCTACCGCCCCGGCAAACGCCCCTCGGAAGGGCTGCACCTGACGCCCGAGGCCTCCGCCGACCTCGCCCGGGAGACCCGCAAGGCCAAGGCACTGCTGTCGGTCCCGGCCATCGTGCAGCGCATGGGCGTGCCCGAGACGACCGTGCGGCAGGCCCTCGCCGACGACGGCAAGCTCACCGAGCTGACCGGCTCCCCGCGCTTCGCCCGCCAGGCCCAGCGCCTGAACCTCATCGACCTCGCCCTGGACAACCCGCAGGTGCTCAGGAGCCTGGGCCTGGACCCCGATCTGCTGGGGGAGTTGGCGGGCCTGACCCGTCCGGTCCTGGCCGACCGGCTGGCCCTGGCCTTCGAACTGCCGAAGCCGGAGCAGGGGAACGTGCGGCTGGAGGACGTCCGGGTCGAGGAGGACGGCATCCGGGTGCGGCTGTCCGGCTCGGGGCTGACGGTGGGCGGTTGAGGACGGCATCCGGGTGCGGCTGTCCGGCTCGGGGTTGACGGTGGGCGGTTGAGACCGCCCTGGGTGAAACTTTGTGTGCAGAAGTGTTGACCTCTGTTCGAGTCCCCTTCTAGTTTCGTGCTCCCATGAGCGGTCCGGCTGCCGGCCCGCTCTCCTCGCACCTGCTCAGAAGGGGATGTCGTGTCCCGAAAGAACCAGCGCGGAACAGCCGGCGTCGGGGCGCTGCTGGCCTGCGTCACGGCAATCGGTGGAGCGTTCGCCTCCCCTGCGGCCGCCGCTCCCGCCCACCGTCCCTCCCCGCCGCCCGTCAGCGACTTCAAGGGCGTCAACTGGGCCGACCCGCGCGACAACTACGCCCATGACGCGGTCGTGCCCTCGGGCCTGTCCACCGCCGACGGCTACGCCACCACGTACGCCAAGTCCCGGGCGATCATCGGCGGGTTCGCGAAGCTGGGCGCCAACACCGTCCGCCTCCCGGTGAATCCGACGTCGGTGAACGGGCCGTTCTGGACGTCGTACCGGGGCGCGATCGACGCCGCCACCGACAAGGGCTTCAAGGTCATCCTGGGCTACTGGGAGGCCGACGACGCCAAGGACGGCAGGATCGACGACCAGGCGTCCTGGGACCGGATGTGGGCACGGATCACCTCCGCCTACGCCCGCGACTCCAAGGTGCACTTCGAGCCGATGAACGAGCCGTTCGGCTACACCGCCCAGGAGTGGACCGACATCGCCGCGAAGTGGGTGGACACCCACCGCGCCGTGCCCCGCGACCGGGTCCTGATCGGCGGCTACAAGTACAGCGAGGACGTCAAGCCGGTCTGCGCCGACCCCCGGCTCAAGGGTGTCCGCCTGGCCCTGCACAACTACGGCTTCTGGCACACCGACTGGACCGGCGTCGACCAGTGGAAGGCCGACTTCAAGAGCCGCATCGGCGACTGCGCGTCCCGCACGATCCTCGACGAGTTCGGCGCCTCGATGACCACCGGCCTGGACTACAACGGCCCGGCGGGCACCTCCAACGAGATCGCCTACATCCAGGCGGCGACCGACACCATCAGGGAGCTCGGGCTGGGCTCGGTCTACTGGCCCGGCCTGCGCACCGGTGACACCTACTCCCTCACCACGCTCCAGGGCACGGGCACGCGGCTCAGCCTGACGGTCAACAACCAGAGCGGCCTGGACCGGCTGCACTACGCCTGGAAGCAATAGGCACGCTCGGGGTGGTGGCCCTTCCGGGTCCGGCGCCGCTCGTCAGCCGGACCCGGAAGGGAGCCGTTCAGGACGCCGAAGGCGTCCAGCCCGCGAGCCAGTCCGCGACCTCCTGGTCCGCGGCCTGCGCGTCGGTCAGATGGGGCCGGTCCGCGCTCGCCGGGCCCGCACCGGGGCCGTGGTTGCCGTACTCGGCGAACCGGTCGTCCTTCCAGGAGAACCCGCCCATGTCGGTCCACGGCGCCGACCTGATCGCGTTGCTCAGGCTGGTGTCGCGGACCGTGGCCTGCGGATCGAGGGACGCGTCCCCGCCGGCGTGCCAGGGCCGTCCGAGGTGGAAGCCGCCGGCCGAGACGTCCCCGTTCACCGTGGAACGGGTGATCAGGAAGCCCCTGCGGTTCGCGGCAGTGCTCGGCGCGGCGATGTATCCGGTCGAGGTGCCGTCCCAGCGCTTCTTCAGCGTGATCACGGACTTGTCGACGACGGCCGTGGCCCGGCCGAAGATGAAGTCGACGTTGCCGATGACGTAGGAGTTGCCGAGGTAGACCCGGCCCAGCCGGTCCTTCGACGCGGTGTCGAGCAGCAGGGTGTCCTGGTCCCCGCTGACGATGATCCCGTCCAGGAACACCTTGTCGGCGGCGGTCCGCAGGGCGACGGCCTGCTGGTCCTTGATGTTCTGATTCGCCTTCTCGTCGAAGTCGTTGGAGATGGTCAGGTTGCGCGCCTGGAAGTCGTCGGCCTCGACGGCGACGGTCGCGCTGCCGCCTGTGCCGTAGGTGCCGCCGCCGGGTTTGGGGGTTCCCGAGGCGTTGTTGTAGACGATCGTGGTGTCCTTGCGGCTCCCGCCGGTCCCCTGGAGGGTGACGTGCGGCTTGTCGGAGGGCACCTTCACCAGCTCCCGGTACGTCCCCGGCTTCACGGCGATCACCACGCGCGAGGGGTTGTTCGCCGGTACGGCGTTCACGGCGGCCTGGACGGTCTTGAACTGACCGCTGCCGTCCTTGGCGACGGTGAGGGTGGTGGTGACGGTGGTCGTGGTGGCGGTGGTGGCGGCGGAGGCCTGCAGTGCGGTGGAGCCCGGGACGCCGAGGTCGCCACCGTAGGCGAAGGCACAGGTGGCGCTCAGGGTCAGGGGGATCCCGACCGCCAGGGCCGTACGGCTGCTGCGGCGACGGTGCTGGGCCGTGCTGCGCGGCTCACTCATGCGGCGATCCGTTCCGTGTGGGGGAATGACCGCAGAGCAGTCGCCGCACGGCCCGCAAAGGTTGCCGGGTGCGGCGCCCTCCTTCGTGCGGTTGCGGGGCCGGGCTTCTCCTCGATCCTGTCCTCACGGCCGTCGGGCGTCGCCGTGGCGGCCGGCTGCGATGCGCAGGACCTCGCCCAGGGACTCCACGGCCCGGGTCAACGCGAAACGCAGGGCGCGGTCACCGGCGTCGGGGTCGTGCAGGACGGCGGCGGCGCCTGCGAGGACGGTCTCGGCGGATGCGAGCTGGGCGGCCTCGACCTCGTCGGCGAGCCGGGAGAGCAGGCTGCCGGGGTCGTCGGTGCTGAGGTAACAGGGCTTGCCGTCGGCACCGGTCCAGGGCAGGAGCCTCATGCGTGGATCTCCAGGGCGCGGAGGTAGGGCCGGACGAGAGGGGTGTCCATGTGGAGGGGCTCCACGGGCAAGGGCCGGGGCCGGGGACCGGGCGCCGGTGGTGGCGCCACCCGCAGGGCCGGTCCGACCGCTCGATGACGCCCTCGGGCCGGGAGGAGGAGTCGTACCAGGGTGAGCAGGAGGGCTTCGCAGAGGTGGGCGAGGCGTAGGCGCACGAGGGAACCCTTCGGGGCGGCAGGGGGTTTGACGAGCGGTGATTACCGTTCGTGCCTCGATGGTCACTGGCCGGCCGTACGCTGCGGAAGGGGCCGGGCGTTGCCTGGCCCTCCAGGCAACGGGGAGGGGTGACGTGGGCGAAGTGGTTGACGGCGGGCGGGTGGTCCTCGGGCGGACGCTGCGGTTCCTGCGCGAGCAGGCGGGCAAGTCGCTCGGTCAGTTGGCCGAGGAGACGGGGTACGACAAGAGCTATCTGAGCCGTTTGGAGAAGGGTGAACGGCTCTCCAAGCGTGCGGTCATGGAGGACCTGGACAGCTATTACGGGTCTGGTGACCTGCTGGTTCGCGAGTGGCGGGACGCGCGCAGGGAGGTCATCAAGGACAAGTACAAGGCGTTCATGGACCTTGAGGCGACGGCGCAGATCATGTGGATGTTCCAGCTGCGCGTGCCGGGTCTGCTACAGACCGAGGACTACGCCCGGGCGGTGTTGTCAGGGTTGTCCGGCGCCCAGACAACGGCAGGCAACAGTGAGGACGTCGAGGAACAGGTAGCTGCTCGGATGGGGCGGCAGGAGTTGCTGTGCCGTGAGTCTGCGCCCAGCGTGCGCGTGATCCTGGATGAAGGGGCGGTGCGGCGGCCCGTTCCCGACGCGAAGGTGTGGACCGACCAGTTGTCGCACCTGTTGGACGCGGCCGAGCTGCCGAACGTCGCAATCCAGGTCCTGCCCTTCGCCGCCGGGGTGCACGACCTGATGGACAGCCATCTCTGGTTGTTCTGGCAGCGTGCCGGTGATCCGGTCGCCTGGACGGAGGGCAACGGATTCGGTGAGTTGATCACGGAAGGGCACAAGGTCTTGCGCTTCCGTTTGTCCTACGATCGCGTCAGGGACGCGGCGCTGACTCCCGCGGAGTCGACGGCGTTCATCAAGCGCCTTCTAGAGGAGTGCAGAGAATGAACCGAGCCCCTGACCTCACCACCGGCGCGTGGCGTAAGTCGTCCTACAGCGACGGGGGCGGCACGAACTGCCTTGCAGTCAAGGACGGATGCCCCGGCACCGTCCCGGTCCGTGACACCAAACAGCCCGATGGTCCGATACTCGTGTTCGGCGCGAGCCCCTGGGCGTCGTTTCTCGCGTACGTCAAGAAGTAGCGGTCGGGGCCGCCCGCTTCTTGGCAGGGTCGTGCTTCCACGGCCTGCATCAAGGGCGCTTCGCGTCGCCTTCGGCGATGGCCCTGCGGGCCACCCTTGACCCAGGCCGCTCCAGCACGGGAGAGAAGCGAGCGAGCGGCCCGGAAAGGCGGGTGGCCAGGCCTGAGTGCGGGCCACCGCCCGTTGCCTCGCTGATCGGCGTTGGCGGCGCGTCCGCGTCTCGCCTGCACGCCGGGTGGGCGCAGCGGCTGTCGGCCGGTGGGAGTGCCCGCTTCCATCAGCGGTGTGGCCCACGTGCTTCCTTCCCACCGGGGCTGCTCGCCGCCCGGCTCAGGCCGAGGTGGGAGGTTCCTCCGGGGGCGGTGTCGGTGCGCCCGGGAGGCGTACCGTCGCCACCGTGCCGCCGTCTTCCGCCGGGGAGAGGGACACCTCGCCGCCCGCCTGCTGCACCGTGCGGGCCACGATCGACAGGCCCAGGCCCGAGCCGGGCAGGGCCCGGGCGCTCGGGGAGCGCCAGAAGCGGTCGAAGACGTAGGGGAGTTCGTCGGCGGGGATGCCCGGGCCGTGGTCGCGGACCGTGAGGGTGCCCGAGGCGAGGCGGACCTCGATCGTGCCGCCCCCCGGGCTGAACTTCACCGCGTTGTCCAGGATGTTGACCACCGCCCGCTCCAGGGCGGAGGGTTCCGCGCGGACGAACCAAGGCTCGATGTCCGCCGTGATCGTCAGGTCCGGGCCGCGCAGCCGGGCCCGCCGCAGCGCCGACTCGACCGTGTCCTGCCACGCGACGATCTGGGTCCGGCCCCCGTGCTGGCCCGTGTCGGGGCGGGACAGTTCCTGGAGGTCGCCGATGAGGGCCGCCAGTTCCGTCATCTGGGCCTTCACCGAGGCCAGGAGCGCCTTGCGGTCGGCCTCGGGGATGGGGCGGCCCGTCTCCTCGCTGCGGGTGAGGAGTTCGATGTTGGTGCGCAGCGAGGTGAGGGGCGTACGCAGTTCGTGGCCCGCGTCCGCGATGAGCTGCTGCTGCAGTTCCTGGGAGCTCGCCAACGCCGACGTCATCGAGTTGAAGGACCGGGACAGGCGCGCGATCTCGTCCTCGCTGTCGTCCTCCACGGGGATGCGGATGTTCAGGTCCTCCGTGCGGGCCACGTGCTCGACCGCCTCGGTCAGCTTGTCGACGGGGCGCAGCCCGGCCCGGGCGACGGCCAGACCGGCGGCTCCGGCGCCGATGACCCCCACGCCGGAGACCAGCAGCAGGATCAGGGCCAGCTCGTTGAGCGTGGACTGGGTTCCCTTCAGCGGCAGCGCGATGACGAGGGAGTAGTCGGCGGCGACGCCCTGTGTCAGGGGCCCGTCCTTGACGACGACCGCCGTGGTCAGCACCCGCAGCTTGTTGCCGTCGTCATCCGTGCCGTCGCGGATGTGGGCCTGGTTGGGGTCGGGGTTCTTGGCCACGGCCTTGTCCTCGCCGCCGACCTGCACCCGGGCGGTGGAGCTCGGGAAGAGGCACACCTTGCCGTCGGCCCGGACCAGCTGCCCGTAGCTCTTGGGCCGCGACCCCATGCCCAGGGAGTCGGACGGCGTCTGGCGGCAGCTGTCCGTGAGGCCCTGGACCTCCTCCGAACGCAGCGGCCCGACCGACGACTTCAGGTCGTCGTCGATCTCGTCGTACAGCTTCCCCTGCACGATGAACCAGCAGGTCACCGAGACCGCCGCCACGGCGAACGCCACCGCCGCCGCCACCAGCAGCGCCAGCCGGGAGCGGATCGGCAGGGAGCGGAAGCGCCGTACGACCGTCCGGGGACTCACTCCGCGCCGCCCTGCCGCAGCACGTAGCCGACGCCCCGGACGGTGTGGACGAGGCGCGGCTCCCCTCCTGCCTCCGTCTTGCGGCGCAGGTACATCACGTACACGTCCAGGGAGTTCGACGACGGCTCGAAGTCGAAGCCCCAGACCGCCTTGAGGATCTGCTCCCGGGTGAGGACCTGGCGCGGGTGCGCCATGAACATCTCCAGGAGCGTGAACTCGGTCCGGGTCAGCTCCACCGGGCGCCCGCCCCGGGTGACCTCCCGTGTGGAGAGGTCCATGCGCAGGTCGGCGAAGGTGAGCGCGTCCTCGTCGGCCGGGCCGGCCGCGCCCACGGAGGCCGCGTAGGAGCTGCGGCGCAGCAGGGCGCGGATGCGGGCGAAGAGTTCGTCCAGCTCGAAGGGCTTGACCAGGTAGTCGTCGGCGCCCGCGTCGAGGCCGGTGACCCGGTCGCCGACGGTGTCGCGGGCGGTGAGCATGAGGATCGGCGTGGTGTCGCCGGTGGCGCGGATGCGGCGGGCCGCCGTCAGGCCGTCCATGCGCGGCATCTGGATGTCGAGGACCACGAGGTCGGGCCGGTAGGCCGCCGCCTTGTCCAGGGCGTCCGCGCCGTCGACGGCGACCTCGGTCCCGTACCCCTCGAACGCGAGGCTGCGCTGGAGCGCTTCGCGTACGGCCGGCTCGTCGTCGACGATCAGGATGCGCTGCGGGTCACGGTCGCCGTCTGCGGGGCTCATGGGTCGGGGATCCTCAGGGGTGGAAGGGGGGCGGGGTGCTGCTGATCTGACGCTCTCAGCGTCCCACGCCGACGGCTGGGGATGGGGGGGGCGCCGGCCCGTGGTGGGCGGTCGTGGCGAGCGCCGCCTGCCGGGTAGTGGTGGTCCGGGAGGGTGCCTGCCGGGTGGTGGTGGTCCGGGAGGGGGCCTGCCGGGTGGTGGTGGTCCGGGAGGGTGCCTGCCGGGTGGTGGTGGTCCGGGAGGGGGCCTGCCGGGTGGTGGTGGTCCGGGAGGGGGCCTGCCGGGTGGTGGTGGTCCGGGAGGGGGCCTGCCCGGTGGCGGTGGTCCGGGAGGGGGCCTGCCCCCTTGGCGGTGGTCCGGGAGGGGGCCCGCCCCGGGGGTGGCGGCGGCCCGGGAGGGGGCCTGCCCGGTGGCCGGCCCGCGGCAGAGGCGTGTCAGCCTCGTGCCGTTCGGCGCCGGGTCCTCGCGCGCCGGCTCGTCCGGCGTGCCGTCGCCGTCGGCGCCATCTCCGCCGCCCGGCCCGTCGGCGCCATCTCCGCCGCCCGGCCCGTCGGCGCCACCTCCGCCGCCCGGCCCGTCGGCGCGTGCAGCGCGTACGCCACCGCCAGGGACAGCCCGACCCCCGCCGGGTCCGCGCCCGGCTCCGTGTGCACCACCTGCTGGATCATCGTCGTACTCCTCGGTGCCCGGTGCTCCGACTCAGTCGGTCGAGCCCGCCCGCAGCTTCGCGAGGTCGGCCTTGACGGTGTTGATCGGGATGGCGAAGCCGAGGCCCACGCTTCCGGCGTCGGAGGACGAGGAGGCCTGGCTCGTCGGCGAGTACATCGCGGAGTTGATGCCGATGATGTTGCCGTTCATGTCGATGAGCGCGCCGCCGGAGTTGCCCGGGTTGAGGGACGCGTCGGTCTGGAGCGCCTTGTACGTCGTCGTGTCGTTGCCGGTGTCGCCGTTGAACTGGCGTCCGCCGAACTCGAAGGGCCACTGGCCGCCCTGCCCCTGCTGCTGGCCCTGGCCCTGGTCCTGGCCCTCCTCGGTCGGGACGGTGACGTCGCGGTCGAGCGCCGAGACGATGCCGCTGGTGACCGTGCCGGACAGCCCTTCGGGGGAGCCGATCGCCACGACCTGGTCGCCGACCTGGAGCCCGGAGGAGTCGCCGAGCGTGGCCGCCTTCAGGCCGGAGGCGTTCTCCAGCTTGATCAGCGCCAGATCCTTCTTGCTGTCGGTGCCGACGACCTTCGCGGTGTACGACCTGCCGTCGCTGGTCGTCGCCTTGATCTGCGAGGCCCCGGCGATGACGTGGTTGTTGGTGACGATCTCACCGCCGCTGGTGATGATCACGCCGGAGCCGGTGGAGGACCCGGCGTTGGAGGCGGCGCTGATCTCGACGATGCTCGGACTGACCGCCTTGGCGACCCCGGCGACCGTGCCCTTCTGGCTGGAGGGGACCACGTTGGTGCTGGTGGAGCTGGAGGCGACGGTGTCGTTGCCGGTCAGCTCCTGGATGCCGTAGGCGGTGCCGCCGCCTATCGCCGCCGCGACGATCGCCACGGCGGCGATCAGGGCGGCGGGGCCGCGGGTGCGCTTCGGCCGGTGCGGAGCATGCGCCGGGGCGTACGCCGGCGGGGGCGGCCACTCGGGGTTCACCGGGGCCTGCTGCTGACCCTCGTGAGGGTTCTCGTACTCGCCACTGCGGTGGAAGCTCTCGGTCATGGAACCGAGCTTGTCGCCCGACCATGAGAGCTTCCTGAGTGCACCCTGAGAAGCCCGACAGAACCTCGTATGCCCGATATAAAGACGCGCGGCGCCTGAACCGCCCGGGGCCTACGCGCAGCCGCAGGACTGCCGGGTGACCAGCCGCGACGGAAACACCTTCAGCCGCTCCCGCCGGGACCCGGCGACCCGCAGCCCGTCGTCGAGGACGAGGTCGACCGCAGCCCGGGCCATCGCGGAACGGTCGGACGCGACCGTGGTCAGGGGCGGGTCCGCGAGGGCCGCCTCCTTGATGTCGTCGAATCCGGCCACCGCCAGCTCGCCGGGGACGTCGATCCGCAGCTCCCGCGCCGCGCGCAGCAGGCCGATCGCCTGGTCGTCGGTGGAGCAGAAGATCGCCGGCGGGCGCCCCGGCCCGGAGAGGATCTTCAGGGCGGCCTGGTAGGCGTCGTAGCGGTTGTAGAGGGCCTCGAAGAGGCGGCCCTCCGTGGAGATCCCGGCGTCGTCCATCGCGCGGCGCCAGCCCTCGACGTGGTCGGAGACCGGGTCGCCGACCGCGGGCGTCTCGGCTATGCCGCCCATACAGGCGACGTACTCGTAGCCGTGCTCCAGCAGGTGCCGGACGGCGAGCTCGGCGCCGCCGAGGTCGTCGGTGGTGACGGCGACGTCGTCGATGGCCTCGGGCCGTTCGTGCAGCAGCACGACGCGGGCGTCCCACGCCTCGATCTCGGCGGCGGCCAGGTCGTTGAGCGCGTGGCTGACGAGGATCAGGCCGGAGACCCGCATGCCCAGGAAGGCCCGCAGGTAGTGGACCTCGCGCTCGCCCACGTAGTCCGTGTTGCCGACGAGGACCATCTTCCCGCGCTCGGAGGCGGCCTGCTCGACCGCGTGCGCCATCTCCCCGAAGAAGGGCTGGCGGGCGTCCGGGATGATCAGGCCTATGAGGTCCGTGCGCCGGGAGGCCATCGCCTGGGCGACCCGGTCGGGCCGGTACCCCAGTTCCTTGATCGCGGCGAGGACACGCTCGCGCGTGGCCGGGGCGACCGGCCGGGGTCCGTTGTTGATGACATAGCTGACCACGGCAGTGGAAGTCCCTGCCAGCCGCGCCACGTCATCCCGAGTCACCTTGGCCACGCGCGGAGTCTACGCGGATATACCGGCTGTGGGCAGGGCGTAAAGGAGCTTCCGTACGATATCCCGATCGCCGTCCGGGGCGGCCCGTGCGGGGGGCGATGCCCAGGTCGGCGGCGCAATTCGGCTCTTTACGCCTTGGCGTGGGCGTCGGCGGCCTCCGGGGCGGCCGACTTGTCCGCGGTGTCCTGCTTCGCCGTGGCCGCCTTGGCCTTCGCCTCCTCGGCGGCGCGCTCCATCTTCTCCGGCTTCTCCGGCGTAACGAATCGATAACCGACGTTCCGGACGGTGCCGATCAGTGACTCGTGCTCCGGGCCGAGCTTGGCGCGCAGCCGCCGTACGTGCACGTCGACCGTGCGCGTACCGCCGAAGTAGTCGTAGCCCCAGACCTCCTGGAGCAGCTGGGCGCGGGTGAAGACCCGGCCGGGGTGCTGGGCGAGGTACTTCAGGAGCTCGAACTCCTTGAAGGTGAGGTCGAGGACGCGGCCCTTGAGCTTCGCCGAGTACGTCGCCTCGTCCACCGACAGATCGCCGTTGCGGATCTCCATGGGGGAGTCGTCGCTGACGATCTGCTGCCGGCCCATGGCGAGGCGCAGCCGGGCCTCGACCTCGGCCGGGCCCGCGGTGTCCAGCAGGACGTCGTCGATGCCCCAGTCCGCGGTGACGGCGGCGAGGCCGCCCTCGGTGACGACCAGGACGAGCGGGCAGCCCGGTCCGGTGGAGCGCAGCAGCTGACACAGGCTGCGGACCTGCGGCAGATCACGCCGGCCGTCGACGAGGATGACGTCGGCGCCGGGGGTGTCGACGAGGGCGGGGCCCTCCGCGGGCGCTACACGCACGTTGTGCAGGAGCAGGCCGAGGGCGGGGAGCACCTCCGTCGACGGCTGGAGGGCGTTGGTCAGGAGCAGCAGAGAACTCATACGTCTGGTTCCTCCTCGGTCCCTGCGAGGACGTTTGTTGGCACAGCACCGCTCTGCGATCCCGAAGGCCCGTACACCTGCGGTTTCCCGCGTCGTATACAACGCTTCCGAAAGCACAAAAGGACCCGGGGGCTACGGTGCCCGAGTCCTCTGCCCAGCAGAATAGCCCACATGAGCTCTGGTCCGGCAGGTCATGTGGCGCGTTCCACCGATCGTCCGCATGGCGAGACAAGCGGGGGACAGCCCGTACGGACGCCGTCGCGGGCGCTTCTGAGGACGTCGGACGGTGTGCCGATCGACGCCCTGTACGAGCCGGGAGCGGCCGTGCGCGACACCTCGGGGACGTCTTCCGCTCATCCCGTGTTCGTCGTCGCCCACGGATTCACCGGCGCGGTGGACCGCCCGCACATGCGTCGGATCGCGCGAGCGTTCGCGCGGTACGGGGCCGTGGTCACCTTCTCCTTCCGCGGGCACGGGACGTCCGGCGGGCACTCCACGGTCGGCGACCGGGAGGTGCTCGACCTGGCGGCGGCGGTGGCCTGGGCGCGCGGACGCGGGCACGCGCGGGTGGTGACCGTGGGCTTCTCGATGGGCGGCTCTGTGGTGCTCCGGCACGCGGCGCTGCACCCGGGGCAGACCGACGCGGTGGTCTCGGTCAGCTCGCCGGCCCGCTGGTACTACCGGGGGACCGCGCCCATGCGGCGGCTGCACTGGCTGGTGACCCGGCCCGAGGGGCGGATCGTGGGCCGGTACGGCTTCCGTACGCGCATCCACCACCGGGACTGGAACCCGGTGCCCCTCTCGCCGGTGGAGGCGGTGCCGAGGATCGCCCCGACCCCGCTGCTGATCGTGCACGGCGACGCCGACGGCTACTTCCCCCTCGACCATCCGCGGATGCTGGCCGCGGCCGCCGGTGACCAGGGCGAACTGTGGCTGGAGCCGGGCATGGGGCACGCCGAGCACGCGGCGGGCGAGGAACTGCTGGCCCGCATCGGGGAGTGGGCCGTCGCCCGGGCGGGCTAGCCTGACGGGGTTCACCGTCGAATTCATTGAGGAAGCAGATGCCAAAGGTCACGGTGCGCTACTGGGCCGCCGCCAAGGCCGCGGCCGGGGTGGCCGAGGAGCCGTTCGAGGCGGTCACGCTCGCCGAGGCGCTCGACGGGGTGCGCGAGCGGCACCCCGGTGAACTCGAGCGCGTCCTGCGCCGGTGCTCGTTCCTCGTGGACGGCGACCCGGTGGGCACACGCGGGCATGAGACGGTACGGCTGGCCGACGGCGGCACGGTCGAGGTGCTCCCGCCGTTCGCAGGAGGGTGACGATGACCGACCAGCCGAACCAGCCCCACCAGCCCCACCAGCCGTACGACGGCTACGACCCCTACGGGCAGCAGCCGCAGGCCTGGCCCGGGCAGGGGCCCCAGGGGTACGAGGACCCGCACGCCGCTCAGCAGTACACGCAGCAGTGGCAGGGGCAGACCTGGGAGACGCAGAACCACCGGGCGGTGTCCGCGCAGGCGCCGGACCCGGAGACGGCGATCCTGACGCCCCAGTCGTCCCGGACCCCCCGGCCGTCCCGCGACCCCGGGACACCGCAGCCCCAGCAGGGCCACGCGGCCCCGGCCGCCCCGGCCACCGACCCCTCCGCCCCCGGCTACGGCCCCGCCACCGTCGGTGGCAACACGCGGGTCACGGACGCGCAGCGGGCCCGGGCGGAGGGCCGCTCCCCGATCATCGAGCCCGGCATGCAGCCGGCCGCGCTGACGGCGCTGCTCGGGCTGCTCCTGGCCGGTGCCGCGGCGGTCGGGACGTACGCGCTGCTCGTGCCGCTGGTCGTCCTGCAGGCCGTCACGGCGGCGGGCTGGTTCCGGCTGAACGGCATGTGGCCCGCCCGGCAGGGCATCGCGCTGGGCTTCGCGGGCGCGCTGGCCGCCGACGCGGCGCTGCTGGCCTCGGGCCGCTCCCCGTCGGCGATCCTGGGCACGCTCGGGGTGTGGGTCCTGCTGGCGCTGGTGCTGCAACTGCGCTCGCACGCCGACCCGGACGAGCGGATGTACGGCTTGATGGCGACGGTCGCCGCCTCGGCGCTGGCGATCGTGGCCGGCGGGTACCTGGCGGCCGAGGCGGACGCGGTGACCGTGGGCGCGGTCGGGGTGGCGGTGGCCGTCCTGGCCCGGGCCCTGCCGCTGCCGACCCCGGCCTCCGTGGTGGTGTCCCTGCTCGCCGCGGCGGGTGCGGGCATCGCGGCCGGTTCGGCCACCGGCCTCGGCACGCCGGGGGCCCTCCTGGGTGCGGGCGCCGCCGCCTGCGCCCTGATCGGCCACCGGGTCGCGAGCTACGACTACCCGTCCCGCTTCGTCCACTTCACCGCGGGCGTGGCCCTGCCGCTGGCCTCGGCGGCCCCGGCCGTGTACGTGCTGGGCAGGGCGCTGGCGTAGCGCGGAGGCCCGGACCCCGGGCCTCCGGTCTGTCACAGATGATCAACAATCCTCCGATGCCCCTTCCCCTCGGCGTTACCCTCGCGCAAGGGACGGCCACCGGGTCGTCGCAGCACCGGACCGGTGGGGGACACACCGCATGCGCGCACTGCGAATACTGCTGATCTTCGTCGTGATCCTGGGTGGGCTGTTCGTGGTCGCCGACCGCATCGCGGTGAACTTCGCCGAGGACGAGGCCGCCGATCGGCTGAAGACGACGGAGAACCTGCCGTCCACCCCCGATGTGTCGATCAAGGGCTTCCCGTTCCTCACCCAGGTCGCCGGCGGTTCCCTGGACGACGTCGAGGTCGGCATCAAGGACTACGAGGCCGCCGCGGGCGACGACGGCCGGAAGATCCGTATCGACGACCTCCAGGCCGACATGAAGGGCGTGGAGTTCTCCGGCGACTACAGCTCCGCCACGGCCTCCACGGCCACCGGCACCGCGACCATCGCCTACGACGAGCTGCTGAAGACGGCGAAGTCCGAACCCACGCAGGTCGCCCCGGGCGTCACCGCCAACGTCGTGGGCCTGTCCGACGGCGGCAACGGCAAGATCAAGGTGACCGTCGAGGCCACGGTCCTCGGCACCAAGCTCCCCGAGCCGGTCTCCGTGCTCAGCTCGGTGAAGGTGGAGAACGGCACCGTCCGCGTGCACGCCGACGGCCTGCCCAGCTTCGGCGGTGTGGACCTCGCCGAGAACCGCGTGCGGGCGATCACCGACTTCCAGCAGAAGATCGACGGTCTGCCCGGCGGCATCGAGCTGGACACGGTCCAGGCCGCCGCCGACGGCGTCGAGATCACGGTGAAGGGTTCGGACGTCCGGCTGGCCGGGTAGGCAGGGCGCAAGGCGGTGGACCAGGGGTGTCCGGTGGGCGAGACGGCGGCGTCCGCAGCGCAGATGTGACGACCAGCGCATCGGGTCGCGACCCCCGCCGCCCTGCCTCGTACGGCCTCCGTGTCCCACATCGCGGATCATCCCGTCTCAGCATGCGACACGCCGGTGACATGCCTGCCACACCGTCCCTACGATCGACGGTATGAAGCGACAGGCGGACCTCACGAAGCGGCGGGCAGTAGACCTGTGCCGCGTCGCCGCCATGCTCTGTCGCACCTTCTGAGCGATCGCGTCGGCAGTCGCGCCGACGCGCGCATCCCCGCAGCCCCGCATCACGGGCACCCGTGCGCCGCCCTGCCTCAAGGGCGCGCCCTGCAGACCTCGCACGCCCCCGCCGTAACTGCCCCGGAGGAGAAAAGCATGAGCCGCAACGACGTCCTGGTCGACGCCGACTGGCTCCAGGAGCACCTGGACGACCCGACCATCGCCATCGTCGAGGTGGACGAGGACACGTCCGCCTACGAGAAGAACCACATCCGCAACGCCATCCGGATCGACTGGACGCAGGACCTCCAGGACCCGGTCCGCCGCGACTTCGTCGACCAGGAGGGCTTCGAGAAGCTCCTGTCCGACAAGGGCATCGGCAACGACCACACCGTGGTCCTCTACGGCGGCAACAACAACTGGTTCGCCTCGTACGCCTACTGGTACTTCAAGCTGTACGGCCACGAGAGCGTCAAGCTCCTCGACGGCGGCCGCAAGAAGTGGGAGCTCGACGCCCGCGAGCTGGTGCCCGGCGACGAGGTGCCGGAGCGTGCGAAGACGGACTACAAGGCCAAGGCCCAGGACACCTCGATCCGTGCCTTCCGCGACGACGTCGTGGCCGCCATCGGCGCGCAGAACCTCGTCGACGTCCGTTCGCCCGACGAGTTCTCCGGCAAGCTGCTCGCCCCGGCCCACCTGCCGCAGGAGCAGTCCCAGCGCCCGGGTCACGTGCCGAGCGCCCGCAACATCCCGTGGTCCAAGAACGCCAACGACGACGGCACCTTCAAGTCGGACGAGGAGCTCAAGGCCCTCTACGAGGAGGAGAGCGTCGACCTGGCCAAGGACACCATCGCCTACTGCCGCATCGGTGAGCGCTCCGCGCTGACCTGGTTCGTGCTGCACGAGCTCCTCGGTGTGGAGAACGTCAAGAACTACGACGGCTCCTGGACCGAGTACGGCTCCCTCGTGGGCGTGCCGATCGAGCTCGGCGCCAACAAGTAAGCAACCCCGACCGACCTTTCCAGACTTCAGGAGTACGACATGTGCGGTGCGAAGGCCGGCGGCCCCGACGCCTCGACGATCAAGCCCGGTGAGACCACCATCCAGGGTCAGGTGACCAAGGACGGCGAGCCCGTGGTGGGCTACGTCCGTCTGCTGGACTCCACCGGCGAGTTCACGGCCGAGGTGCCGACCTCGGCGACCGGACAGTTCCGCTTCTACGCGGCCGAGGGCACCTGGACCGTCCGTGCCCTCGTGCCCGGCGCCACCGCCGACCGCACGGTCGTCGCCCAGCAGGGCGGCCTGGCGGAGGTCGCGATCGCCGTCTGACGGCGACCGGATTTCGAAGGGCCGCACCCCCCGGGTTGGACGCCTGGGGTGCGGCCCTTCGGCCTGTGCGGACCTACGCTGGACGCATGTACGCACGGCGGCGTCACACGTACTTCGCGATGATGGGCCTCTGCATCGGCCTGTTCGTGCTGGCCTGGGGTGTCGTGCGGCTGTGGTCCGTTCCCGTCGCCGTCGGGATGTGCGTGGTCGCCATGGTCATCCCGCCCGTGGCGGCCATGGTCGCGAACCGGCGCGGGCCGGAGGACCGGTGGTGGGACGACCCCTCGGGGGACCCCCAGTCCGACGAGTGGTGGGACGAGCTGGACGGCAAGAAGCGCCGGCACTGAACCGGCCCGGGGGGCATGCCCTCGGCAGCGGCGACGGGGCACGCACCGACGTGCCCGGGCGAGCGCCTCAGTAGACGAGGGCCTGCGTGTCGTCCGCCATCGCCTCCTGGACGAAGACCTGCGCGCCCGCGATCCGGACACCCTTGAGGACGTCCTGCTCCGTGATGTCGCGGCGGGCCGCGCACTGCGTGCAGAGGGTGACGCGGCCGCCCGCGAGGAGGGAGTCCAGCAGGTCGGGCAGGGGCGCCGCGTGCGGCAGCTCGAACTCGGCCGCCCGGCCGGGCAGGGCGAACCAGGCGGACTCGCCGGTCAGCCACAGGGAGACCTCCACGCCGCTGGCGACGGCCACCGCCGCCACCGTGAACGCCTGGGAGCACCGCTCGGGGGCGTCGGCCCCCGCCGTCACCTTGATCACCAGCTTCTTCGCCATGTCCGAATCGTAATCAACGGCCGTGCAACCGCGGGCGTCGGCCGGGGGTCTCCTGTGCGCGCATACGGAATGCGCAACTCACGTTCTGTGTGTGGGGGGACGTCTTGGATACCGACGAAGAAGCGGCCGCCGCGCCCGCGCCCGCGCCCGCGCCCGCGCCCGCGCCCGCGCCCGCGCCCGGGCCCGTGCCCGCACCCGCGCCTGGGCCCGGGCCCGGGCCGCGTCGCCGTCGACGCAGCCGTACGGCCGTGCTGATCGGTGCCGCCGCCGCGCTGGGGCTGGTAGCCGGCTGCTGTGCCGGCTACCTCGTGCAGGCGCACCGCGCGCCCACGAAGCTGCCCTCGCTCGCGCAGCCGGTGCTCGCGCAGGCCGAGGGCGAGGGGCCCGAGCCGCTGTCGGCCGCGCGGGACCGGCGGGTGAAGACCGACGGCGACCTGCGCGAGCTGCTGCTGAAGAAGCCGCGCGGGGCGCGGGACGCGACGCACCTGATGAGCGGGGACGGCTGGCTGGACCTGGCGGAGTACGCGGCGTTCTACGACAAGCCGGGGGAGATGTTCGGCGAGCTCGTCGGCGACGAGTTCCGGCGCGCGGCCGTCACCGGCTGGCTCGTCGGCCGCACCCAGGAGGTGGAGATCCGCCTGGTGCAGTTCCGGCAGGAGGAGGCGCTCGCCGCCGCCGAGAACGTCGAGAACACGCAGTACTGGGTCGAGGAGGAGGGCGGCACCGACAGCTGGGCCGTCCCCGGCTCCGGCAATGGGCGGGTCTACGTCCACACCCGCCCCGAGGCCAAGCCCGGCTACCAGAGCGTGTACACCGCCGAGGCACACGCCTGGCGCGGCGACATCGCCCTGGAGATGTGGATCGTGGACACCGAGCCGATCTCCAAGGCGAAGATCATGGACCTGGCCGAGCGGCAGATGGAGCGGCTGTGAGTGACAACCACGTGGAGCCGGTGGAGCCGGTGGAGCCGGTCGCCCCGGTTGCGCCGGTCGCCCCGGTTGCGCCGGTCGCGCCGGTGGCGCCGGCCGAGTCGTCGGCGGAGGGGGCAGGGGCGCAGCCCGTCGGCGAACTCCCCCGGAAGCCCGCACGCCGTGTCAGGCCCGCCGTCGCCGCCGTCTCCGGGCTGCTGGCGATCGCCGTGGCCGGCGGCGTCGGGTACACCGTCGTGGCCGTGAAGGGCGCCGACCGCGACGCGGGCGCGCCGGTCTGGGCGTTGCCGGAGGCCGGGAGCGCGTCGGGGGCGGAGAAGAAGGCCACGCCCTCGGGCCTCGCCGGCATGCTCGTGCCGTACGGGACCGACGGCTGGGGGCCGGGCCCCGACTTCGGTGAGCACGGCCGGGACACCGCGCTGAGCGGCAGGGAGGCCACGGCCTTGCGCAAGGAGGCGCTGAGCGGCCTGCCCCGCACGCAGCGCAAGCGGCTGGAGGAGGCCGTCGACCGGCAGCGCATCAGCGGCGTCGCCATGCGCAGCTACCTCAGCACGACCCAGCTCTCGGACGGCTTCACCGACGGGGCCGTCGCCGTGCGCGTCCAGCTCGCCCGGATGGAGAACCGGGACGCCGTCCGGGACGCCTCGCGGATGCGCAGCGCGTTCCTGGGGGCCCTGGACGTCTTCCGCGCGGGTCCTGAGATCAAGGGCCACAAGAACGCCTCCTGCTTCCTGTCGCCCAAGGACGACGAGGAGCTGGAGACGATGCTGTGCTTCGCCCACGTCGGGAACGTCCTGGTCACCGCCGTCGCGGACGGTGCGAAGCCACTCGACACCAAGGGGGCCGCGGTGCTGTTCCGCGAGCAGCTCAACCGCATCACCGAGCCGGGGAAGGCGATATGACCGAGGAGCAGCAGACCGCCGTGCGACCCGCCCGGCAGGTGCCACCGGAGCCCTTGCCGGCGCCCGTCCCCACGGACCGGAAGGACGACGAGGACCAGCAGGGCCAGAGGGACCCGAAGGGCCAGGAGGACGGCCGGAAGGGCGAGGACGGCCGGGAGGACCAGGGGGGCCAGGGGGACCAGCAGGACCAGCAGGACCAGGAGGGCCAGGGGGGCCAGGAGGGCCGCCGGGGGCGTGGAGTGCTGCGGGGCGTCCTGCGCTGGACGGCCGCCGTGGCCGTCTTCGCGACGGTCGCCGGGGCCACGGCGTACGGTCTCACGAGACCCGAGCGGACCGACCTCCCCGGGCTCTCGACCAAGCCGGACGGACGCTGGGACTACCCCGTGCTCACCAGGCCGCCGCTGCCGTCGGGCAGCCCGGGCCCCTTCGCCGACGCCAACCCGGCCGGCACGCACCACGCCGACCTCCGCTCCCTCCTCCTGCCCGCTCCCGCCGGCGCCGAGAACGACAGGACGCTGCGAGGAGCGGACGGCTGGCTGGCGCGGAAGGACTTCCTGGCGGAGTACGCCGCGAAGGACGACCGCGCGGAAGTCGGGCAGCGTCTCACCGACCAGGGGCTGCGGCACATCGCCGCCCGCGGCTGGAGCATGCCGGACGGGACGCGCACGCGGATCTACCTGCTCCAGTTCGACACCGCGGCGGTCGTGGACGCGCTGCTGGGGCCGTATCTCGCCCCCTTCAGCGCGCCGAGGTTCCCGCTGCGCGGCGCCGCGACGTCCGTCGACGACGAGTCGTTTCCCCAGGACGCCCTGGTGGAGGACGTCCAGCGCGTGGTCTACGACGAGGCCAGGCCGCACGGCGGCGAACAGGTCCGCCACGCCTACCTCGCCGCCGGTGACACCCTCGCGCTGGTCGTGCAGTCCCGTAAGGGCGGCGCGAGGGCCGTGCCCTTCCAGCAGACGGTGACGCTGCAGAGCCAACTGCTCGGCTGACGTCAGCGCGGGCGCACCTCACCATGAGGCCCGGAACCCGGCCGCGTAAGCTGGGCTCGGCCCTGTGCAACCGTTCGCACCCCCGCTCAAGGAGCACCCCGTGGAGATCTTCTTCGAAATCCTGTTGGTCCTGGTCGCCGTCGGCGTCCTCGCCTTCGCCGGACTGACCGTGAAGAAGCTGTACCAGGGCCAGCGCTGACCCACGTCTAGGAAGTTCCCATGATCGAGATCCCGTCCGACCTCCACAAGGACCTCGTCCCGCTCGCCTTCCTGCTCGGCACCTGGGCGGGCGCCGGTGTGCACGACTTCCCCGGCTCCGAGAAGTGCAACTTCGGGCAGGAGGTCACCTTCACCCACGACGGCCGGGACTTCCTGGAGTACCAGTCCCACAGCTGGGTGCTGGACCAGGACGGCAACAAGGTCCGCCCCCTGGAGTCCGAGCACGGCTACTGGCGCGTCGACGCCGACCGCAAGGTCGAGGTGACGATGACCCGCGACGACGGCGTCATCGAGATCTGGTACGGCGAGCTGGCCGACAAGAAGCCCCAGATCGACCTCGTCACGGACGCGGTGGCCCGCACGGCCGCCTCCCGGCCCTACACCGGCGGCAAGCGCCTGTACGGCTACGTCAAGAGCGACCTGATGTGGGTCGGCGAGAAGCAGACCCCCGAGGTCGAGCTGCGCCCCTACATGTCTGCCCACCTGAAGAAGGTCGTCACCCCGGAGGAGGTCGAGCGCTGGGCCAAGGCCCTGCCCGACGACATGCCGGACGACGGCATCGCCTTCTTCAAGTGAGCCCCCGCCTTCCTCGACCGGTCGCACGCGAGTGCACCTAGACTCTTGGGTGTGGTGAGCACCGACTGGAAAAGCGATCTGCGGCAGCGCGGCTACCGGCTGACCCCGCAGCGGCAACTCGTGCTCGAAGCCGTGGACACCCTTGAGCACGCGACCCCCGACGACATCCTCGTGGAAGTGAGGAAGACGGCGTCGGGGGTCAACATTTCGACGGTGTACCGGACGCTGGAGCTCCTGGAGGAGCTCGGCCTGGTCAGTCACGCGCATCTGGGGCACGGGGCGCCGACGTACCACCTCGCGGACCGGCACCACCACATCCACCTGGTGTGCCGGGACTGCCAGAACGTGATCGAGGCGGACGTCTCGGTGGCCGCCGAGTTCACGGCCACCCTGTGGGAGACCTTCGGCTTCGACACCGACATGAAGCACTTCGCGATCTTCGGCCGGTGCGGGGACTGCACACTCAAGGCTTCAACTACCGAGTCGTAGGCTTACGGATATGAAGAGCCCCCTGCTGACCCTGCCCGGCGCCGTCCCCGCCGAGGGCGTGGACGAAGGTGTCGCCGCCCACTACGGAGATCTGTTCCGTGAGCAGCGCGCCCTCGCCGACGGCACCGGATTCGTGGACCTCTCGCACCGGGGCGTCGTCGCCGTCACCGGCGAGGACCGGCTCACCTGGCTGCACCTGCTGCTCACCCAGCACGTCAGCGACCTCCCGGCGGGCCGGGCGACCGAGGCGCTGATCCTCTCCGCGAACGGCCACATCGAGCACGCCCTGTACCTCGTCGACGACGGCGCGACCGTCTGGGCCCATGTGGAGCCGGGCACCCAGGAGGCGCTGATCGCGTACCTGGAGTCGATGAAGTTCTTCTACAAGGTCGAGGTCGCCGACCGGACGGCCGACATCGCCGTCGTGCACCTCCCCGCCGGATCCATCGCCGAGGTGCCGGACGGCGTGGTCGTACGGGAGACGCCGCACGGCCGGGACCTGTTCCTGCCGCGCGCCGATCTGGAGGCGTACGCCGGGCAGGCCGGGCCGCCCGCCGGGCTCCTCGCCTACGAGGCACTGCGCGTGGAGCAGCACCGGCCCCGGCTCGGCTTCGAGACCGACCACCGCACCATCCCGCACGAGCTGGGCTGGATCGGCTCGGCGGTACACCTGCAGAAGGGCTGCTACCGGGGGCAGGAGACGGTCGCCCGGGTGCAGAACCTGGGCAAGCCGCCGCGCCGGCTGGTCTTCCTGCACCTCGACGGCAGCGAGGTCCACCTGCCCGCGGCCGGGACGGAGCTCCGGCTCGCGCAGGACGGCCCCGACGGCCGCAAGGTCGGCTTCATCACCACGTCCGCCCGTCACCACGAACTCGGCCCGGTCGCCCTCGCCCTGGTGAAGCGGAACGTGGCGGTGGACGCCCCGCTGGTGGCCGGTGACACGGCAGCGGCTCAGGAAGTCGTCGTCGAGCCGTAGACCCTCCCGGTGGATCTTCGGCCCTGACGCTTGTAGACCTTTCGGGTCAGATGTCGATCTGCACGGTGAACGGGCCGTCGTTGGTCAGCGATACCCTCATCGCCGCGCCGAAGCGGCCCGTGGCCACCGTCGCGCCCAGGGAGCGCAGCTGGGCGACGACCTCGTCGACGAGGGGCTCGGCCACGTCGCCGGGCGCGGCGGCGTTCCAGGTGGGGCGGCGGCCCTTGCGGGCGTCGCCGTAGAGGGTGAACTGGCTGATCACCAGGAGCGGTGCGTCGATGTCGCTGCACGACTTCTCGTCGTGCAGCATGCGGATCGACCAGAGTTTGCGGGCCAGCTGGGCCGCCTTCTCCTTGGTGTCCTCGTGGGTGACGCCGACGAGGACGCACAGCCCCTCGCCCTCGATCGCACCCACGGTCTCGCCGTCCACGACGACGCTCGCGCCGTCCACCCTCTGCACCACTGCTCGCATACGTCCATCATGCAGGGCGGTGACATCCGCGCCCCGCGCGGTCGGCGGATGGCCCGAAAGGGTGGTTTGCGCGGACGCCAACAGCCCCTGCACGGCCGTACTTTACTGCTATACCGCCCAACTGGGGTCTATCGGGGGCACTCGTTCCCATAGCGGCCACTTGGGGTGGCACGATGCATGCACACACCGGTCGAGGGGACGGTTGAGGCACATGAGCACATCAAGCACCGGACAGCAGCAGGCGGCTGTCCGGTCGACGTACACGGGGATGGGCGCGTCGGAGTACCACCGGCCGCCCACACAGCGCACGGACAGCCCGCGGCTGCCCTCGGACCGCTCCGCGCCCGAGCTGCCCGCGCTGAGCCTGCCCGAGCTGCGCACGCTGCGCCGCGAGGCCCAGCGCGACGAGGCGGACCTCAGCTATCTGCGGCGGCTGCTCCAGGGGCGGATCGACATCCTGCGCGCGGAGATGGCCCGGCGCAGCCCGGCGCGGGCGGCCTCCGCCGCCGTGCCGGAGCAGACCGCGGTGGTGGAGCGGCTGGCGGAGATCCTGCGGGACGGCCCGGCCCGGCACCGCTCCTCGGCCCGTCACGTCACGCTGGGCACCCCGCAGGGCGAGGAGTACCGGCGGCTGGCGGCGGAGATGCTCGACGAGGTCGAGCTGTCCGACCTGGGCGCGCGCACGGACCTGGAGCTGAACACGGCGATGGGGCGGCTGGAGCGTCACGAGCAGCAGGTGTCGCGGCGCCGCCGGCGGCTCCAGTGCACGGCCGACGAGTGCGGCGCCGAGATCGCCCGCCGCTACCGCGAGGGGGAGGCCCAGGTCGACGACCTGCTGGTGTGAGGCGCTCGGGGCCCGGGGGGAGGGCCGGCGGCCGGATATTCGGACGACACCGGCCGGCCCTCCGCCTAGCGTGAATCCATGACCTCCGCGCCCCCTGCCGACGACATCGAGATACGCCCGATCGCCGAAGCCGAGTTCGCCGACTGGCTGCGTGCCGTGAACACCGGCTTCCTGCGGGCGCCGGCCCCCTCCGAGGAGGAGATCGAGGGCCGGCGGCGCGAGCGGTTCGTCGAGGGCCGCTTCCTCGGAGCCTTCGACCAGGGCAGGTGTGTGGCGACCTTCCGCTCCTTCGGCCAGGAGCTCACGGCCGTCGGCGGGGCCGTCGTCCCGGCCGACGCCGTCACGGGCGTCACCGTCACGGCCACCCACCGCCGCCGCGGACTGCTCAGCCGCATGATGGCGCGGGACCTGGCGGCCGCCAAGGACCGCGGGGACGTCGTCGCGACGCTGATCGCCGCGGAGTACCCGATCTACGGCCGGTACGGCTTCGGCCCGGCGACCTCGATGGCGGAGTGGACCGTCGACGTGCCGCGCACGGGCCTCGACGCCCGGTGGGCGGGTCCGGCCGACGGCGGGCGGATCGACCTGGTGGAGGGCGAGGACGTCCGCAAACTGGGACCCGACCTGCATGAGCGGCTGCGCCGCGACCGGCCCGGCGTCATCGACCGCGACGCCTTCTGGTGGAAGGCCAACACCGGCGCCCTGCCCTGGGACCCGACGTGGAAGCAGCCCTTCTACGCCGTGTACCGCTCGGCGTCCGGTGAGGTCGAGGGCATGGCCGTGTACGAGGTGGACGACAACTGGGGTGACGCCAAGCAGCCGTTGAACACGGCGACCGTGCGGTGGCTGATCGGCACCACACCGGCCGCGGAGCGCGCGCTGTGGGAGTACCTGTGCTCCATCGACTGGGTGGTGCGGGTGAAGAGCGGCTGGCGAGCGCCCGACGACCTGCTCCCGCACCTCCTCCCCGACCCGAGGGCGGCCCGCATCACCACGCTCGCCGACTGGCTGTGGGTGCGCGTCCTGGACGTCGAGCGGGCGCTTCAGGCGCGGACGTACGAGGGGCGGGGGACGCTGGTGCTGGAGGTCGCCGGCGTGGACGGGCTGACCGGCGGGCGCTACCGGCTGGAGGCCTCGCCCGAGGGAGCGTCCTGCACGCCCACCACGCAGAGCGCGGAACTCGCGCTGGGACTGGGCGAGTTGGCCGCGCTGTGGCTCGGGGACGAGTCGGCGGTGCGGCTGGCGGCGCTGGGGCGGGTGCGTGAGGAACGAGTGGGCGCCGCCCGGAAGGCCGACGCCCTGCTGCGTACGTCCAGGCGGCCTTGGTGCCCGGACATGTTCTGAGCCGCTCCCTCCTGCCGGGGTGCCGGCGGTGGCCGCTGGTGTGCTGGGGCCCGCATCCGTAGCGAGCTGTTCTGTTGTGGTTGTCGTGCGGCCGTGCCGGCCGGGCGGGACTCCCGGCTCCCCTCCGGAAGGGAGTCCTCTGGCGGGTGGCCAACCTCCTTGAAGGTGTGACCATGTTCCCCAAGTTGGCTACCAACTTCACAGTACTTATCTCCGCCCGGAAGCGGCTCATAACCACCTTCCGCTGAACTGCCCAAAGATGGCGGGAAGTTGTACTGTGCCGGTGTGGACCCGGAAGCGCACCCGGAGGACGACTCCGTCCGAGGACGGAAGAGGTCAGGGCGGCCACGGCGAACCCCTCACGAGGTGGCCGAGGAGCTGCGTGCCCGGATCAGGTCGGGGGCGCTGCGCCCCGGCGAGCGCATGCCCACCCAGGCCCAGCTGGCACACGAGTTCCAGGTCGAGCGCGGTGCCGTGCGGCAGGCGCTGCGGGTCCTGCAGTCGGAGCGGCTGCTCACCAATGTGTCCAAGGGCAGCCCGGCGACCGTCGCGTCCGACCCCGCCGGTGCGCTGACCGGCCCACAAGCGCTGCCGCGGCCCACGACGGTGGCCCTCGCGCCACGGATAGCCAAGGCGTTCGAGGTGGAGCACGTCGAGATCGACGCCGTGTGCCTGACGTCCGTCTCCCTGACGCTCGCCATCGGTGAGCCGCTGCGCCAGATCCACGCCGGGCGGCTGAAACCGGCCAAGGTCGACGTCCGGGTGCTGCTGCCGAGCCGGGACATCGACCTGGCCTTCCCGGTGCCGGTCGAGGGGCGCGGTGACGACTGGGTGCACGAGCGGTGGCTGGCGATGCGCAACGCGCAGGGGCAGGTCCTCCAGCACAATCTGCTGGCCCTGCGTGCCACGCACGGCATCGACGTGCATGTCACGTTCCGGGCGCTGCCCTTCACCCCGCCGGTGAAGCTGTACCTGCTCAACGGCACGGAGGCGCTGTTCGCCTACTACACGCTGACGCGCCGGGAGGCCGAGACCGACCGCGCGCAGCCCGCGCTGTACGACGCCCAGGGCACCCGGTCCATGCTGTTCGCCTTCCGGCAGGGCGCCGGGCTGCGGGACACGACGTTCGTGGAGCAGTCGCACCTGTGGTTCAACGCACTGTGGGAGACGATCAGTTCGGAGCTGGTGCTCACGGGCTGACGTCCCCCACGGGCCGTTTCGGGGTGGTGCGGTGACTCATCGGGCGGGCCCCGTCATCAGCAGCGCGAGCACGACCGCTCCGGCGGAGCTGACGGCCGGGCTCTTGGCCTTGACGCCCACGGTGAGAAGGATCAGGCCGACGATGCCGGCCGGACCGTACTTCCACTGGACGAGCTGCTCGAAGGCGACGACGAAGGCGGCGGAGAGGAGAGCGAGGGCGGGCATCGGTGTTCCCCCTTCGGAAGTCCGGAAGCAAAACTTCCGCCAACTCCGAGAAGTTGGCAACCAACTCTGATTAAGTTGTCCCCACTTGGCCCCTAGTCATAAACAACTTCCGAACAACTCCCGCCAGATAAATCAGAGTTGTAGCGTTTGGTCGTGACCCAAGAGAGTGTGGCGGAGAACGTGGCAGTCAACGGCAGCAGAAGGTCATCGCCCCAGGAGATCGCCGACAGCCTGCGGGAACGCATCCGCGCCGGTGAGCTCAAGCCGGGGGACCGCCTGCCCACCCAGGCGGAACTCGCCGAGGAGTTCGGCGTCGAGCGCGGCACGGTCCGCCAGGCCCTGCGGGTCCTCCAGGGGGACGGTCTCCTCACCAATGTCAGCAAGGGCAGCCCCCCGCGCGTAGCGGCCCCGGCCCCCGCCCGGGGCGAGCCCCAGCCGACCATGGTGGGCCTGGCCCCGCGCCTGGTGGAGGCGTTCTCGGCACGCGCCGTGCGCGCCGACGTCGTCTGTCACACCGCCGAGACGCTGATGGTCGCCCTGGGCGAGCCGCTGCGCCTGATCCACGAGGGCCGCATCCGCCCCGAGTCGATCGACGTCCGCATCCTGGTCCCGTCCCGCGACATCGAACTCGCCTTCCCCGTCCCGGTCGAGTCCCACGGTGAGGACGACTCCGTCCACCAGCGCTGGCTGGCCATGCGCAACGCCCAGGGCCAGGTGCTGCAGCACAACCTGCTCGCGCTGCGCTCCACCCACGGCATGGACGTCCGGGTCCGCTTCCGGGCCCTGCCGTTCACCCCGCCGGTGAAGCTGTACCTCCTGAACGGGGAAGAGGCCCTGATGGGCTACTACATGCTGACCAGGCGCGAGGAGGAGTGGGGGAGCCGGACCCTGGACATGTACGACGTCCTGGGCTCCAAGTCCCTGCTGTTCTCCTTCGCCCGGCGGGCCGGCCGGCGGGACGCGGCGTTCGTGGAGGAATCCCAGAAGTGGTTCGACGCCCTCTGGGAAACCATCACGACCGACCTGACACTCTCCTCGTGACTCCTGATACGACGCAGACTGGTGCGGTGACAATCGAGACCGAGAACGATCCGTACGGACTCCGCGATCTGACCGGACGCGCGCGTGTCGTGCTCTGGGACTTCGACGGGCCCATCTGCCGTCTGTTCGCCGGGCATTCCGCGGAACAGGTGGCGAGCGACCTGGTGTCCTGGCTGGAGGGCCGGGGCCTGCACGCTCTGCTCACCGAGACCGAGCGGGAGTCCCTCGACCCGCACGTGGTGCTGCGCGCCGTGGACCGCCGCCACCCCGGCAGCGACCTCGTCGCCGAGCTGGAGGAACGTCTCACCCAGGAGGAACTGCGGGCCGCGTCCTCGGCCTGGCCGACCGCCTACGCCGACCCGCTGATCCGCACCTGGACCGCCGTGGGCTCCCGCCTGGCCATCACCACGAACAACTCGCCGCGGGTGGTCCGCAAGTACCTCGCGGGGCGCGGCCTCGCCGGCTGCTTCGCCCCGCACATCTACGGCCGGACCCAGGAACTGCACCACCTGAAGCCGCATCCGCACTGTCTGAACCGGGCGCTGAACGCGATGGGGGTTGCGCCGGGCGACGCCCTGATGATCGGCGACACCCCGTCCGACCACGAGGCGGCCGAGGGCGCGGGCGTGCCCTTCCTGGGGTACGCCCGCAACGCGAGGAAGGCCGAGCTCCTGAAGGCCGCCGGGGCCGAGGTGGTCCTGGACTCCCTGGAGCCGCTGCTGCGGCTGCTGCGCCTGCGGCGGCCCTAACGCTGGGCGAGTAACAGGCCGAGAAGAACGGCGGCGATGATCAGGCAGGTGGGGTTCCGGGTGCGCAGGCCGGCTCCGAGGAGGAACAGGCAGAGGACGCCGGAGGGGCCGTAGCGGGTCTCGATCACGCGCTCGAAGGTCAAGCCGAAGAGTGCGGACAGCAGTTGTGCGAGTTTCATGGCGCCCCCAGACCCACCCCGGAACCACTTCCCGATGAGCGATCAACTTGCAGTCCAATTGGACTGGTTGTCGCACGGTGGTTCTGCCCTGGGGTACTGATCCCTTAACCGGCAGCCCAGTTGTCCGCCAAAGTTGACTGGCCGAGCCGGCTGACGGCGGTTTGACCGCCCGGGGGAAGAGGTACGGTCGCGGTGTGAGCGAGGGGCAGGCCGGCGAAGGCGGCGGCAGAGAGTTCGAGCGCGTCGCGACCGAGTTGCGGGCGCGGATCGCCGGCGGCCGCCGCTATCCGCTGCACTCGCGCCTGCCGTCCCAGCGTGAGCTGGCCGCCGAGTTCCGTGTCTCCCGCGACACCGTGCAGCGGGTCCTCGCGGAGCTGAAGAGCGAAGGCTGGATCGAGTCCCGCCAGGGCAGCGGCACCCGGGTGATCAAGTCCCAGCGGATCCAGTCGCCGACGAGCAGCCAACGGCTCGGCCCGCTGATCGGCGCGGCGTTCGAGCAGGAGGACGTCACGCTGGACGTCTACACGTTGACGTCCGAGTCGCTGGACGTCCACATCCGGCTGCAGGCAGAGCGGATCCGCTCCCGCGAGATCGCGCCCCAGCGCATCGCCCTGCGCGTCCTGCTGCCGTCGGAGTCGCTGGAGCTGCCCTATCCGCGCGCCCTCGACCCCGCGGACGCCCCCCGCCTGAGGGACCGCTTCCGCACCATCACCAGGCGGAGCACCGAGTCCCTGACGCACGTGCTGAGGGAACTGAAGGCGGCGGCACTGGTTCCGTCCGTGGAGTTCCGCATCCGGCACGCGCCCCTGACACCGACCTTCAAGCTGTACGTCATCAACGGGGTCGAGGTGCTGCACGGCCTCTACCAGATCGTCGAGCGCGATCTGGTCCTGGACAACGGGGATCAGCTGCGGGCCCTCGATGTCCTCGGTCTCGGTGCCACGCTGACGCACCACGTCCAGGACGACGATCCGGACTCGGCCGGCAGCGTCTTCGTCGACAGCATGCGCAAGTGGTACGGCTCCGTGTGGGACCTGTTGTCCGAGGGGCCCGAGTAGCGGAACAGGCACTCCGGAGACGGCAGGGGCACGGGGGACCGCCGGGTGTAGCATTCCCGCACCGTGCAGCGATTGAGTCATCCGCTCGTCCTCGTTCGTATGGGAGAGGGCCGACCGGCCGCCATCGAACAAGCTCGCGCACGCTCATGCGGATGAGTGGCAAACCACCCGTGATGGCGCACTCCGCCGTGCGCGGTACCGACCGCGAACCTACCGTTTGCCTGACCGTCCCCCCTTCTCGTACTTCCGGAGCGGCCCGTGGGCGCACCCTCTCCTTCCCGTCCTCTGCTCGGGGAGCGCGCCTCGCACGACGCCACCTGGCGCGCCTTCGTACAGCGGGCCGCCGAGCGGGGCGTGGCGACCAGCGGCCACCACAACCGGAACTACGTTGTTCCGCTCACGGAGAGCATGGCCCGCCTGGTCGGGCGGGAGCCGGGGACGTCGGTGACGGTCCGGATCCGGCGTCCGGACGCGCTGCCCGTCGTCATCCGGACGTGGCAGGACGAGGCGGAGATCCTCGGCGCCGTCCGGGGAGTGCTGCCGCACGCTCCGGAATGTCTGGTCAAGGGGGAGGACTTCGCCGTCCACAGCTTCGTGGAGGGCGTTCCGCTCTCCAGCGTCTGCGCCGACGGCAAACCCGTCGACACCCTGCTGATCCGGGCCCTGGCCGGGCTGCTCGCCCAGATGGCCCACGTACGGCGGGGCGCGCTGCCCGCCCTGCCCTCCGTCTGGCCCCGCAAGGACACGGACAGCCAGGGCTTCCTCCAGACGCTGGCCCATCTGGCCGACCGGCAGATCAGGCGGCCCAACTGGACTGCTTTCGGTGGGCTGTTCGCAGCGCTCGGCATCCCGGAGGACGCGCTCACCGAACTGGCCGGCCGGGTGCCCGCGATGGCCCGGCGGCCCTACAGCCTGCTCCACGCCGACCTGCACCGTGACAACGTGATCGTGTCGTACGCGGGCGACCCGCCCCTGATCTGCGTCGACTGGGAGCTCGCCACCTACGGCGACCCGCTGCACGACCTCGCGACGCATCTCGTGCGGATGCGGTACCCGGCGCACCAGTGGGCCGAAGTGGTCGACGCCTGGGGCGAGGCCATGCAGCGGGTCCGGCCGGCCGCGGTCAGCGGTCTGGGGCGGGATCTGCGGCACTATCTGGCGTTCGAGCGGGCGCAGTCCGTCTTCCCCGACGTGATGAGGGCCGCCCGGTCGCTGGAGGAATCGTTCACGCAGACGAGTCTGGACGAGGCGACGGCCGAGGTGCGCCGGGCCCTGGAGGCGGCGGCGGAACCGCTGCGGCTCGTCGGTGTGCCGCGGGAGGGCGAGATCCGGCGCGCCCTGTTCCGTTGGCTGGTGTCACGGATGAACGGGGACATCAGCGGCCGGGCGTGGATCGCGGAGGCGTTCGAGTGGCGCCCCGACCGGCGGGTGCCCGAGCGCGGCGACTTCCCGTCCTCGGCGGTCCGGGAGGCCCTGCTGGCGGAGGGGGCCGCGCCCGCGGGACGGGTGTTCAAGGGCACCGCGCACCTGAACACCGTCGTGGCGGTGCCGGGCTTCGACTCACCCGTGGTCGTACGGCGGAAGCTGCCCGAGGTGTGTCGCCGGGAGCGCGGCTTCCTCAGCGAGCACGCCGTGCTGCGCGCGATCGAGGAGTCGTCCGTCGGGGTGGCGGCCCCGCGGGTGCTCGCCCTGGGCGAGACCTACCAGAGCGACACCATCGCCCTGCACACCTACGTCGGGCCGCGGGACGTCGACCGGCCCCCCAACCACCCCGTGCACGGTCTGCTGCCGCACGAGGCGGACGGCCTGGTGGACCAGCTGTGCGCCCTGACGCGGGTCAGGTACGAGCAGGTCGACCCGACGGCCGGCGAGGGCGCCTTCCACCGCTGGCTGCGGGACCAGCTGGTCTCCCTGGTGCGGGACCTGCCGAAGGCCTCGCAGCAGCTGGCGCGGCACCTCGGGCTGCCCGACCCGGACCGGCTGCAGCTGATCCTGTCCCGGCACGAGGTGAGCGACCGGGAGCCCGCGCTCCTGCACGGCGACCTGAACCCCTGGAACCTCGTACGCCGTGACGACCGGCTGGCGCTGACCATCATCGACTGGGAGATGGCCGTCGTCGGCGACCCCCTCTACGACCTCGTCCGGCACATGCACCTCACACCGACCCGGCCGGAGATCAGGGAGCGCATGTTCCGCCGCTGGGAGCGGCTGCTGCCCGCCGCGTACACCCGCGACTGGCGCACGGACTGGCGGGTGTACCGCAGGCTGGAGATCGTGCGCTCCGCCTACGTCGACCTGGACCGCATCGTGACGGGCGCGAGCCTGGACGCCCCCAACGTCCGGCGGGCGGTGGACTCCTACGCAGTGACGCTGGCCGTCGCCACGGGCTCGCTCGGCCTCCCGGTGCGCTCCACGGCGAACCCGTACCTCGCCCGCGCCCTGGCCTGAGCCCGCCGCTGCGTAGGCTCCCCGGTATGACCAACCCGGGCCTGCGTGAGCGCAAGAAGCAGCGGATGTACGAGACGGTGTCGGACATCGCCGTGCGGCTCTTCCTGGAGAAGGGGTTCGACGCGGTGTCCGTCGCGGAGATCGCGGCGGCGGCCGACATCTCGAAGCCGACGCTGTTCCGGTACTTCCCGGCCAAGGAGGACCTGGTGCTGTACCGGATCGCCGACCACGAGGGGGAGGCGGCCCGGGTGGTGGCGCAGGCCCGGGCGGCGCCCGTGGAGGCGCTGCGGCGGCACTTCGTGGAGGGGCTGGAGCGGGGGGACCCGGTGACCGGGCTCAACGACCACCCCGAGGTGCTGGCCTTCCACGCGCTGCTCTACGGCACGCCCTCCCTGGTCGCCCGGGCGTACGCGCACCAGGAGCGGTCGGAGGCCGCGCTCGCCGAGGTACTCGGAGGGGACCTGGACGCGCGGCTGGCCGCCGGGCAGATCATGGCCGTGCTGCGGGTGCTGGCGCTGGAGAACTGGCGGCGGATGGCCGCGGGGGAGCGCGTGGCCGACGTGCGGCCGGACGCGGTGGCGGCGGCGGAGCGGGCGTTCGGCCGGCTCGCGGCCGCGCTGCCTCCCGGCCTCCGGCCTCACGGATCCACGAGTGAGACTCGGTAATTTATTTAACTCGGTTAGATTTTCGCGTACGCTCGGGGGAATGACCTCCACCGAGCCCTCCCTCCAGCACGCCCTCGACCAGGAACGCGCCCACCACGAACGCTGCCGGACCGCTCTCGCCGCGATGGTGGAGGGCGCCGGTGAGCAGGTCGTCACCGGTGAGGACGTGTCCGCGTCCGGGGCCGACGCCGAAGTCCTCGGGTACCGGCTGCGCAGCCGGGCCAAGGCGCTGCGGGAACTGCCCGAGGGGCCGCTGTTCTTCGGCGCCCTGGTGAGCGCCCGGGAAAGCGCCCGGGAAAGCGCCCAGGAAAGCGCCCTGGTGAGCGCCCGGGAGAGCGCCCGGGAGAGCGGGGAGGGGCCGTTGCACATCGGGCGGCTGCGGATCTCCGAGCACCCGGCCGCACCGCCCCTCGTCGTCGACTGGCGTGCGCCCGTCTCGCGCGCCTTCTACCAGGCCTCGGCGCGTGACCCGCAGGGCGTCGCCGTGCGGCGGCGGTTCGGCTGGGCGCCCGGCAGCCGGGGCGACTCCCGGGACCTCACCGGCCTGGAGGACGAGCACCTGGAGCGGGGGGAGACCCGCGACAGCGAGATCGTCGCCCGGGAGATCGAACGGCCCAGGGTCGGGCCCATGCGGGACATCGCCGCCACGATCCAGCCCGAGCAGGACGACCTCGTACGGGGGGACCTGCCGGTGTCGGTGTGCGTGCAGGGCGCGCCGGGCACCGGCAAGACCGCCGTCGGGCTGCACCGGGCGGCGTACCTGCTCTACACGTACCCGCAGCGCATCCGGCGCGGTGGTCTGCTGATCCTCGGACCCAACCGCACCTTCCTGTCGTACATCGCCGAGGTGCTGCCGGCCCTCGGCGAGACCGGCGTGCGGCAGTCGACCCTGGGGGAGGAGATCGCCCGCTGCCCCGTCCGGGGCGCCGACGACGGGCCGGCCGCCCTCGTGAAGCACGACGCCCGGATGGCCGAGGTGCTCCGGCGCGCGCTGTACGCGCGGGTGCGTGCCGACGGCGGCGGCGCCTCGCTCACGGTGCCGGACGGGTCGTACCGGTGGCGGGTCCCGGCGGCGGAGCTGGCGGAGATCGTGGCACGGGTGCGGGAGGAGGAACCGCCGTACGGGGTCGGGCGGGAGCGGGTGCGGGCGCGGATCGTGCGGTGTCTGCGCGAGCAGGCCGAGCGGCGGTCCGGGCCGCCCCCGAACGCCTGGGTGCGGTGGATCGAGCGGACCCGGCCGGTGTCGGCGTACGTCGACACCGTCTGGCCGCGGGTGCGGCCCGAGGAGGTGGTGGCCGGACTGCTCGGCGACGAGGAGGCGCTGGCGACGGCGGCCGAGGGGCTCCTCGACGCCGGTGAGCAGCGGGCCCTGCTGTGGCGGCGGCCGCCCAGGTCCTGGAAGTCGGCGCGCTGGTCGGCCGCCGACCTCGTGCTGCTCGACGAGGTGGCGGGCCTGATCGAGCACCCGGAGGGGTACGGGCACGTCGTCGTCGACGAGGCACAGGACCTGTCCCCGATGGAGTGCCGGG
This sequence comes from Streptomyces sp. NPDC059696, assembly GCF_042733745.1. Taxonomy (NCBI): domain Bacteria; kingdom Bacillati; phylum Actinomycetota; class Actinomycetes; order Kitasatosporales; family Streptomycetaceae; genus Streptomyces; species Streptomyces sp. NPDC059696. The sequence goes on from NZ_JBHWFG010000014.1 coordinate 69,837, forward strand.
CGATCGCCCGGCGGGCCCGCTTCGGTTCGCTGACGGTGCTCGGTGACCTCGCGCAGGGGACGACACCGTGGGCGGCGCGGTCCTGGCGCACGGTCCTCACGCACCTGGGCAAACCCGACGCGGCCGTGGTCGCCCTGACCACCGGCTTCCGGGTGCCGCAGGCCGTCCTCGAGCTCGCCAACCGGCTGCTGGACCGCCTCGACGTGGACGTGCCGGCGGCCCGTTCGCTGCGCGCCGACGGCGAGTTGCGGTTGCGGGAGACGACCGTGGACGGCGTGCCCGGGGCGGTCGTGGCGGCCGTGCGGGACGCGCTGGGCCGGGAGGGCTCGGTGGGGGTCGTCGCGGCCGACGCGGACGTTCCGCGGATGCGGGCGGCGCTCGACGCGGCCGGGATCGGGGCGGCGGGCCCGGACGAACTCGGCGCCCCGGTCGCCCTGGTGCCGGCGAGCGTGGTCAAGGGCCTGGAGTACGACCAGGTCGTGGCCGTCGAGCCGGCCGCGATCGCCGAGGCCGAGGAACGGGGACTCAACCGGCTGTACGTGGTGCTGACCCGGGCGGTCTCCCGGCTCGAGGTGGTGCGGGGGAGGCCACTGCCCTTCTAGGGAAGGGTGGTTAGGGTCCGTGTCATGACTGACGTCGACGCGTTCACGGACATCCCCACGACCACCCTGGCCGATCTGCTGGGCCGCGAGCAGGTCATGGACATCGGCGTCCGGCCCCTGTGGGGACCCGTGCCACGGGTGGCCGGACCGGCCTTCACCGTCACCTGCCCTCCCGGTGACAACCTGATGCTGCACGCCGCGATCCACCGGGCCGGCCCCGGCTCGGTCGTCGTCGTGGAGTCCGGCGACCTGGACTACGCCCTGGCCGGCGGCAACGTGTGCGCCGTCGCGCAGCGCCGGGGCATCGCCGCGTTCGTCGCCGACGGGCTGATCCGCGACCTCGGCGAGGTCCGTGACCTGCGCTTCCCGGTGTTCGCCCGCGGTGTCATCCCCATCCCGGGCACCAAGTCGGCCGCCCGGCCGCTGAACGGGCGGGTGCGCTGCGGCGGGGTCGCGGTCGACGCGGGCGACACGGTCGTCGCCGACGAGGAAGGCGTGGTGGTGGTGCCCGCGGCCCGCCGCGAGGACGTCCTGGCGGCGGCCCGGGCCAAGCTGGCCAAGGAGGCCGACGAGACCCTGGACGCCTGGGAGTCGGCCCACCGCACCCGCATCGACCGGATCCTGGCGGACCAGGGCTTCGAGGGCTGACCGGCCGGCCGGTCGCTACTTCGCGGCGAACGGCCCGCCGTCGGCGAAGACCCGTGCGTGGAAGCGGTCGCCGATGTGACGGTGGGTGGCCGCGTCCGGGTGGACGTGGTCGGGCAGGGGGAGCGCGGCGGCGTCCTGCGCGCCGTAGAGGTCGAGGCCGTCGAGGTAGTGCAGGTTCGGATCGTCGGCGGCGCGCTGCCCGACGATCCGGGACAGCTCCTCGCGGATCACGGTCAGGGTGAGCTTGCCGGTGGGCGTCTCCGCGGGGTCGCCCATGGCGGAGAAGACCAGGCGGCCCTTGCGGATCTCCTCCACGTCGGGGGCGGTGGGGCCCGGCGTGTCCTCGTGGATGGCGCAGTGGATGGGGGACACGAGCAGCAGCGGGGTGTCCGGGTGGCCCTCGCGGATCGTGTCGAGGAAGCCGTGCACGGCGGGGCCGAAGGTGCGCAGCCGCATCGCGTCCTGGTTGACGATGTTGATGCCCATCTTCACGCTGATCAGGTCGGCCGGGGTGTCCCGCATGGCGCGTGCGGTGAACGGGTCGAGCATCGCGCTGCCGCCCAGACCGAGGTTGATCAGCTCGACACCGCCGCGCGCCGCGGCCATCGCCGGCCAGATGGCCGTGGGGCTCGCGGCGTCCGAGCCGTGGCTGATCGAGCTGCCGTGGTGCAGCCACACCCGGCGTCCCCGGTCCGGTGCCGGCACGAGCGGGGCGTCGGTGCGCAGGGCGACCAGCTCGGTGGTCTCGTTGTGCGGGAGCCAGATCTCGACGTCCTTCTCCTCGGCCGGCAGGTCCGTGAAGCGGACGGTGCCGACCGGGCCGGGCGTGAGCTCGCTCTCCCAGGTGGTCAGGTCGACGGTGAGGACGTTGCCGCCGGTCCCGGTGGCCTGGCCGGCCGGGCGGCCGTCGACGAGCAGGTCGTACAGGCCGTCCGGGCGGGACGGGAAGCCGGTGTAGTCGCGCTTGGTGCGCAGCGTGTCCAGCTCGACGGCGGTCGCGGCGGTGCGGAACGCCAGCCGTACGCCGGAGGGCTGGGCCTCGGCCATCGCCAGCTGCGGGTTGGTGTTCTGCGCGCGGGCCCGGGCGGGCAGGCGGTGGGGGAGCAGGCCGTGCTCGGTGCGCTCCACGTCGAGGGCGCCGCGCAGCAGGTCCGCCGTGACGGGCGTGGTGATCCAGTCGTGCTCGGTGTGCATGGGTGTCAGCCTCGGGGATCGGTGGGGGCCGCGGGCCAGTTCCGCAGCAGCGTGTCGAGGGCGTCGAGGATCCGGGCCCAGGTCTCCTCGGTGTCCGGAGCGCTGTGACTGAAACCGCCGCCGAGCTCCAGGCTGACGTAGCCGTGGAAGACGCTGCCGAGCAGCCGGACCGCGTGGGTCTGGTCCGGCTCCGTCAGGTCGTAGCCGCGCAGCAGGGCCCTGGTCATCTGCGCGTGCCGGACCCCGGCGCTCGCGGCCGCGGTCTGCGGGTCGAGCCGCAGCTGGGCGGCGGCGTAGCGGCCGGGGTGTTCCCGGGCGTAGTCCCGGTACACGTTCGCCAGGGCGGACAGGGCGTCCTTGCCGGCCCGTCCGGCCAGTGCGTCGGCGGCCCGGTCGGCGAGTTCGGTGAGGGCGAGCAGGGCGATCCTCGTCTTCAGATCCTGGGAGTTCCGCACGTGCGAGTACAGACTCGCGACCTTGACGTCGAACCGGCGGGCCAGTGCGGAGACGGTGACCTGCTCGAAGCCGACCTCGTCGGCGAGTTCGGCGCCGGCCTCCGTCAGCCGCTGGGGTGTCAGTCCTGCACGTGCCATAAGGGCCCTCCCTTGTACCTGAAGGAAGTATGCCCATCCCTAAAACATTTAGGCAAATGGCTGTGTGGTTATGTTTCTGCGGCCGCGGCGGGTCTTCCCCCACGGCTTGAGGACGGAGATCACCGTCATGAAGACGTAGGCGGACAGCGACACGACCGGCCCGAACAGCACGTCACCGGCGTCCGGCAGCGGCCCGCCCGCGGCGACGGCTGTGACCGCCGCGTGCACCGCGGGGCGCAGGGCGAAGACCGTGGCCGTGGTGGTGGCGAGGGTCAGCCAGAACTTCGTGTACACCCACCGGTACCTGGCCAGGCCCCACGTCGTGCCCAGTGACAGCAGCAGGCCGCTGAGGAGCGTCAACAGGGCGATGGGCAGGAGCAGCCAGTCGGCGAAGAGCCGCATGGCCCGGACGGAGGCCTCCACGGTCGGGTGGGATCCGGTGGTGGCCGCGGTGGCCCCGAGCGCGAGCAGCCCGAGCGAGAGCCCGAGCCAGCAGGCGGAGGTGGTGACGTGCACGACGAGAACGGCCCGGCGGGCGGACCGGCCCAGCCTCCGGGGCGGCCTCGTGTCCGGCTTGTGCCTCGTTTCGATGTCCATGCCCGTCACCCTGCCGGGCCGGGGCCGCGCGGTCGTCTCCCCGCGGGAGTAGACCGGCGTACCGACGCCGGAGTACGGGCCGGTGTCACCGCCGCCCCCTACGGTCGCGGCATGACCGAGCCGTCCCACCTCACCGCGATCCGCGAGTCCTACGACACCGTCGCCGCCGCCTATGTCCGCATCGTCCCGGAGCCCGCCGAACTGGACCCGGTGTCCCGCGCGATGCTGGCCGCCTTCGCCGAACTCGCGGCCCCCCTCGGGCCGGTCGCCGACCTGGGCTGCGGCCCCGGCAAGGTGACGGCGCACCTGGCCGCCCTGGGCGTACCGGCCTTCGGCGTGGACGTGTCCCCGAAGATGGTGGAACTGGCCCGGGCGGCCCACCCGGAACTCCGTTTCACCGTCGGCTCGATGACCGCACTGGAGATCGACAGTGGGGCACTCGGCGGCATCCTGGCGTACTACTCCACCCACCACACCCCGCCGCAATGGCTGCCGGCCGTCTTCGCGGAGTTCCACCGCACCCTCGCACCCGGGGGCCGCCTGATGCTGTCGGGCCACGTCGGCAACGGCGAACACCTGCACCCGACCCGGGCGTACGGCGACCATCCGGTGTCCTACGAGTCCCACCTGCTGCCACCGGACCGCATCGCGGAACTGCTCGCCCGGGCCGGGCTGGTGGTCACGACACGGATGCTGCAGGAACCGGAGGGCGGGGCGAAGAGGCGGGCGGGAAACGTTCCTGGCGTACAAGCCGGGGTAGGGCGCGGTCGGGGCGGTGGCCTCAGCCGTTCGGTTCGTCTTCTGTGGGGGCGTCGGCGACCGACTGTTAGACGACGAAGGAACCCTTGCCCCGCACGGTGACGATCAGGCCGCGCTCGCGGAGTTCCTGTGCGGTCCGCCGGGCGGTCAGTCGTGCTACGCCGTACTCGTCGGCAAGGTGGCTCTCGGAGGGGATGGGCCTGTCCGCCGCCGGCTCACCGGACCCTGGCCGGGCATCCCTTCTGCATCGTCGAGGGGCTCGCCAAGTCCGAGTGAGTCGGTCGCCCCGGTCAGGATGGGATCCATGACCTCGCCGAACACACCGAAAACACCGGGTCCCCCTGCCCCGGCGGCCACTTCACCCACCCTCTCCGCCACGGAGATCACCACACCCCGGCTCCGGCTGCGCAAGGCGCGCGACGCCGACCGCGCCGGGTTCGTGGAGTTGCAGACCGATCCACAGGTGCGGTCGCACCTCGGGGGGCCGAGGCCGCGGAGTGCTGTCGAGCAGTACTTCGACGCGACGGGGGTCCAGTACGTCACCGACAAGCCGGGCACGTTCGTCATCGCGGACCGGACGACCGACCGCCTCGTCGGGACGCTCCTGCTGCACCGACGCCCGTCCGACCTCCCCGGACACGTCACCGAGGAGGGCGGGGAACTGGAACTGACCTACGTCCTGCGCCGCGAGGGCTGGGGCAAGGGGCTGGCCTTCGAAGCGGCCACCGCCGCGCTGGGCACCGCCGCGGCCGAACTGCCCGATCAGCCGGTCCTGATCGTCACCCAGACGGCCAACACCCGCTCCCTCGCGCTGGCCGCCCGCCTCGGCTTCCGGCCCGTGAGCACCTTTGAGGCCTGGGAAGCCGAACAGACCCTCGCGGTGGCCGGGTTGCACGCGTTCCTGGTCTGAGCGCACCGGCGGATCACGCGGGGCGGAGAACAGGCGCTGAGCGAGGCGTCAGCGGGTTTGCCGGAACGGCAACGTCGATCGCGTTCGGTCGCCGCCGCGCCGCATGATCGACGCGAGCCCCCGGCCGCCCGCGAACCGAGGAGAAGACGCCCATGCGATCCGAGCCGACCGCCGCCCTCCGCCACCGCACCGTCGAAGCCCCGGCCGGACGCCTGCACGTGGTCGAGCAGGGCCGCGGCCCGCTGGTCCTGCTCGTGCACGGCTTTCCCGAGTCCTGGTACTCCTGGCGCCACCAGCTCCCGGCCCTCGCAGCGGCCGGGTACCGGGCGGTGGCGATGGACGTACGCGGCTACGGCCGCTCCTCCAAGCCCGCCGCGGTCGATGCCTACCGTCTGCTCGACCTGGTGGAGGACAACCTCGCCGTCGTGCGCGCCCTGGGAGAGGACAGCGCGGTGGTCGTCGGCCACGACTGGGGCTCCAACATCGCCGCCGCCTCCGCCCTGCTCCACCCGGGGGTCTTCCGCGCGGTCGGTCTGCTGAGCGTCCCGTACGCGCCGCCCGGAGGCCCCCGCCCCAGCGACGTCTTCAGCCAAATCGGCGGCCCCGAGCAGGAGTTCTACGTCTCCTATTTCCAGCAGCCCGGCCGCGCCGAGGCGGAGATCGAGCCCGACGTCCGGGGCTGGCTCGCGGGCTTCTACGCGGCCCTGTCCGCCGCCACCATGCCGGCCGAGGGCGAACCCGACCCGCACTTCATCACCCCGGGCGGCCGGATGCGCGACCGGTTTCCCGCCGGTCCGCTCCCGGCATGGCTGAGCGAGGAGGATCTCGACGTCTATGCCGGGGAGTTCGAGCGCACCGGCCTGACCGGCGCCCTCAACCGCTACCGCGCCATGGACCGCGACTGGGAAGACCTCGCCCCCTACCGTGGAGCCCCGCTCCCACAGCCCGCCTTGTTCATCGGCGGCGCGCTGGACGCCTCCACCACCTGGATGGCCGACGCCATCAGCGCCCACCCCACCACCCTCCCCGCCCTGTCCGCCTCCCACCTCCTGGACGGCTGCGGCCACTGGATCCAGCAGGAACGCCCCGAACAGGTCAACACCCTGCTGACCGACTGGCTCACCACCCTCCAGGACTGAACGATCCGCAGGCATGGCGCGAGACCCCGCGCGGCGCGTACGAGGCACTGCGGTCTGGCGGCCGTCTGGTGTTCGAGGTCAGAGAGCCGGCCGGACGTGCCCGGGAGGAGCGGAACCGCGAGGCCTCATATCGCGTGACGGACATCCCGGAGTCCGGCACCGGCGCTACTCATGCGACCTTGATGACGACCTTGCCCGAGGTGTGACCGTTCTCGACGGCGGCGAGGGCGGCCGGGGCGTCGGCGAGAACGGTCAACAGGACGGTTGCGAGCGGGGCACCGTCGCGTGGTGTGGCGCACTTTTGCAAGCGGGTGCTTGCAATAGTTAGCGGGGTGTTGCACTGTGGAGGCATGGCCTCGCTCAACGTCGGCAATCTCGGTGACTACCTGCGCGAGCAGCGGCGCACCGCGCAGCTGTCCTTGCGGCAGCTCGCCGACGCCGCCGGGGTGTCCAATCCGTATCTGAGCCAGATCGAGCGCGGGCTGCGCAAGCCGAGCGCGGAGGTGCTGCAGCAGGTCGCCAAGGCGCTGCGTATCTCCGCCGAGACGCTGTACGTCCGGGCCGGCATCCTCGACGCCGAGCGCGACCGGGACGAGGTGGAGACGCGCGCCGTCATCCTCGCGGACCCGACGCTGAACGAGCGGCAGAAGCAGGTGCTGCTCCAGATCTACGAGTCCTTCCGCAAGGAGAACGGATTCGGGGACGGGGCCGGGGACAGTGACGGCTCGGAGCGCGCGGGCGTCGTCGGCGTCGTCACCGCCGACGGTGCGGTGAGCGTCGACGGGGACGCTCCCGGCACCGGGATACCCTCCGCCGGCCCGGCCGACGGCGGTCAGTCCGCCCGGCGCCGCAGCCGCACGAGCGCCGCACAGAACGACAGCACGAACGACGGCGGTACGACCGCCACCCGCCGCACCCGCAAGAGCGGCGGCCGCAGTGACACCGATCCGCAGCAGACGGCCGGCTGAGCCGGACCAGGGCATGGGCCGCCCGCCGCGGATCACACAACCCTCAGCCGAACCCTCGAGCGATACAGAATCCGGGAGGACCATCACCATGGCCATCACCGACGACCTGCGCAAGACCCTCAGCGACCCGACGCCGCTCTACTTCGCCGCAGGCACCGCCGACCTCGCCCTTCAGCAGGCCAAGAAGGTGCCGGCCCTGGTGGAGCAGCTGCGCTCCGAAGCCCCCGCGCGGTTCGACGCCGTCCGCAACACCGACACCAAGGCCGTCCAGGAGAGGGCCTCCGCGCGGGCCAAGGAAGCCTCCGCCCGCGTCAAGGAGACGCAGGAGACCCTGCAGACCAAGGTCACGCAGTTCATCGGCTCCATCGACGTCGACATCAAGAAGCTCGGCAGCACCATCGACGCGGACCTGAAGAAGATCGGCGAGAGCGCCCAGGACTTCGCGCTGCGCGGTGTCGGCGTGGCCGCCGAGTACGCCGTCAAGGCCCGTGAGACGTACGAGAAGGTCGCCGAGCACGGCGAGCAGGCCGTGCGGACCTGGCGCGGCGAGGCCGCCGACAGCATCGAGGACGTCGCCGAGGGCGTCGAGGAGCTGGCCGTGGCCGTCGAGCCGAAGCCGAAGCCGCAGCCGGTCGCGGTCACGGAGGAGCCGGCGAAGCCCGTCGCCGCCCAGGAGAAGAAGGCCCCGGCCGCCAAGAAGACCCCGGTGCGCAAGCCCACCACCGCCAAGAAGACCACCCCGCCCGCGAAGTAGTACGGCGGGGCAGTACTGCGAAGGCCACACGGGCCGGGCACCCTGGGGGTGTCCGGCCCGTTGTACGGGTACGGTGACCGCGTAGGACGAGCCGAGTCAGGTGGTGGACGTTGTGCTGATGCAGGGCTTCGCGGGGTTCATGTGGCTTCTGAGCATGGCCCTGATCGTTTTCAGCGCTTTCGCGCTGCTCGACGCCGCCGTGCGCCGGGAGGACGCGTTCCGCGCGGCGGACAAGAAGACCAAGCCCTTCTGGCTGATCGTCCTCGGGGTCGCCTTCGTGGTGAACCTGCTCTTCCCGATCCTGTCGTTCCTGCCGATCATCGGCCTCATCGCGACGATCGTGTACATGGTCGACGTCCGCCCCGCGATCCGGGCGCTCCCGGGCGGCGGCCGCAGCAACCGCGGCTCGAGCAGCGACGGCCCCTACGGCCCCTGGAACGGCGGCCGGTAAGGGCTCTCGGAGCAGCTGTACCGGGGCTACGGCACCCGGTCCAGCAGCAGCACCGCCACGTCGTCCGTCAGCTCGCCACCGTTGAGGTCGCGCACCTCGTTCACCGCCGCCCGCAGCAGCTGCTCGCCCCGCAGGCCCTCGGCGAGCTGGCGGCGGATCATCTCCGTCATGCCGTCCTGCCCGAGCCGCTCCCGGCCCTGGCCGATGTGGCCCTCGATCAGGCCGTCGGTGTAGAGCATCAGGCTCCACTCGGCGCCCAGCTCCACCTGCATCCGCGGCCAGCGGGCGCCGGGCAGCAGCCCGAGGGCCGGGCCGTTGTTGTCGTAGGGCAGCAGGCGGGCCGGTCTGCCCGGTCGGGCCAGCAGCGGCGAGGGGTGACCCGCCAGGCACAGCCCGGCCCGGCGGCCGTCCGGCGCGATGTCCACGGTGCACAGGGTCGCGAAGATCTCGTCGTCGGCCCGCTCGTGCTCCAGCACCTGCTGGAGCGTGCCCAGCAGCTGGTCGCCGCACAGGCCCGCCAGGGTCAGCGCCCGCCACGCGATCCGCAGCTCCACACCGAGCGCGGCCTCGTCCGGGCCGTGCCCGCAGACATCGCCGATCATGGCGTGCACCGTGCCGTCCGGCGTGCGCACCACGTCGTAGAAGTCGCCGCCGAGCAGCGCGCGCGAGCGGCCCGGGCGGTACCGGGCGGCGAACCGCAGCGACGAGCCCTCCAGCAGCGGCGTCGGCAGCAGACCGCGCTCCAGGCGACGGTTCTCCTGCGCGCGCAGCTTGCCCTCGGCGAGCCTGCGCTCCGCCGACTCGGAGCGCTTGCGCTCCACCGCGTAGCGGATCGCGCGGCTCAGCAGCCTGCCGTCGAGCTCGTCGCGGAAGAGGTAGTCCTGGGCGCCCACCCGCACGGCCTCGGCGCCGCGCTCGGCGTCACCGGACGCGGTCAGCGCCAGCACGGCGTGCCGGGGCGCGAGCTCCAGCACGTGCCGGAGCACGGCGAGCTCGTCCGCCGAATCGGCGTGGCCCGGCGCGGGCAGCGCCAGGTCCAGCAGGATGCAGTGGACGTCGTCGGTCAGCAGCCGGCCGGCCTCCGTCAGGTTGCGGGCCGTGCGGACGCGGATCGGCTTGCCTGCCTGGTCGAGCATGTCCGGCACGATCGGCGAACCGGCCGGGTCGTCCTCGATCAGCAGCAGCGTCAGGTTGGTGTGGGCGGTGTTGTTCTCCACCTTGTCCGTGGTGTCGGTGATTCCGGCGGTGTCCGGCGTGCGGCCGGTGGGCGAGGTGTCCTTCGCGGACTCCTCGGCCGAGCCGCCGCGCGGGGACACGGCCTGCGCCTGACCACTCTCCGCGGCCGGGATCGCTCTCTGCCGCGGTATGGGTACGGGCATCGTCTTGGGTTCCTTCCCTCCCCCCGAGGGCATGGCGGGGCGAGGGACCTCGACCCACCGAGCGGGACCATAGCGGGTGTCGGCGCCGCATTGGAATGGTGTGAGCCACGCCGCTGCGCCACCGGCCGGCGTCATATGCCGCGATATGCCCCTCAGTTGGACAGCTCGGAGATGCTGCGGGGATGACGAACGTCACGTCAGCGCACGGCCGACCCGCAAGAAACCGTGCGGTGGGTCACGTGGGCCAGCTCACCGCGGGCGTCCGATATCCGGTGTGCCGTGCCGTGTCGTGCCGTGTCGTGCCGTGTCGTGCCGTGCCATGCCGCGTTGTGCCTTACTTTGCCGCGCCGTTCCGTGTCTTGCTGCCGCGCATGACTTGTTGTGCCGTGCCGTGCCGTGCCGTGCCGTGCCGTGCCGTGCCGTGCCGCGCCGTGGCTCGGTCGGCGTCTGGCGTCTGGCGTCTGCGGGCGTCGGCCCTCAGCCCGCGTCCGCGTCCGCGTCCGGCCGTACCACCCCGAGGATGGGCATCGTCCCGGCGCCCGCGATCGTCACGGTCCGTCCGGGGCGCGGCGCGTGCACGATCGCTCCGTCCCCGATGTACATGGCGACATGGCTGGCGTCGCCGAAGTAGATGATGAGGTCGCCGGGGCGCATGTCCTGGATGTCGATGTGCCGCAGCCGCTTCCACTGCTCCTGCGAGGTGCGGGGGATGCCGCGCCCGGCGGATATCCAGGCCTGTGACGTCAGCCCCGAGCAGTCGTACGTCCTCGGCCCCTCGGCGCCCCACTGATACCACTTGCCGATCTGGGCCGTGGCGTACTTCACGGCCTTCTTGCCCTGCGCGGAGGCCTTGCCGTCGATCTCCTCGAGGATGCCGGAGTCGAGCCAGGCGGTCTGCGCCTTGTCCGCCGCCTCCTTCTCCAGCTCGGCGAGGCGCTCCTGCTCCTCCTTCTGCAGCTCGGACTCGAGCTTCTCCGCCTGCGCGATCTGCTTCTCGATCTTCTTCTGGGCGGCGGCCTTGGCCTTGCGGCCCGCCTCCAGCCTCTTCAGCTGCGCGGAGGCGTCCTTGGCGTATTGCTCCAAGTCCTCCTGTGTGCGGGTCAGTTCGCCGAGGAGGCCCTTGGTCGCGTGATGGCCCTCGCGGACGCGGCCCGCGCCGTCGAGGAAGTCCTGCGGGTCGTCGCTCAGCACCAGGTGGGCCTCGGGCGGCAGTCCGCCCCCGCGATACTGGGCGGCGGCCGCGGCGCCCGCGCGGTCCTTGAGTTTCCTGAGCTTGTCCTGGCCCTTGACGATCTTCTTGGCCAGCGCGACGACCTCGGCGGACTGCTTGTCCGCCTTCTCGTCGGCGGCGTTGTACTCGTCGGTGGCGCGGCCGGCGGCGCGGTAGAGCCGGTCGAGCTTCTTGCGGACGGCCTCGAGGTCCTTGGCGGGTGCGGAGGTCGCGCTGGGAGTGGGAGAGGGGGTGGGGTTCGCGAACGCCGTGCCCGGTGCGGCCAGCACCGTGACCGCACAGACCACGGCCACCGCCGTCGCGATCAGGCCACGCTTGCCCGTACCCATACCTCAGCCCCCAAACTGATTAACCGTCAGTAACATGCGGCTCGCCTGGGGATGCTGCCATGTCGGCAGGGAAAGCGACAGGGGTAGTACTTCCCGCCGCCCCCGCGTCGCCATGCCCCCCGGGTGACGATCTCCCGGTCTGTGTGACGAACGACTCAAGGAGATCGTTCCAACGGCCCCTGCGCGGGCGGGAGGAATCAGGCACCCGGGGCCAAAGCGGCCCAGCGCACGGTGACTTCGCCCTGCCGCCACCGCGCGGGCCCGTCCGTCACCGGCCAGTCGGCCGTCAGGTCCCGTACCGCGCGGATCCAGCGCTGCCGGGCGCCGTAGGAGGCGTAGGGGGCGGCGGCCGCCCAGGCGCGGTCGAAGTCCCGCAGGAAGGCGTGCACCGGCTCGCCCGGGACGTTGCGGTGGATGAGGGCCTTCGGCAGGCGTTCCGCCAGGTCGGAGGGGCGCTCCAGGGAGCCGAGCCGGGTGGCGAAGGTGACCGTGCGCGGCCCCTCCGGGCCGAGCGCGACCCACACGTGCCGGCGTCCGATCTCGTCGCAGGTCCCCTCGACCAGCAGCCCGCCGCGCGACCCGGCCGCCGGGTCCGCCGGTGCGAGCCGTGCGCACAGGCGCTGCCACACCGCCGCGACCTCGCCCTCGTCGTACTGCCGCAGCACGTTGGCCGCGCGGACGAGCAGGGGCCGCTGCGGGATCGGGATCTCGAAGCCGCCGTGCCGGAAGGCGAGCCCCGGCCGCTCGTAGGGCAGCGCCGCCGCGACCCGGGCCGGTTCGATCTCGATGCCGACCACGCGCGTGCGGGGGGCGACCGTGCGCAGCCGCCGCAGCAGCTCGACGGCCGTCCAGGGGGCCGCGCCGTACCCGAGGTCGACGGCGACCGGGTCGGCGGCGCGGCGCAGCTCGGCGCCGTGCGTCGCCGCGATCCAGCGGTCCATGCGGCGCAGCCGGTTGGGGTTGGTCGTCCCGCGCGTCACCGTGCCCAGGGGTCGGGTCGCCGCGCGGGATGTCATGCCTACGAGGTTAAGCGGCTTCCGCCACCGGTCAGGGGGCGAGGTGCCGCCGCCAGTACGTGGGGCGCCAGTAGTACAGGGAGGTGAGGTCGTCGGGCATGGGGTCGTGGGCCGGCCCCTGCTCGAACGGGTCCCGGTCCGGGTCGGCCGGCCGGAACCCCGGGTCCAGCGGCTCGTCGTCCCGTGGCGGCCGTACGTGGCGCCGCATCTCCTCGGTCACGGCACCGATCCGCCGGTAGTTCGCCTGCGCCTCGATCAGGCTCAGCCCGTGGTTGGGGCCGAAGCCGGCCGTGGGGTGGCGGAGCTGGAAGGGGTCCTCCTCCCAGTAGCAGACCGGGCAGATCTCGTAGGCCCACAGCTCGCCGAGGGTGCGGTGGCCGCAGCACGGGCAGGGGAGGAGTTCCTCGGGCGGCGGGGACGGTGCGGGGTCATGCCGTGTGCCTGTCATGCCGGTGAAGGATAAGCGCCCTGGGGTTCGCCGCCGGGAAAGCACCGCTCGCCCCGGCCCGCACCCCGGTGACTCAAACCAGGGCCCCTCCCTCGAACGGTTGAGCGACAAGCGGTAATGATTCGGTAAAACTCCTGAATCCGGAAATGGAGCACTCCCCTCCGGTGTTGCATCCCGTCGGAGGGCACCCGTGCGCCCTGCGAAGGCATGCCCGGAGCGAGGAGGAACGCCACGTGAGCCAGTACATCGGCAGGCTCGGCAGGCGCTCCGCGTCGTCGCCGGCCCGCCTGCGGCTGCACCGCAGGCCCCGCCGCGTCGCCATGCTCTCCGTGCACACCTCGCCGCTCCACCAGCCCGGCACCGGCGACGCGGGCGGCATGAACGTCTACATCGTGGAACTGGCCCAGCGTCTGGCCGCGCACGGCGTGGAGGTCGAGATCTTCACGCGCGCCACCGCCGCCGCGCTCCCGCCCACCGTCGAGCTGGCCCCCGGTGTCCTCGTCCGGCACATCGACGCCGGCCCCTACGAGGGCCTCAACAAGGAGGACCTCCCCGCCCAGCTGTGCGCCTTCACCCACGGCGTGATGCAGGCCTGGGCCCATCACCGCCCCGGCCACTACGACCTGGTCCACTCCCACTACTGGCTCTCCGGCCACGTCGGCTGGCTCGCCGCCCAGCGCTGGGGCGTCCCCCTGGTGCACGCCATGCACACCATGGCCAAGGTCAAGAACGCCAACCTGGCCGACGGCGACACCCCCGAACCGGCCGCCCGCGTCATCGGCGAGACCCAGATCGTCGCCGCCGCCGACCGCCTCATCGCCAACACCACCGAAGAGGCCGACGAACTGGTGCGGCACTACACGGCCGAGCCCGACAAGGTCGCCGTGGTCCACCCCGGCGTGAATCTCAGCCGCTTCTCGCCCGCCGACGGCCGCGCCGCCGCCCGGGCCCGCCTCGGCCTGCCCCAGGACGCCCTGATCCCGCTCTTCGCTGGCCGCATCCAGCCCCTGAAGGCCCCGGACGTACTGCTGCGCTCCGTCGCCGTCCTGCTCGACCAGCGCCCCGAACTGCGCTCGCGCATCCTCGTACCCATCGTCGGCGGCCCCTCCGGCAGCGGCCTCGCCAAGCCCGAGGGCCTGCAGAAGCTGGCCGCGCGCCTGGGCATCGCGGACGTCGTCCGGTTCCGCCCGCCGGTCGGCCAGGAGCAGCTGGCGGACTGGTTCCGCGCCGCCTCCGTCCTGGTCATGCCCTCCTACAGCGAGTCCTTCGGCCTGGTCGCGATAGAGGCGCAGGCGGCCGGCACCCCGGTCCTCGCGGCCTCGGTCGGCGGCCTGCCGGTCGCCGTGCGCGACGGGCACACCGGTTTCCTCGTCCGCGGTCACGACCCGGCCGACTACGCGCGCGTGCTGCGCGACTTCGCCGACGACCCCCAACTCGCCTCCCGGCTGGGCGACCAGGCCGCCCGCCACGCCCAGTCCTTCGGCTGGGACACGGCCGCCGCCGCCACGGCGGACGTCTACACGGCCGCGATGCAGGCCCATCGGCGTCGCGTACGCTCGCTGCATGGGTGAAACCGATCAGGAACAGCGTGCGGCACAGGTCATCGAGGGAGTGCTCAAGGACGCCGACCTGGAGTGGGAGAGCCCCGAGCGCGGCACCTACGTCGCCCAGCTCCCGGGCACCCGCAAGCTCAAGACGACGATCTCCCTGATCGTCGGCCGCCACTCCCTGTCGCTCAACGCCTTCGTCATCCGCCACCCCGACGAGAACGAACAGGGCGTCCACCGCTGGCTCCTGGAGCGCAACCTCAAGCTCTACGGCGTGAGTTACGCCGTCGACCAGCACGGCGACGTCTACGTCACCGGCCGCCTCTCCCTGTCCGCCGTCACCGCCGACGAGCTGGACCGTCTGCTCGGCCAGGTCCTGGAGGCCTCCGACGGTGCCTTCAACACCCTGCTGGAGCTGGGCTTCGCCTCGGCGATCCGCAAGGAGTACGCATGGCGGGTCTCGCGGGGGGAGTCGACCCGCAACCTGGACGCGTTCGCCCACCTCACCCAGCGCCCGGAGCGCTGACCCGCCGTGTAGCGCCCCGGCGGCACCCCCACGAGCCTGCGGAAGTGCCGGGTGAGATGTGACTGGTCGTAGAAGCCGGCCGCCACCGCCACCTCGCCCGGCGGTTGCCCCTCCAGGAGCAGCCGCCGGGCCCGCCCCACGCGCAGGGACGTCAGGTACTGGTGCGGGGCGATGCCGTAGGCGGTACTGAACGCCCGTACGAGATGGGCGGGATGGGCGCCGAGCAGCCCGGCGGCCTCGCGCAGGACGACGCCCTCGACGACCCGCTCGTCCAGCATCTCGCGCAGCCGCCGCGCGAGCACGGGATCGGCCGGCCGAGCGGCGCCGGGCCCGCCCCGCAGATGCCCGCGCAACCGCTCCCCGACGAACAACAGCCTGCTCTCCGCCTCCAGTTCCTCGCCGGGCCGCCCCAGCGCGCCGTGCAACTGACCCACCCGCCGGCGCAGCAGCGGATCGCGCAGATCGGGCCGGTCCACGGCCGCCCCGATGAACTCGTCGCCCAGGTACGTCCCGTCGAGGTACAGCACCCGCTTGCGGAAGCCCTCGGCGCCGACGGGAGAGCCGTTGTGCGGCACGTGCGGCGGCAGCAGCGTCACGGTGTCCTGCGGGGTGCCGTGCTCGTGCCGGTCGAGGTCGTAGCGCACGGCCCCGGTGTCGACGATCAGCAGTGTCCAGGCGTCGTGGACGTGCATCGGATACGCGTACGCGGTGAACCGCGCGTGGAAGACCTCGACGATCCCCTCGACGGCCGGCCGCCAGGCGGAGACGATCCGGGAGGACTCGGAGGCGGGCTCGGCGGTGCACTCGGGTGCGGGCTCGGAGGCGGACTCGGGTGTGGGCTCGGAGGTGGACTCGGGGGCGGGCTCGGAGGCCATGCAAAGAACGTACAAGACCCCGGCCGCGGCCGGCGGGCACGCTCGGGCCATGAACACCGAACCGATCCGCTTCGACACGAAGATCGCCGTCCTGCTGCGCGCGGACCTGGAGCCCTGGCAGCGCCTCAACGTGACATCGTTCCTGGTCAGCGGCCTCGGAACGCAGGTCCCGGAGGTGATCGGCGAACCGTACGAGGACGCGGACGGCGTGCCCTACCTCCCCATGTTCCGCCAGCCGGTCATGGTCTTCGAGGCCACCAAGGAGACCCTGACCACCGCCCACACCCGCGCCCTGTCCCGGGCCCTGCCCCGCGCGGTGTTCACCTCCGACCTCTTCGCCACGGGCAACGACCGCGACAACCGCGCCGCCGTGCGGGCCGTACCGACCGCGGACCTCGACCTCGTGGGGCTCGCCGTGTACGGCCCGAGGAACGCGGTGGACAAGGTGGTGAAGGGGGCGCGCATGCACCCCTGAGCCGGAGGGAGTCCGCGGGCGACCAAAGTCGAGGGCGTGTAGACCAACGGCTGACGACAGGGTGTACGGCCGCTCAGGAGACTGGCCGTATGGAGGAAGCCAGGAACGTTCCCATGCGGAAGAGCCCTCGTGCGCAGACGGGCGGGGCGACGGAACTCGCCGAATCGGCCTGGGCCATCGTGCTCTTCTGCGTCGCCTGCGGTGCGGCGGCGGGCGCCGTGCTCCCGCTCCTCGCCCGCCTGCTGCTCGCCCTGCCGTGGGCGCCCCTCGAAGGCCCGGCCGAACTGCTGACCTCGGTTCCCGAACCCGCCCTCACCCTCGGCACGGTCGCTCTGGGCGTGCTCAGCGGACTGCTGCTCGGCTTCTGGGGGGTGCACGAGTCGCTGTCCGTCCGCGTCAGTGCCACCCACGTGACGCTGGCCGTCAGGGACGGCTCCCAGGAGTTCCCCCGCGCGGAGGTCTCCGCGTGTTTCCGGGACGGCAAGCAGCTCGTCCTGGTCGGCCCCGGCGGTCTGGAGCTGGCGCGGGAGCAGTGCGGCCTGAACTGGCGGCGCCTCGCGGACGCCCTCACCGCACACGGCTACCCGTGGACGGAGCGGGACCCGCACCACGCCGAGTTCCGCCGCTGGGTCCCCGGCACCCCCGGTCTGCCACCGGGCGCGGACGCCCTGCTGGTGGCCCGCGCCAAGACCCGTGAGGACGAGCACGGCGCCGAGGCCCGGGAGCTGCGCGGGGAGCTGCTGCGGCTGGGGGTGGTCGTGCGGGACGAGGGCAAGCGGCAGTACGTCCGGGTCGTGCGGGGTGCTTGAGGTAGGTGCCGCTGCCCAGGGTCCCGGGCACGCGTCAGGGCGTCAGGGCGTACAGGCCGCGGCGATCGACACGCTGTTCTCGTACAGGTGGTGCCGGGTGATCCGCCCGTCCTCGACGGTGAGCCGCAGCGCGAAGGGCCCCGAGAAGGGCTTGCCGGTCGCCCGGACGGTCCCGGAGACGTGCCCTATGAGCACGGCGTCCGCCCCGTCGACGAGGAAGGTGTCGACGGACGCGCGGGCGTCCTCGGGGACGGTGTACCGGGCCAGCTCGTCGACCTGTGCCGCACACTCGGCGGCGGTGGAACGCGGCCGGATCCAGGGCACGACGGGGTTCTCGGCGAGTATCCAGTCGACGGTGTCGGCGAAGAGGGCCGTGAGCCCCTCGGTGTCACCGGCGAGCCGGAGTTCGAGGAACTTCCGGACGGTGGAGCGGGTGGCCTCGGCGGTGTCGGCGGTGTCGGCGGCGGTGTCGGCGGTTGCCATGGACTCAGCTTGCCGGGGCCGGCGGGGGATGTCGATTACCTCGGAGGTAGCCCGGGGTGGGGTGGGCCCTGGGACGACCAGCTCCTAGAATCGAACGTATGAACGATCCAGAGTCGCGGCTCGCGCTGCTCCGCTTCCTGGAGCGCGTGCAGGTGCGCGACCTGGCACGTACCCGCAGATGGATCGCGGACGAGGAACGCCGCCAGGCCGAACACCGGCGCGGCCTCGAGGCCCGCCCGCCCGCGCCGGACTGGCTGATCGAACGCGGACTGTCCGGACGGGAGGCCGTGTACGTCCACGTCGGCGGCTGCTGGACCGCGGGCCGACGCAGCAAGGGCGTCGACCGCGACCACGCCCGGCGAGCCCTCGCCGAAGGGGTCAAACCCTGCCCGCAGTGCAGGCCGGACACGGAGCTGGGCTTCGTGGACGGGTAGTGCGGCGCGGCCGGTTTGGAGGACGACGGGTAGCACGGCCCGCTTCCGGCGGTAGGGGGCGCCGGGACGCCGAAAACGACACGCTGACCCACCCGCCGGACGGGCCTGTTGGGCCGACCCGCCTGACCGAAACGACACGCCGGACCACCCGCCGGACGGACCCGCTGGACCACACGCCGGCCCGACCCGCCGGACCGACCCGCTGGGCCGCGCCGGGTCGGGGCGGTCAGGTCAGGTCAGGTCGGTCAGGTCGGATCGGGTCGGTCACGTCGGGTCGGTCAGGTCGGGTCGAGCCGATGCGGCTGCGCTCGCGCTCGATGCCGCTGCGCTTGCCGCCGATACGACGGAGACGCCGCCTCACCCGGCGCCGACCTCCGGCTGGGGCCGCACCCCCGCCGACGGCTCGACCACCTTCTCCTCGCCGGGCACGCGCCGCATCAGCAGGGCGTACCCCGCCCCGGCCACCGTCCCCACCACCGCGCACATCCCCCACAGCCACTCCGCCCCGAACCGGTCGATGACGAACCCGGACAGCAGCGGGGCGACGAGGCCGGCCACCGACCAGGACATCGTGTACATGCCCTGGTAGCGCCCGCGCCCGTGCACCGGGGACAGCCGTACGACCAGACTGGTCTGCGTCGGCGCGTTGACGATCTCCGCCAGCGTCCACACGCACACCGTGAGCGCGATGAGCCCCAGGGACCCCGCGAAGGCGGTGAGGGCGAAGCCGTATCCGGCGAGGACGGACGAGACGACGAGCAGCCGACGGGCATCGCGGTGCTCGATCAAGCGGGTGACGGGGATCTGGAGCACGACGATCAGCACACCGTTGACGGCGATGGCCATGCCGTACTCGGCCGGGGTGAAGCCGGCCTCGCCCATGGCCACCGGCAGCCCCACCGACCCCTGCTGGAAGATCAGGGCGACGAGGAAGGACAGCCCGACGACGCTCATGAACCGTCCGTCGCGCAGCACGGTGCGCAGGCTCACGGAGTCGTCCAGGCCGCCCGTCGGCACCACCTGCTCGGCCGGCTTGGACTCCGGAAGCCGCAGGAAGACGAGGATCGCGCAGGCCATCGTCATCCCGGCCTCGATCAGGAAGCCGGCGCGGTAGCTGACCTCGGCGATGAAACCGGCGGCCATGGAGGAGACGGCGAAGCCGAGGTTGATGGCCCAGTAGTTGAGGGAGAAGGCGCGGATGCGGTCCTCGGGCCGGACGATGTCGGCCATCATCGCCTGCACGGCGGGCCGCGAGGCGTTGGAGGCCATGCCGACGAGGAAGGCGACGCCGGCGATCGCGACCGGGTCGTGCACGAAGCCCAGCAGCGCGACGCACACGGCGGTCGAGGCCTGAGCGATCAGCAGGGTCGGCCGTCGGCCCAGCCGGTCGGTCATCACACCGCCGCCCAGCGAGGAGACCACGCCGCCGAGCCCGTGCAGGGCGGCGACCAGACCGGCGTACGAGGCGGAGTAGCCGCGGTCGAGGGTCAGGTACAGCGCCATGAAGGTGGCGACGAAGGCGCCGAGCCGGTTGACGAGGGTGCTGGTCCACAGCCACCAGAACTCGCGGGGGAGACCGGAGACCGTCTCCCGGACGGCACGTCGGGCACGCAGGGCGTACGGCATGGATCCCCCGGGGCAGCAAGGCGTGAGCGGTGTGGGTGAGGAGCGCGTGTGTAAGCAGTGCTGAAGGCATGAGCACATTACGAGCCGTCGGTTGACGGGGGCCACTCAATTAACAGATCCCGTCAAACGTCCGCCTGCCGGGCAGCCACGCGAACGGGCGAAAGCGTGGATTACGCTCTGGGGCATGGCCGACGCACCGTACAAGCTGATCCTCCTCCGCCACGGCGAGAGCGAGTGGAACGCGAAGAACCTGTTCACCGGCTGGGTGGACGTGAACCTCAACGAGAAGGGCGAGAAGGAGGCAGTCCGCGGTGGCGAGCTCCTGAAGGACGCCGATCTTCTCCCCGACGTGGTCCACACGTCCCTCCAGAAGCGCGCGATCCGCACGGCCCAGCTGGCCCTGGAGGCCGCGGACCGTCACTGGATCCCGGTTCACCGCAGCTGGCGCCTCAACGAGCGCCACTACGGTGCCCTCCAGGGCAAGGACAAGGCCCAGACGCTCGCCGAGTTCGGCGAGGAGCAGTTCATGCTGTGGCGCCGGTCCTACGACACCCCGCCCCCGCCGCTCGACATCGACGCCGAGTACTCCCAGTTCCACGACCCGCGCTACGCGACCCTCCCGCCGGAGCTGCGTCCGCGCACGGAGTGCCTGAAGGACGTCGTCGTCCGCATGCTCCCGTACTGGTTCGACGCGATCGTCCCGGACCTGCTGACCGGCCGCACGGTCCTGGTCGCGGCCCACGGCAACTCGCTCCGCGCCCTGGTCAAGCACCTCGACGGCATCTCCGACGCGGACATCGCGGGCCTCAACATCCCCACGGGCATCCCGCTCTCCTATGAGCTCGACGCCGACTTCAAGCCCCTGAACCCGGGCGGCACCTACCTCGACCCCGAGGCAGCGGCAGCGGCGATCGAGGCGGTCAAGAACCAGGGCAAGAAGAAGTAACCGCCCACGAGTAAGCCCCCTGCCTGCGGGTTCTCCGCCGGGAGGGGGCTTTTCGCTGCCTCTGGGCTGCCTCCGGGCCGTCAGGGCGATGAGGCCGTGCGCTCTCCGGGCTCCGGCTCCTGTCTCACGAGCGGGTAGATCCCTTTCCCGGCAGATGTGCCTGCGACAGATAGGCCGCGGCCCGCCGCAGGGACCTCGTTCTCCTGCTCCAGCAGCTTGATCCGCCGACGCGCTTCCCGAAGCTCGGCGCTCTCCTGGCTGGTCGTTCCGGGCTTGGTCCCGTCGTCGATGTCCGCGCGACGCATCCACTTCCACAACGTCATCGGATGGACTCCGAAGTCGGTGGCCACCTGCTCGACCGTCACACCCGGCCCGCTATTCCTCGCAATCCGCACGACGTCCTGGCGGAACCCCACAGGGCAAGCCAGTGCAGATGTAACCCGATCGTGCGGCGCACCCGACAGTGCCCGAAGGGCACACCCTGACCGCTATGGTGACTGACCATGTCACCGATAGCCCGCACCTTGCAGATCGCCCTGATGCTGTCCGGCTTTGCCCTACTCGCCTATGCCGCCCTGTGGGACATGGACGACGCCACAGGGTGGCAGTGCCGGGCCACGAAAATAGGACAGGAACCGGTACAGATCTGCGACACCGAGGACGGCCTGCACACTCCGATCCTCCTCGGTATGGCCGGGATCGCTCTAGAGATCGCGGGCGTTTCCGTCGTGGTGGGAGCCCGCAAGGGACGCGCGGTCGAGGCGTCGCCGTCAGCCGTCCCGGCCTCGTTCGCGCCAACGCCCCTTGGTGCGGCGCCTTTCGGGTCAGGGCAAACACCCCCTGCCCCCGCTGCTCCACCCAACCCGTGGCCTTCCCAGGTGCCTCCACGGACTGGGCCCGGACAGCACTGACGGAAGCCGCTACGCCGGAAGCCTGCTCGGCGACCGGCGGCGGGCGCCACTCCGAAGCCGCACCGCCGGGAACCGGGGCCAGGACCGGTGTGTGAGCGCCTCATCCGACGATCGCTGCGTAGACCGACCGTCACCCATGCGCTCCGCTGCCGTGCGGCGCGTCTGTGGCACAGCCAGCCTGGCGACCGCGCGCTTAGTTCCCAAGCTGAGGGCTTATCGGCCATCATCACGGGCTGCCGTTGCGGCGTGTCCTAGCGCTCCGCGTCCCAGCGCGCTTGCAGGGACGCGCCGCCGGCAAGGCTGTCGTCGAGGAACCCGGACAACTCTTGAAGGGCGTCCAAGGCGCGCTGGAGGTCGGGGCGACGCTCACCGTTGGCGATGGCGAGGTGGAACCAGATGAGGGGGTCTGCCCACACCCTCCGATCCGGTTGCGAAAGGAGGTCGCAAAATTCTCTGTAGCTCCTGAGTCGTCCTTCAGGTTCAAGAAAGACATCAACACCGATGCTTGACTGCGTCGCGTAGTAGACGTCACAGGCGGCGAAAGCTACGTGGACCTTCAATATCAGGGCGGCAAGTCTCGTGTCATCCTTTCCCGGCAAGCGCAGAAACGGTATGTCGTGACGCGTGCGAGTCATCTGGGCGAACAGGCAGGAAGTAATCCAAATGCTTGAAACCAGCGCGACACCCGTCCCGGCAAACCAAGCGGGGCTCTTTCCGTCCACTTCCTGCGGTTCGTTGAGCACCTGAGCCGGTCGGTAGAAGCCCTGCCGGTCGACAGCGGTGGCATAGAGCGAGAGCCGGTGATGAGCTTCAGCGGTGTGCCACCTGAGGGGGTTGAGATACGAGAGGTTCTGAGTCTCGCGTTGAGTGCGTTTGCTGTCTCGCCGTTGCTGATGGCCGGTCAGCCACACGAGCCCCATGGAGATGGCACCGGAGGTTAACGCCGAGACCAGCGTCACCGAAAGGGTGTCCACGCAACTGTCTCCTTCATCCGCGCCCATACAGCGGCGCCGGAACAGGCTTGTCTGCAAAGGGACCGCTGGACGCCGCCCCGTCGAGGTCGTGGCCTGCTGACGGAGCTGGCCATCCTGCCGCCGACGGGCGCCGCCTTGAGTCCGCACCACAAGCGCACCAGAACGAGCGGGGAACAGCGGGGAACCACGGTGAAAGCGAACCAGCCCGCACAGACCGCAGTCCAGCCGTGCGCCAAGGTCAGACCTCCACCCAGCCCCAACTTCACAACTTCCCAAGCTGATGGCTCCGTATGTGGAACGCAGCAGCTCTCGCGAGCAGTTGCCCCACGGTCGCCCACTCCCCGCGCAGGCTCTGCCAGACTCGCTTCATGGGGCGTTGCGCTGGGGGCCACAGGGCAGGCGGAGAGGCTGGTTCTGGTGGCTGAGGTGGCTCCTCAGGGGTTGGTTCGAGGCACTGCGTAACGCGGTAAGGCGACGCCCATAGCGGTGTTGGCTGGGCCGTCCCGACGCCGCTCGGCAGTGGCCAATGACGACCAACGACGACGACCAGGCGCACGAGTCCACCGCCCCTGACCAGCAAGTCACGAACAAGCCCCCCGCCTGCGGTTTCCTGGCAGATAGGGGGTTTGTCGGCATCTTGTGGGCCGTCCGTTTCGGAGGTCCGCTTCCCGGTTGCCGAAGCCCCGGTCGGTTACCTCAGGTAACTTCAGGTAACTCCCTTTTCCAAAAGGGTCGCCTCCGCCACCATGTGGGCACCCCAAACTGGCTGGTAGGTCAGCACAGGGGACGGGCGGCGGGCGAGGAGGGGCGAGGATGGCTCAGGGTGGCGACATTGCCGGGGACGCGGACCGCGGTCCGTACGGCGAAGTGCCGGACGCGCGGCTGACCGTACTGCTGCGCGGCGACAGCGTCACCGCCTACGCGGCCCTGCGGGAGCTCCACCGACGGCACCGCCCGGCGGCCCTCGCCTACGCCCGGCTGTGCACCGCGAGCGAGTCGGCGGCCCGGCGGCTGGTGGCCGAGACCTTCACGGCGGCGGCCCGCGAGACGGCACACGGTGTGGAACCCCGCGTCCCGCTCCGCCACCACCTCCTGCTGCTGACCGCCCGGCTGGCCGCCTCCTGGGCCCGCGACGACCGCTCCGCGGGCCTGGACCCCGGACTGCTGCTGGTCCTGAACACCACCGGCACCCCGGGGGGCCCGCTGCCGCCCCTGCTGGCCGCGTTCCACGCCCTGCCCTCCCGCACCCAGGGCCTGCTCTGGTACGCCGTCGTGGACGAGGAACCCGAGGGCCGCACGGCCGTCTTCCTCGACCTCGCCCCCCAGGACGTGGTGTACGGCACGACGCAGGCCCTCCAGGCGATGTCCCAGGCCTGTCTCAGGTCGCGCCTGGCCGCCTCCGACGACCCGCGCTGCGCGGACTTCCGCCGCCTGATCGAGGAGTCGACGCGGGCGGACGCCCCCCGCCACAGTGCCGACCTGCACACGCACATGGCGCAATGCCCGCATTGCACGGCCGCACACGAGGAGCTGACGAGCCTGCGGGACACCCCGCGCGCGGCCCTGGCGGAGGGCCTGCTGCCCTGGTCCGGTTCGGCGTACACGACCCGGCAAGGCGCCGAGCCCCGGGTCGTCGCCGACGGCAGGGGAGCGCGGCGCCCTCCGTCCCGCCGTTTACTGCTGGCCTCCGCGGCCTTCGGCGTGGCTCTGGTCCCCCTGGCGATCCTCATGCTGCCCTCGGGCGGCTCCGCGGGCCACCGCTCGGCGGGCGCCGGCGGCACGCCCACGACCGCGCCGCCGGTCACGGTCACGGCGACGGTGTCCGCGACACCGTCGCCGTCCCGGACCTCCAGGTCCCCGTCGTCTCATACGCGGAGCCCGAGACCGACGACACGGCCCCCGAGCCCGAGCCACAGCCCCCGCCCGTCCCCGACCCCCACGGCCCACGCCCCGAACGGCACGTACGCCCAGGTCGTGAACGCCGCCTCGGGCCGGTGCCTGGAGGTGTCCGGCGACTTCGACAACGGCACCGACGTCGTCACCGCTCCCTGCACCGCCGCCCCCACCCAGCGCTGGCGCGTCGACACCGGTCGCGGTGTCGTGCAGTCGTCCGCGGACCCCGACTACTGCCTGGACAGCCGCGGTTCCGTCGACCGGGGTGTAGGCATCTGGGACTGCGACTCGCTTGACGGCGACCACGGCGACAACCTGCGCTTCACGGTCGACGCCGACGGGGTCATCCGCCCGGCGATCGCCATCGAGTCGGCGGTCACCCCGGACGAGGGCGGCGGGCTGTCGCTGGAGCCGCTGACCGGGGGCACGGCTCAGCAGTGGCGGGCGGGGGCGAAATGACCCGCCCCGCCGGCACTGACAACGGCCAGGTGAAGTGCCGCCGGCTCAAGTCGCGGCCGGCACCGAGTTGTTCCGGGGCGAAGAGATCACCGGTTCGACATCTCCTTCCAGGGCCCCGTCAGCATCTCCTTCCAGGGCCCCGTCAGCCGTCGTGCGAAACTCCCTCCCTGGTCATAGGGAGGGGCAGGGGCGTGGAGAAGTCCGAGGCGAAGCAGTTGCTGGAACGGGCTCGCGAGATGTGGGACGCCGAGGAGTGGCTGCGTTCCGCCGAACTGTACGAGCAGGTCCTGGCTCACTATCCGGACGAGGGCCCCAGTGCGGCGTGGTGGTACGACGCAGCACTGGCGTACAAGTTCTTGCGTAACTGGGCCAAGGCCTACGAACTCGGCCGTGAGGCTGCCGCCCGCTCGCCGCGCGGTGAGCAGGACCCGGCGTTCTGGAACCTGGGGGTTGCTTCCACCATCCAGCGTGACTGGGCGACCGCCCGTGACGCCTGGGAGGGCTTCGGGATCCCGATGCCAGAGGGTGAGGGGGAGATCAACGGCGCCTTCGGTCCGGCGTGCGTGCGTCTGGACACGGGTGGCGAGCGCGAGGTGGTCTGGATCCAGCGGCTCTGCCCGACGCGAGGGCGCGTGATGAACGTTCCTGCCACGAAAGGCCGTCGCTTCGGCGAGATCGTCGTGCACGACGGGGAGCCGACCGGCGAGCGGACGTACAACGGCCGGAGCGTCGCCGTCTTCGACGAACTGCTGCTCTTCGAGGCTTCTTCGCTGCCGACTCTGCGTGTGACCGTAAACGCGGCGGACGCGTCCGACGTCGAAGCTCTGGTGGCTTCATTCTTCTCGCATGACTTCGGTGCCGAGCCGGCAAGCAGCTTCCACCTGCTGTGCGCCTGCTGCAGTGAGGGTCGGGTCGACTGGGACGATGCCGGCGCCCCGACCCACGGCGGCTCACAGACCGTCTGGCTGGCCGCTCCTGAGGCCGAGGCCCGGCAGCTCCTCGATACGTGGGCGGCGGGCGGCGCACGCAGCTGGAACGGATGGGAGCTGTTTGGTTGAGCCCCCGGCGGCTCACGAGTAGAAGCCGACCCAGTACTCCTCATGACCGCAGGTGAATTCGCCTGGACGCTCCGCCCTGAGGAGTTCGTACCTGGCGACGAAGGCGTCCAGGGCCTCATGCAGTGAGCAGTCCAGATGCTCGCGGAGGGTCCTGATGCCCTGGAGGATCTGCTGGGTGAGGATCTGCTCGTCGGCAATGTCGACTGCGGCGCCATCGGTCATGGCCTCGATCGAATCCGAGTGGCCGCTCACCGGTCAACAGGGTTTGCTGCGACGGGCGCCCGGGACGACATCGTTCTCGCGACCCTCGCGACCCTCGCGACCCTCGCGCCCCCGCTACCGCACGTTGTGCGAGAACCAGGCGTGGGAGCAGCTGCCGCACTTGTTGTCGTCGCCGAGAGTCCATCCTTCGCACACCACGCAGACCAGGCAGTTCAGGATGTCCCCTCCGCCGACCAGACCCACCTTCTCGAGGCGGGACATGGCCCTCCTGCGCACCTCGTTCAGCTGAGGTTCCAGCTCCGCGAAGTCCGCCGCGTTCTCTTTGAGGGCTTGCTCCTGCGCGTCGTTCACATACGTATTGAGGCTCACCGTCTTCTCTCCTTTCACAGTAGAGAAGCTGTGTCTCTCCTCTTTCCATTATCGCCCCGCCCGGGCAAGGGGGCATCCGAATGGCATCCGAATGCGGTCTCCCCCGCCCACGGCTCAAGGGCGTTCGCCGAACTGCAGAAGGCCGCCCACGGAGAAGCACGCGGCGCCGAGGAGGGTGCCCCAGTTGGCGATGTCCGCGTTGGCCGGGTCGGCGGTGGCCGGACGGGTGTAGGCGGCGAGCGCGGAGACCATGAAGAGGACGGAGCCGAGCTGGTTGACGGCGACGATCGACCAGCCGAGATCGTGCCGACGCAGACACGGGCCCCGGCCGTGGCAGATCTCGACGAAGGCGAGGTGGCCGGAGATCAGGAACAACAGGCAGCCGATCACGTCCGGCACCCAGATCAGCCGGTTGATCTGCTGGACGCTCAACCCCTGGAGGAAGGAGTCGAGCAGGTTGACGCCGAACACCAGCGTTCCGGCGAACAGGACGAACGTGCTCAGCCAGTCCACCCGCGTCGGCTCGTAGCTCCACCAGCGCCAGCCGCTCGTGACCAGACGCCCGGCGCCCCCGGGGACGTGCCGGGGCGCGTTGACGACCTGGAGCAGCGAGACGTAGCCGCCGGTGTTGAAGAACAGGCCGCCGGCTAAGTAGATCGAGGCGCAGGTGGTGGCGTCGCCGGAGCCGAACTGGGCGACCCCCGCGCCGAGCGCGAAGAGGGCGCCGCCGATGACGAAGGCGGTCGCGGCGATGGCGTTGAGTCTGCGCAGCCGGCCGAGCGCGAGGTCGTCGGCCCTGGTGTGGCGGCCTGTCGGGGCGCCGTCCGGCCGGACCGCGATGATGCCGCGCCGCCGGGCGAGCCGTGACTCCCATACGGCGGTGCCGCCTTCGGGGACGTGCCAGGTGAGCCGGGTGGTGAACGGTCCCGCGCCCTCCGCGCGCTGCTCGGCGGACGTCACGCGGGCGGGGAGAGGGGCCGGACGACGACGGGCGTGAGGGCGGCGATACGACCCGGTCCGGTGTTCCGTCCGGAGTCGCTCCGTGCGTCGCTCATGGCATGTCCCGGGTCACTGGGCGCAGGGGGCACGCGTGTCGGGGCCCCTCGAACAGGCATCGACTCTGCCAGAGCGGATCGCGCATGACGGTCATTTCGTGAGCGTTTTGTCCGCCCACCGTATGGTTTGTCCTCCCGCCCCACGGTCTTGCGCGAGCACACCGGCGAAGCAGCGACAGCGGAGCGACACCAGTGGATGCGGAGCGACACCAGTGGATGCGGAGCGACACCAGTGGATACGGACGCCGCCGGAAAAAACTTCGGCGGGGATGTCGAGAACCCGCGTCCGGCTCCGTCCCCGGGGTGACAGCGGCCAAGATGGCCGCACCGGCACCGAGGAGAATCATCATGGCGAAGTACCTGCTGCTGAAGCACTACCGAGGCGCCCCGTCGGCCGTCAACGACGTGCCGATGGACCAGTGGACGCCCGAGGAGATCTCGGCCCACATGCAGTACATGCACGACTTCGCGGCGCGGCTGGAGAAGACCGGCGAGTTCGTCGACGGGCAGGCGCTCGCCCCCGAGGGGGCCTGGGTCCGCTACGACGGTGAAGGGCGTCCGCCGGTCACGGACGGGCCGTTCGCCGAGACCAAGGACCTCATCGCCGGCTGGATGATCATCGACGTGGACGGCTACGACCGTGCCGTCGAGCTGGCCGGGGAACTGTCGGCCGCCCCCGGCGCGGGCGGCAAGCCGATCCACGAGTGGCTGGAGGTACGCCCCTTCCTGACCGCCGCGCCCACCATCACGGAGTGACCCCACCGATGGACGAGGCCCTCATCAGAAGCCTCACCCCGAGTGTGCTCACGATCCTCGTCCGCCGCGGAGCCGACTTCGCGGCGGCCGAGGACGCCGTGCAGGACGCGCTGGCCGAGGCGCTCCGCGTCTGGCCGTCCGAACGGCCGCGGGACGCGAAGGGCTGGCTGGTCACCGTGGCCTGGCGCAAGTTCCTCGACCAGGCCCGCGCGGACCGTGCCCGCCGCAGGCGGGAGGACCTCGTCGAGGAGGAGCCGGCGCCCGGGCCCGCGTCCGACGTGGACGACACGCTCCAGCTGTACTTCCTGTGCGCCCACCCCTCACTGACCCCGTCGTCGGCGGTCGCGCTCACGCTGCGCGCCGTCGGCGGGCTCACCACCCGGCAGATCGCCCAGGCCTACCTGGTGCCGGAGGCGACGATGGCGCAGCGCATCAGCCGTGCCAAGCGCACCGTCTCCGGCGTGCGGTTCGACCAGCCCGGCGACGTGGCGACCGTGCTGCGCGTCCTCTACCTGGTCTTCAACGAGGGCTACTCGGGCGACGTCGACCTCGCGGCCGAGGCCATCCGGCTCACCCGGCAGCTCGCGGCCGCGATCGACCACCCCGAGGTGTCGGGGCTGCTCGCGCTGATGCTGCTCCACCACGCCCGGCGCGCCGGCCGTATCGCGCCCGACGGCAGTCTGGTGCCGCTCGCCGAGCAGGACCGCGGCCGGTGGGACACCCGGCTGATCGCCGAGGGCGTCGGCATCCTCCAGGCGGCCCTCGCCCGTGACCGGCTGGGCGAGTTCCAGGCCCAGGCCGCCATCGCCGCGCTGCACGCCGACGCGCCCACCGCCGAGGAGACGGACTGGGTGCAGATCGTGGAGTGGTACGACGAACTCGCCGGTCTCACCGACAGCCCGGTGGTCCGGCTCAACCGCGCGGTGGCCGTGGGCGAGGCGGACGGACCGCGCGCCGGACTCGCGGCGCTCGCGGAGGTGGACGACACGCTGCCCCGCCGTGACGCGGTGGCGGCCTACCTCCACGAACGCGACGGCGACCCGGAGACGGCGGCCCGCCTGTACGCCGAGGCGGCCCGCAAGGCTCCCCACCTCGCCGAACGCGACTATCTGACCCGCCAGGCGGCCCGCCTCAACACCGACCGACGCCGCTGACGGACCGCCGCCCCGGGCGCCGCCGACGGACCGCTACACACGGGCGCCGCCGACGGACCGCCGCCCCCGGGCGCCGCCGACAGACCACTGCCCCCGGGCGCCGCCGACGGACCGCTACACACGGGCGCCGCCGACGGACCGCCGCCCCCGGGCGCTGCCGACAGATCAGACCGCCGCACACGACGGGGGCACCGGCCTGCTACCGGGGACCCACCAGTTCAACCGGTCAACCCCCCGTCACCGCACCGTCAACGGCACGGGATGCACCTCGTCCGCCTTGTGCCCGGCGCGCTCGTGAATGCGCTGGACCGCTTCGGCCGAGGGGGCCTCGGAGAGGCAGTAGACGTGGCCGGACTCCGGGTCCGCCCAGGCCATCTCGAAGTGGACCTGCTCGTCCTTCTCGATCGCGAGGTCCGCGTTGTGGGCTTCACGCAACTGCTCCTCCGTGATGCCCTCCATCCCGCGGTGGACGTCCATGAACTTGGGCATGCCGCGCGCCTCCTTCCCGGCACGGTGCTCGCCCGCGCCGCCTTGCCTACCTCTCATGCTCCGCCCGTACGGCCACCCGGGCGACCGCACGCCGAGGGGCCCCGGCGACACGGCCGGGGCCCCTCGGTTCGTACGGACTGCGAAGCGCCGGCGTCAGCCGCACTGGCAGGGGCTGCCCGACTGGCACCCGCAGCCACAGCCCGAGCCGCAGCCGCACGCGGCGATCAGGGGCAGGCTCCTGATCTCGGCGGGCTGCTCGGTCTCTCGCTGCCGGGCGGGGTCGGGCGTGGTGCTGGGGGATTCGGCCATGGGGTCCCTCCTCGAGGCTGGTGCCTGCGCCCATTGGATGCCCGTCCGGCTGGGCGCATCAACGGCGCATTGAGGCGCCCACGCGCCCCGACCGCCCGGGCCGGGCCCGTCAGGCGCTCTCCGCCCCCGACACCGCCTGGATCTCCGGCTGCACGTCCGCCTGGAGCTCGTCGGCGTGCTCACCCGTCACCAGGTACACCACGCGCTTGGCGACCGAGACCGCGTGGTCGGCGAACCGCTCGTAGTAGCGGCCGAGCAGCGTGACGTCCACGGCCGTCTCGATGCCGTGCTTCCAGCGGTCGTCCATCAGGTGCTGGAAGAGGGTGCGGTGCAGCAGGTCCATCTCGTCGTCGTCCTGCTCCAGCTGGAGCGCCAGATCGACGTCCTTGGTGATGATCACCTCCGCGGCCTTCGCCATCAGGCGCTGCGCGAGCTGGCCCATCTCCAGGATCGTGGCGTGCAGGTCGCTCGGGACGGCGCGGTCCGGGTAGCGCAGGCGCGCGAGCTTCGCCACGTGCTGGGCGAGGTCGCCCGAGCGCTCCAGGTCGGCCGACATGCGCAGCGACGTCACGACGATGCGCAGGTCCGTCGCCACCGGCTGCTGCCGCGCCAGCAGGGCTATGGCCCGGGCCTCCAGCTCGTGCTGGAGCTCGTCGACCCGCTGGTCGGCCTCGATGACGTTCTCGGCGAGCTTCAGGTCGGAGTCGAGCATGGCGGTCGTGGCGCGCCCGATCGCCGACCCGACCAGCCGGGCCATCTCCACCAGACCGTCGCCGATCGAGTCCAGTTCCTCGTGGTACGCGTCCCGCATCAGGCTTCCCTCTCGTGCGTTTCAGTCGGGGGTCCAAGGGCCGGGGCCCACCGGACAACCGGCGGTACGACCGTCGTATGACCGGCGGTCCGAACCCCACGCTCCCACGTTCCGCCCCGTACGCGTCCGTTTCCGGCATCCCAAATGAACCAATACTGGCTCCAAGGTGAACTCTGGGCGACGAGTGTTCGAGCTCGCAGCCCGACGGCTGTGGAGGGTGGCCGAGCCATGCCTAACCTGGGTGCATGGACGTGAACGCGGCGGTCGCCGCAGCGGCAGCGATCGCCGGGGTGCTCACCGGCGTCATCGCCATGCTCGCGTTCCGCTGGAGTGAGCGCGAGCAGAAGCGCCCCACCCGTAGCTCCCTGCACACCGACGCGGTGCTCCCGCCCGGCGTGGACACGGTCCTGTCGGTCCTCAGGTCGTCCGCCGTCGTCCTCGACGAGGCGGACGCCGTGGTCAAGGCCAGCTCGGCGGCGTACGCCCTCGGCCTGGTCCGCGGCGGCAAGCTCGCCGTCGAGCCGATGCTGCAGATGGCCCGGGACACCCGGCGGGACGGCGAGATACGCCAGGTCGAGCTGGACCTGCCCCGGCGCGGCACCGGACGCGGAGAGGCCCTGGCCGTCTCCGCGCGGGTCGCGCCGCTCGGCTCCCGGCTGGTGCTGCTGCTGGTGGAGGACCTGACCGAGGCCCGCCGCATCGAGGCGGTCCGGCGCGACTTCGTCGCCAACGTGAGCCATGAGCTGAAGACGCCGGTCGGCGCCCTCTCGCTGCTCTCCGAGGCGGTGATGGACGCCTCCGACGACCCCGAGGCCGTGCAGCGGTTCGCGGGGCGTATGCAGATCGAGGCCACCCGGCTCACCAGCCTGGTGCAGGAGCTCATCGACCTCTCCCGCGTGCAGAACGACGACCCGCTGGAGGACGCCGAGCCGGTCCGCGTCGACGAGCTCGTCGCCGAGGCCATCGACCGCTGCCGGCACCAGGCCGGCGCCAAACAGATCACCATGGCCTCGGGGGGAACCGCCGACCTGCGCGTGTGGGGAAACCGCGGCCAGCTCGCCGCCGCCCTCGGCAACCTCGTCGAGAACGCGGTCAACTACTCGCCCGCCCGCACCCGCGTCGGCATAGCCGCCCGCAGCGTGAACGCCCCAGGCGGGGACCACATCGAGATCGCCGTCACCGACCAGGGCATCGGCATCTCCGACAAGGACAAGGAGCGCATCTTCGAGCGCTTCTACCGCGTCGACCCGGCCCGCTCCCGTGCCACCGGCGGCACGGGACTGGGGCTGGCCATCGTCAAGCACGTGGCCGCCTCGCACGGCGGGGAGGTCACCGTCTGGAGCGCCGAAGGCCAGGGCTCCACCTTCACCCTGCGCCTGCCGGAGGCCGGTGCGGCCCGCGGCGCGTCTCAGCAGCCCGCCCGTCAGACGCGCGCAGGAGGCGCGGGCCTCGACGAGGAGGCCGGGCGGTCCACCCCCACATCCCCCGAATCAGCCGCGTACGAAACGCTTCCCGCCCCGGAGGTCCTTCCGTGACCCGAGTGCTCGTCGTCGAGGACGAGGAGTCCTTCTCCGACGCCCTGTCGTACATGCTCCGCAAGGAGGGCTTCGAGGTCGCCGTCGCGACCACCGGGCCCGACGGACTCGACGAGTTCGAGCGCAACGGCGCCGACCTCGTCCTGCTCGACCTGATGCTGCCCGGCCTGCCGGGCACGGAGGTGTGCCGCCAGCTGCGCGGCCGCTCCAACGTCCCCGTCATCATGGTGACCGCCAAGGACAGTGAGATCGACAAGGTCGTCGGGCTGGAGATAGGAGCCGACGACTACGTCACCAAGCCGTTCTCCTCGCGCGAGCTGGTCGCGCGGATCCGTGCCGTGCTGCGCCGCCGCGGCGAGCCCGAGGAGGTCACCCCGGCGGCTCTCGAGGCCGGCCCGGTCCGCATGGACGTCGACCGGCACGTGGTCACCGTCGGCGGCACCAAGATCGATCTGCCGCTGAAGGAGTTCGACCTGCTGGAGATGCTGCTGCGCAACGCCGGCCGGGTGCTGACCCGCATGCAGCTCATCGACCGCGTCTGGGGCGCCGACTACGTCGGTGACACCAAGACCCTCGACGTCCACGTCAAGCGGCTGCGGGCCAAGATCGAGCCGGACCCGGGCGCCCCGCGCTACCTGGTGACGGTCCGCGGCCTCGGCTACAAGTTCGAGCCGTAGGCCGGCGGACGGCGACAGCAGCACGAAGGGCGGGCCCCCTCCTCGGAGGGGGCCCGCCCTGGTCGCGTCTGCTCAGTGACCGGCGCTCGCCGAGGCCGCGTCGCTCGGCGTGCCGGACGCGTGGCCGCCCGGCGTCTCACCGGCCGCGGGGCTCTCCGGCGCACCCGACTCGCCCTCGGCGGGGGAACCGGACGGCGAACCCGACGGGGACGTCGAGGCGCCCGGCGCGGCCGGGACCTCGGTGGGGCCCCACTCCTTGAAGTAGTGCTCGGCGGGGACGACGAAGGCCTGCAGGCTCACGGCACCCGTCTTGCTGAAGGTGAAGGTGACCTTCTGGGCGTTGCCGTCCTGCACGGCCTCACGGCTGCTCGGCAGCATCGCCGTGGCGTTGTCCTTGCCGCCCAGGATCAGCGAGCCGCCGGCCGGGATGCTGAGGCTGCCGCCCTTGGCGGGCTTGAGCTCGGCGGTCTTGCCGGTGCCGGGCAGGGTGATGGACTCCAGCGTCTCGGCGCTGCGGCCCGAGTTGAAGAGGGTGGCGGAGATCGCGGCCGGGCCGGTCGACTCGAGGTCGGGCTGCGTGATCACGATCGCGTTCTGGACCTTGATGTCGCCGACGCTCGTCGCCGCGTTGTCCGGCTTGATCTCCAGCGTCTGGGCGTCGTTGCCGGCGCCGCACGCGGCGAGCGAGGCGATCGAGAACGCGGTGACGACGGCGGCGAGGGCACCGCGTCGAAGGCTGCTGCTCACGGCGGCGGCAACTCCTTGACTCGAGCGGAGCGGCCGATAAAGCCGCCCTAAGTGTCTGTCAGCGGGCCTTAGGTTACCGAGCCGCCCTCGTCCGGCCGCACCCGACCCCCCGGCACCGCTGATCCCACCTGAGTCTCATGTGACTCCCGTGTCACATTGGCGTGGCCGTCGTCCGGCATTCACATAAGAGACCCGCGCGGCACCGCAAATGTTCCGTGAAGGAATGCGCGGGCGGCCTCGGAATTGATCACCGCAGGCTCGGCAGGACGCCCGGTGATCAATTCCGGATTCGACGTGAACCCGGCCGGGGCCGCCGAACGGAGTAGCGGAAGTCGATCATACGGAACCGGACATATGGGGATGTTCGGCCTTCTGGAGGATGCTCCGGATGCGTGTAGCGTACGCGTTTCACTCGCCCCGAAGAGCCGCTCCCACCTGCGAATACCTTCTTCCGATCCCTGTCCGAAGCACGTTCCTGTCGGAGTTGTCAAGCCCCGAGATATGCCCTGACCTGCGAAAACGCCATTCAGTACCCGCAGTTTCCGTGTTACCCTGGATAGCCACGGAAGGGGTACCTGTCACATGACGTTCAAGGTTGGCGACACCGTGGTCTATCCCCATCACGGGGCCGCGCTGATCGAGGCCATCGAAACTCGCCAGATCAAAGGCGTGGACAAGACCTACTTGGTGCTGAAGGTCGCCCAGGGCGACCTGACGGTACGTGTGCCAGCGGACAATGCGGAGTTCGTCGGCGTGCGTGATGTGGTCGGTCAGGACGGGCTGGACCGGGTCTTCGAGGTGCTGCGCGCGGCGTACGCCGAGGAGCCCACGAACTGGTCCCGTCGATACAAGGCAAACCTGGAGAAGCTCGCCTCGGGCGATGTCATCAAGGTCGCGGAAGTGGTGCGTGACCTGTGGCGTCGTGAGCGCGAGCGCGGACTGTCCGCCGGTGAGAAGCGCATGCTCGCCAAGGCCCGCCAGATTCTGGTGAGCGAGCTCGCCCTCGCGGAGAACACCAACGAGGACAAGGCCGAAGCCCTGCTCGACGAGGTGCTCGCCTCCTGAGGCGAAGCCGCCTCCCGAAGCGAGTCCTGTCGCGCAGCGCTCTGCGCAGGCCGAAGCCGCTGATCAAGGCTGCTGGTCGAGGCTGATCAGCCGAGGCCGGCCGAGCGCGCGCCAGCACATCGAAATGCCGCGGTGCCCGATGACGAAATACTTGTCGCCGGGCGCTGCGGCATGTTCGTACTCCGAAGCCGATGCGCCGTCACTCCGAGATGTGTTATCACTCACGCCCCGGTGTTCGGGGTCCCGGGCAGCGGGCTCGACCGGCGTCACGGAAGGGTCCGGTCGAGCGCGTCGCGCCCGGCACTCCTCCAGGCCATACCCACGCCGGGCCAGCACACAAACCTGACAGGAACCATGTCTGACGATTCGCGTCCCTCGCCGTCCGCCGGACCCTCCACGGCCCGTACGGCGGCCGTGATTCCCGCCGCCGGCCGCGGCGTCCGGCTGGGCCCGGGCGCCCCCAAGGCGCTCCGCGCGCTCGGCGGCACCCCCATGCTGATCCACGCCGTCCGCGCGATGGCCGCCTCCCGCGCCGTCGCCACGGTCGTCGTCGTGGCCCCGCCCGACGGCGCCGCCGAGGTCCGCTCGCTGCTCGACGCGCACGCCCTGCCCGAGCGGACGGACTTCCTGGTCGTCCCGGGCGGGCAGACCCGCCAGGAGTCCGTGAAGCTCGGCCTCGACGCGCTGCCGCCCGGCCACGACATCGTGCTCGTCCACGACGCGGCCCGGCCGCTGGTGCCGGTGGACACCGTCGACGCCGTGATCGAGGCCGTCCGGGACGGCGCCCCGGCCGTGGTGCCGGCGCTGCCGCTCGCCGACACCGTCAAGCAGGTCGAACCCGCCGGCACCCCCGGCGAGCCGGAGCCGGTCGTCGCCACGCCCGAGCGCGCCCTGCTGCGGGCGGTCCAGACCCCGCAGGGCTTCGACCGGACCACCCTGGTCAGGGCGCACGAGACGGTGACCGGCGAGGTCACCGACGACGCCGGCATGGTCGAGCGGCTCGGCCTCACGGTCGTGGCCGTCCCCGGCCACGAGGAGGCCTTCAAGGTGACCCGCCCCCTGGACCTGGTCCTCGCGGAGGCGGTCCTGGCCCGCAGGAGGCTCAACGATGGCTTCTGACCAGCCCGTACTGCCCCAGGTCGGCATCGGCACCGACATCCACGCCTTCGAGGAGGGCCGCGAGCTGTGGTGCGCCGGCCTGAAGTGGGAGGACGCGGGCCCGGGCCTGGCCGGGCACTCCGACGCGGACGTCGTCGCGCACGCCGCCTGCAACGCCCTGTTCTCCGCCGCGGGTCTCGGCGACCTCGGGCAGCACTTCGGCACGGGCCGGCCCGAGTGGTCCGGTGCCTCCGGGGTCACGCTCCTGACGGAGGCCGCGCGCATCGTGCGCGAGGCCGGATTCCGCATCGGCAACATCGCCGTACAGGTGGTGGGTCCCCGCCCGAAGATCGGCAAGCGCCGGGACGAGGCGCAGAAGCTGCTGTCGGAGGCGGCCGGAGCACCGGTGTCGGTGTCGGGCGCGACGACGGACGGGCTGGGCTTCCCCGGCCGGGAGGAAGGGCTGATGGCGGTGGCCACGGCCCTGGTGGTGCGCACCGGCTGAGGGCGGGCGCCGGGCCTGCCCGTCGCCTGTGTCACGAATGTGTGCGTCCCGGGGTGAAGGTCCTGAGGCACTCCCCGGGGCCCACTACCCTGGAGTGGTGACTATTCGCCTGTACGACACCAGCGCCCGGCAGATCCGTGACTTCTCCCCGCTCCGGCCGGGTTGTGTCTCGATCTACCTGTGTGGTGCCACCGTGCAGGCGGCCCCGCACATCGGGCACATCCGCTCCGGGCTGAACTTCGACATCATGCGCCGCTGGTTCGAGTACCGCGGCTACGACGTCACGTTCGTGCGGAACGTGACGGACATCGACGACAAGATCATCGCGAAGTCGGCCGACCAGAACCGCCCCTGGTGGGCCATCGGCTACGAGAACGAGCGCGCCTTCAACGACGGCTACACCGTGCTCGGATGCCTGCCGCCCACCTACGAGCCGCGGGCCACCGGCCACATCACCGAGATGGTCGAGATGATGCGCGGCCTCATCGAGCGCGGCCACGCCTACGAGGCCGACGGCAGCGTCTACTTCGACGTCCGCTCCTGGCCCTCCTACCTGGAGCTGTCCCGGCAGGACCTCGACGAGATGCGGCAGCCCGCCGAGGAGGGCATCACCGGCAAGCGCGACCCGCGCGACTTCGCCATGTGGAAGGCCACCAAGCCCGGCGAGCCCGACTGGGAGACGCCGTGGGGACGCGGCCGGCCCGGCTGGCACCTGGAGTGCTCGGCCATGGCGCACAAGTACCTCGGCTCCGCCTTCGACATCCACGGCGGCGGCCTGGACCTGATCTTCCCGCACCACGAGAACGAGATCGCCCAGGCCAAGGCCTACGGCGACGAGTTCGCCCGGTACTGGGTGCACAACGCCTGGGTCACCATGAGCGGCGAGAAGATGTCCAAGTCGCTCGGCAACTCGGTCCTGGTCAGCGAGATGGTCAAGCGCTGGCGGCCCATCGTGCTGCGCTACTACCTCGGCACCCCGCACTACCGCTCGATGATCGAGTACAGCGAGGAGGCGCTGCGCGAGGCCGAGTCGGCGTTCGCGCGGATCGAGGGCTTCGTGCAGCGCGTGGTGGAGAAGGCCGGCGTCGTCGAGCCCGCCGCCGAGGTGCCGCTGGCCTTCGCCGAGGCCATGGACGACGACCTGGGCGTGCCGCAGGCCCTCGCCGTCGTGCACACCACGGTCCGGCAGGGCAACAGCGCGCTGGCCGCCGACGACAAGGAAGCGGCCGTGGCCCGGCTCGCCGAGGTCCGCGCGATGCTCGGCGTGCTCGGCCTCGACCCGCTGGACCCGCAGTGGGCCGGGGAGGGCGACCGCGGCCAGGACCTGCACGGCGTGGTCGACACGCTCGTGCGCATGGTCCTCGACCAGCGCGAGGCCGCCCGGGCCCGCAAGGACTGGCCCACCGCCGACGCCATCCGCGACCAGCTCGGCCAGTCCGGCCTGGTCATCGAGGACAGCCCGCAGGGCCCGCGCTGGACCCTCGGCCCGCGCTAGCCCGGCCGCGGCCGGAAGATCGATTGTGCCGCCCGGGCCCCCGGGCGGCACACTTCATAGACGTACGCACTTCACCGCCTCACGGCGACAGCAGAGACAGGTAGGTCATGGCAGCCAACAACCGCCGCATGTCCGGCAAGAAGGGCGCGCAGGTCGGCAGTGGCGGCCAGCGGCGCAAGGGCCTCGAGGGCAAGGGCCCCACCCCGCCCGCCGAGATGCGCAAGGGACACAAGAAGAACCGCGTCGCCAACGCCAAGGCGAAGCAGTCGGTGCGCCGCCCCGTGGCCCGTGGCCGCGGCGGCAAGGGCACGTCCGAGCTGGTCGTCGGCCGCAACCCGGTCCTGGAGGCGCTGCGCGAGGGCGTCCCCGCCTCCACGCTCTACGTCCAGCAGTTCATCGACAACGACGAGCGGGTGCGCGAGGCCCTCCAGGTCGCCGCCGAGCGCGGCGGCATCAACCTGATGGAGGCCCCGCGTCCCGAGCTGGACCGGATGACCAACGGCCTCAACCACCAGGGCCTGGTCCTGCAGGTCCCGCCGTACGAGTACGCGCACCCCGAGGACCTGGCGGCCGCCGCCTACGACAGCGGCGAGGACCCGCTGATCGTCGCCTTGGACGGCGTCACCGACCCGCGCAACCTCGGCGCGGTGGTCCGCTCCGTCTCCGCGTTCGGCGGTCACGGCGTCGTGGTCCCCGAGCGCCGCGCGGCCGGCATGACGGCCGGCGCCTGGAAGACGTCCGCCGGTACGGCGGCCCGTACCCCCGTCGCCCGCGCCACCAACCTGACCCGGGCCCTGGAGGCGTACAAGAAGGCCGGCATCACGGTCGTCGGCCTGGCCGCCGACGGTGAGGCGGACCTCGGTGAGCTGGCGGCGCTGGACGGCCCGCTCGTCATCGTCGTCGGCAGCGAGGGCAAGGGCCTGTCCCGGCTGGTCGGGGAGACCTGTGACGTCCGGGTGCGGATCCCGATGCCGGGCGGCGCCGAGTCGCTCAACGCCGGTGTGGCGGCGGGGATCGTGCTGTACGAGGCGGCCCGCCGACGCAGCTGAACAAGCGTCCGGAACTTCACCTGTACGGGGTAATTCCGGTGTCATCGGGGCGACGAGGACAAGCTTGACGGGGTCCGGACAGATCCGGCGGGTCAAAGCAGTGTCCTAACGCGACGTCACTCGGTTAGATGAGTGTGGACACCAGAACACCCCGCACACCCACGGGGGACCGCTCGTCGGGACTCGACGACGCTCCCGCGCTGAGCATGGTGAAGGTGCCGAGCGACCCGGCGCAGGTCATCGTCAATCACGCGAGTTTCCGCGTGCAGTTGGGCGTATCGACGCGTCGCGTCCAGTCCCCCCGGGTCGCTCGGCATCTGACCGCCACCGAGGACACCGCCCGCATCCCCCAGGTGGGGGGAGGGGCGGACGGGGCCACCGCCCGCCGCCGACCCGTCGTCTGGAGCGGCAGATCCGCCCCCGACGACACCGGCGCACACCGGCTCCTGCAGGCCGTGCGGCACGAGAGCGTCCGCCACGCCGACGAGCCCGCCGCCGACGCCGGGGCCACCCAGGTCATCTCCCGCGTGGGCCCCGGGTACGACACCCCCGGGTACCAGGGCGCGGGCTACGGCGGCGACGGCTACGCGGGCGGCGACGGCTACCCGGGCGACGGCTACGAGGGCGATCTCGCCCAGACCGTCGAGACGCCCGTGGTCGGCCCGCAGCGCACCCACGAGCCCGCCGACGGCACCCGGCTGCTGCCGCCCATGCGCACCGTCGGCAGCGCCTACGACGAACAGGCCTACGACGAACAGGCTTACGGCGAACCGGACTACGCGGACGGCGAGTTCGAGGAGCACGCGACCGAAGCGGACGACACCGGGCGCCGGGGCAAGCGGCACGGCGACGACCCGGCCCGGCACGCCTACTACCCGGGCCGCCGGATGAACCTCGGCGTGGTCCTGCTCCCGCTGCGCGTCTTCCTCGGCTTCATCTCCATCTACGCCGGCATGGGCAAGCTGTGCGACCCCGTCTACTTCGAAGGCGGCAAGCGCGGCTCCATGGTCAAGTGGCTCAACACCCTGCACCCATGGGAAGTGGCCGAGCCGCTGCGCCAGTTCGCCCTGGAGCACCCGGTCGGCGCCGGCCTGGTCATCGCCTTCGCACAGGTCATCGTCGGCGTCCTGACGGTGCTGGGCTGCTGGCAGCGCGTCGCCGCCTGCCTGGGCGCCCTGCTGTCGGCCGCGCTGCTGGTGACGGTCAGCTGGAAGAGCGTCCCGGCCTACGAGACCCCCGACATCATCTACCTCGCCGCCTGGTCCCCGCTGATCATCGCCGGCGCCCCCGTCTACTCCGTCGACGGCCGCCTCGCGGGCAGCGCCTGGCGCCGGCTCGGCCCGCGTACCGACATCTGGGACCTGCGCCGCTACGTGCTGCGGCGCGGCGCCCTCGTCACCGCGATCGTCACCGGCATCACCCTGCTCGTCGGCTCGCTGCTCGGCGGTGCCGTGCGGGACGCCGACCGGGTCGTCGTCCCGGGTCCCGGCGAGGCCCCGCGCAACGAGCTGCCCGGCTCCCCGCTCCCTGGTGAGCCCGGCAAGCGCAAGGAGAAGCGGACCCCGTCGGCCTCCTCCTCGCCCACCCAGGGCGCCACGGCCGGCTCGGCGAGCCCCAGCGCGGGCACCACGACCCGGCCCGACGCCACCCGCGACACCGGCACCGTCACCGGCGGATCCCCCAGCCAGACCCAGGGGACCGCGGGCCAGGCACCGCCCCAGCAGACCTCCCCTGCCGTCCAGGCCCCGAGCACCACGACCGGCCCCACGTCCGGCGGCGGCACGGCAACGGGCGGCACGGGCTCGACCGGCGGCACCGGCAACGGAGGCTCCAACTCCACAGGCCGCCCGGGCCTGGTGGGCGGCCTCCTGGGCTAGCCCTCGGCCGGCGCACCGGAAGGCCCCGCATCCCACGGATGCGGGGCCTTCTCGTGCGGGGGAGCAGCCCCATGGGCCAAAGGGAAACGGCTGCACGAAGCAACGGACTCGGAGGCAGCCGACTCGGAGGCAGCCGACTCAGGGGCGCGGGGAACGTGCGACGAGCCACGACGGTCGGTCGGCCGCCGACGGTCGGTCGGCCACCGACGGGCGGCAACCGGCCGACCGCGCGGCGCCGCGCCCCG
The DNA here is from genome assembly GCF_042733745.1 of Streptomyces sp. NPDC059696. Taxonomy (NCBI): domain Bacteria; kingdom Bacillati; phylum Actinomycetota; class Actinomycetes; order Kitasatosporales; family Streptomycetaceae; genus Streptomyces; species Streptomyces sp. NPDC059696. The sequence continues at coordinate 111,329 of NZ_JBHWFG010000014.1, forward strand.
ACGACACCGCCTCCTCGACGGGGTCAGGCCCGCACCGCCTCCTCGACGGGGTCAGGCCCGCACCGCCTCCTCGACGGGGTCAGGCCCGCACCGATCGGCGCGACCGGCAGCGCCTCAACGCCCCAGCGCGGCCAGCTCCTTCGCCGCCTCGGTCAGATCCTTCGCGGTGTCGATGGCCCGCCAGTACGCCCCCTGCGGGATCGTGAACCCGGCCAGCCGCCGCTCACGGGCCAGATGCGGGAACGTCGTCCGCTCGTGATCACCCCGGTGCGGCAGCAGCCCGGCGAACTCGGGGGAGAAGACGTACACACCGGCGTTGATCTCGAAGGTCGACGGCGGTGCCTCGATGAAGTCGGTGATGCGCCCGAAACCGTCGGTCTGCACCGCCCCCCACGGCAGCCGGGGCCGCGCCAGCGCCAGCGTCGCGACGGCGTCCCGCTCGGCGTGGAAGTCGGCCATGTCCCGCAGCGAGAACCGCGTCCAGATGTCGCCGTTCGTCGCGTACCAGGGCTGGTCGGGGTGCGGGAGGTGAGCCGCGGCGTACTTGAGGCCGCCGCCGCGCCCGAGCGGCTCCCGCTCGACGACCGTCGTGACGGACACGGGCAACTCGGCCGTCTCCAGCCACTTCTGCAGCACCTCGGCCAGATGACCGCAGGACACCACGACGTCCGTCACACCCTCGTCGGCGAGCCAGGACAGCTGATGGCCGATGATCGGCGTCCCCGTCCCGGGGATCTCGACCATCGGCTTGGGCCGGTCGTCGGTGTACGGACGCAGCCGGGAGCCCTGGCCACCGGCCAGAACGACGGCTTGAACGGGGCGGGACGCGGCGCTCGGATCGCTCATGAGAACGAACTGTACGTGGCGTCCCGCCCGGTGCAGCAGCTGACGAGCGTTCCTGCGTCAGCCGTGATGGACGTCCCGCACGGTGGCGGGGCGGTGTGCGCCGGCAGGGCGGCGCGCTCAGCTGTGCGCGGCGGCGACGCCGGTGGCGAAGGCCGTGTCACAGACCGGGCGGGCGTAGGACTGCGCGCGCGTCGGGCCGTAGACCCGGACGGCGGCCTGGCCGAGGGCGCGGGCGATGGACGCGCAGTGCTTCGCCAGGGTCGGGCGGCCGTTCACCGCCTGCTGGAGGTGGGTGAGGGCGACGCCCGGGTCCTCCTCCTGCAGCTCGGTCAGCAGCTTGTCGCGCAGGACGTCCTGGGGGGCGCGCTTGGCGGCCCGCGGGGTGCCCACGGAGGTGTCCGCGGCGGTGAGCACCGGGTCCGTGGAGTTCCCCGACCAGTTGACCCGGGTGACCGCGAGGGTCCCGGAGAGCACCAGGACGACGGGCAGGACGAAAGCGAGGGTGCGGCCGATCCGGCGGGCGGGGCCCCGGCCGCGTCGCGTCTGTTGGTTCATGGAGTGCTTCACGCGTGTGAGGGTAGCGCCCGGTAATGGTTTGTAGACATTTAGTCACCGGTTCGGGGGATGGGAGAGTCCCACTTTCCGGGTAGTGCGTTGACGCACAACGCTCGAAACGTCCGGTCTGCCGGGGTATTTGTCGACAACGTGAAGGGCCCCGCAGCGCGCTGCGGGGCCCTCCTCGTCAACCTGGGTGATTCACCCGGGGTGGTGCGCTCGCTGGTTGATCAGTCGGACAGGCGCGCACCGGTCGACGTCGAGAACACGTGGGTCTCGCCGGAGCGGGGCACGACGTGCAGCTGGCTGCCCTTCTCCGGGACGTCACGGCCGCTGACCCGGACGACGAGGTCCTTGGACTCGTCGCCGACCTTGGCGGTGCCGTAGACGTAGGCGTCGGCGCCGAGCTCCTCGACGACGTTGACGGTGACCGCGAGGCCCAGCTCGGCGTCGGCGCCGGCCACCTCGAAGTGCTCGGGGCGGACGCCCACGGTGACGGTCTTGTCGGTCGCGGCGGCGATCGCGTCGCGCTGCACCGGCACGACGGACTTGCCGAACTTGACGCCGCCGTCGGTGATCGGCACCTCGACGAGGTTCATCGCGGGGGAGCCGATGAAGCCGGCCACGAAGAGGTTGGCGGGCTTGTCGTACATGTTGCGCGGGGTGTCGATCTGCTGGAGCAGACCGTCCTTGAGGACCGCCACGCGGTCGCCCATCGTCATGGCCTCGACCTGGTCGTGGGTGACGTAGACGGTGGTGATGCCCAGGCGGCGCTGGAGGCTCGCGATCTGCGTACGGGTGGACACGCGGAGCTTGGCGTCCAGGTTGGACAGCGGCTCGTCCATGAGGAACACCTGCGGCTCACGGACGATCGCGCGGCCCATCGCGACACGCTGGCGCTGACCGCCGGAGAGGGCCTTCGGCTTGCGGTCCAGGTACTCGGTGAGGTCGAGGATCTTCGCGGCCTCCTCGACCTTCTGCCGGATCTCCGCCTTGTTGACGCCGGCGATCTTGAGCGCGAAGCCCATGTTGTCGGCGACGGTCATGTGCGGGTAGAGCGCGTAGTTCTGGAACACCATGGCGATGTCCCGGTCCTTGGGCGGCAGGTGGGTGACGTCGCGGTCGCCGATGCGGATGGCGCCGGCGTTGACGTCCTCGAGCCCCGCGAGCATGCGGAGCGAGGTGGACTTGCCGCAACCGGACGGGCCGACGAGGACGAGGAACTCGCCGTCCTCGATGTCGATCTCCAGAGCGTCGACGGCGGGCTTGGTGGAACCCGGGTAGATCCGGGTCGCCTTGTCGAACTGCACAGTGGCCATGGTGAATGAACCCCTTCTACCGGCAGGAACGTGCCGGACGATCCGAGTAGGAAGGCGGTGCCACGACGGTGATCCCGTTGTGGTGTAGTCCACGCGTGTGAACTGGCTCAGGACGGTACCTGGCGTTCACACGTCTGTCAGTAGTTCCGGCTCTGTGAACTTCGCGGAAATTTTCGAAGCGGCTCGATCCCGTGCATGTCACTCCGGCCCGTCACTCTGGACCGGAACCCGGGTCGCCGTGACTCCTGACCGTAATTCCGGACCGTAATTCCGGACCGTCACTCCGGCCCGTCACTCCGCCCGTACCGGCGGGCCAGTGCCGCCACGGCACGGGCGACGGCCTGCCGCAGCTCGGGCGGACCGAGCACCTCGGCCTCCGGGCCCAGCCGCAACAGGTCGCCCACGGCCACGGCCTCCGTCTCCACGCTCAGCTCCACCTCGGTCCAGCCGTCCGCGTCCGGCGCGCCCGCGCTCTCCAGGGCGCGCACGCCCGCCGCCCCGAACTGCATCGGCAGCAGCTTCCGCCCGCGCGGCGAGAGCCGCACCCGGGCGACCCCGTGTCGCAGCGCGGCCTCCAGGTGCCGGGAGGACGCCCCCCAGTAGGCGGCCAGGTCGAACCCGGCGGGGCGGTCGAAGAGCTCGCCCGTCTCCGTCACGGACAGCACGCGCGAGACCCGGTAGGTCCGTACGGCCTCCTCCGCCAGGGCGACCAGGTACCAGATGCCGCCCTTCAGGACGAGCCCCAGCGGCCGCACCTCCCGGTGGACCTCGCCGCGCCAGCGCCGGTAGTGCAGCCGCAGTATCCGCCGCTCCCACACGGCCGCCGCCACGGCCTCCAGGCACGGCACCGGGTCGGCCTCCCGGAACCAGGCGGGCGCGTCCAGGTGGAACCGCTCCTGGACCCGCCGCGCCTGCCCGGACAGCTCCGCCGGCAGGGCCGCCTGGACCTTCAGCTGGGCGCTGGCCAGCACCGCCCCGAGCCCCAGGTCCCGGGCGGGTCCGGGCATGCCGGCGAGGAACAGCGAACCGGCCTCGGCGTCGGTGAGACCGGTCAGCCGGGTCCGGTACCCGTCGACCAGCCGGTAGCCGCCCTCGGGCCCCCGGTCGGCGCACACGGGCACGCCGGCCGCCCCCAGCGCCTCGACGTCCCGGTAGACGGTCCGCACCGACACCTCCAGCTCGGCGGCGAGCTCGGGCGCGGTCATCCGCCCGCGGTTCTGGAGCAGCAGGAGCAGGGAGAGGAGCCGGTCGGCGCGCATGGGGGCCATTGTCGCGGTGGCCGAGCCGTACCTGACAGGAGATGTCAGGTACGGCGTTCAGGCTGGTGGAGCACGGCGAGGCACGCGCCCGCACATCCAGGCACGTCGACGAGCAACCGCCCGAAAGGATCACCATGCCCGACACCCGCAGCACCACCGCCACCGCCGCCACCACCACGGCCGCCGCCGCCACCACCACCGCCGCCACCACTGGACACTTCACCTTCGCCGATTGGCAGGAACGCGTGATCGGCCCGGCCGAGGACGCGAACCCCCGCCTCGCGCACGCCTCCGTCCGGAACACCTTCACGGGCGGCATCGAGGCGGCCGGGACGATCTGTGAGTACGCGATCGTCTACGTCACCGCGAAGACCGGCTCCTTCAGCGGCATGGAACTCCTCACCGGCCGCGTCGAGGGCCGTGAGGGCAGCTTCGCGGTGGAGGAGCGAGGGTGGTTCGGCGAGGACGGCACCGTGCACTGCACCTTCGAGGTGGTGCCGGGCTCGGGCAGCGGCGAGCTGACCGGCCTCACGGGGAAGGGCGGCTTCACCGCACGGCACGGCGAGACGGCGGTGCCGTACCGGTTTGCCTACTCCTTGGAGGAGTGCACCCGCGGCCCGGAACTTCGTGGCTCGGCGTAACGGCCTCTGTGTACAGTGGTGCCGCCCCTCAAGCGCGGCAACGCGCACCACGGCACCCGCCTCCTTAGCTCAGCTGGCCAGAGCAACGCACTTGTAATGCGTAGGTCGTCGGTTCGAATCCGACAGGGGGCTCCGCTGAACCCCAGGTCAGATGTGGTCTGACCTGGGGTTTTGTCGTCGATGGATGCGGCGGCGGTGCGGGGTGTGTTGCGCGGGCCGATGTGAAGACGTTCTGGACCGCTTGTGGTGCGGGTCGCCGGTCGGACCGCATTGGCTCTGCCTCAGACCTCGGGTCGAATGTACTCAGACCTGGGCGGACTCAGCGTCCTGCACCTGGCGGGCACTCGACATTCGCACGGGATGTGGCTGCTGCTTCGTCGTCGCCTGCCCGGGCGTAGGCGGTGGCGGACTGTTCCCATGCCTCCCGGACCCGGGACGGATCGGCGCCGGACGCCTTCAGAGTGGCGGCGAACTCCGCCCAGGCCTCGCCGGTACGTGCCCAGTCCTCATCCTGGGTCAGCATCTCGATGGCCTTCTCCCCGGCTGTGATCGCCTCCGTGTATCGATCCAGGCCGCGACAGGCCGTGCCCAGGTTGTTCCAGGCGACGGCTTGCCCGTGGGTGTCACCGGTCTGCTGGTTCAGGTCCAGTGAGGTTCGGTGGGCGTCGAGGGCTTCGGTGTAGCGCCGGAGCCCGTTGAGTGCGTTACCGAGGTTGTTCCAGGCGTTCGCTTGGCCGTGGGTGTCGCCGGTCTGCTGGTGCAGGTCGAGTGCGGTGCGGTGGGCGTCGAGTGCTTCGGTGTAGCGCTGGAGCTCTTTGAACACGTTGCCGAGGTTGTTCCAGGCGCCGGCCTGGCCGTGTGGGTCACCGGTCTGCTGGTGCAGGTCCAGTGAGATCCGGTGGGCGTCGAGTGCTTCGGTGTAGCGCCGGAGCTCCCGAAGTGCGTTGCCGAGGTTGTTCCAGGCGCCGGCCTGGCCGTGGGTGTCCCCGGTCTGCCGGTACAGGTCGAGTGCGGTGCGGTGGGCGTCGAGTGCTTCGGCGTAGCGCCGGAGCTCTTGGAGTGCGTTGCCGAGGTTGTTCCAGGCGTTCGCTTGGCCGTGGGTGTCGCTGGTCTGCCGGTGCAGGTCGAGTGCGGTGCGGTGGGCGTCGAGTGCTTCGGTGTAGCGCCGGAGCCGTTGAAGTGCGTTGCCGAGGTTGTTCCAGGCGCCGGCTTGGCCGTGGGTGTCGCCGGTCTGCCGGTGCAGGTCGAGTGCGGTTCGGTAGGCGTCGAGGGCTTCGGTGTAGCGCCGGAGGTCCTGGAGGGCGCTGCCGAGGTTGTTCCAGGCACCGGCCAGATTCAACGTGTCACCGAGTGCCTGGCAGGCTTCGAGTGCGTGGGCGCGGACGGTCGCCAGATCCTGGAGTCGCCGTCGCCATTTCAGGTAGTGGCCGAGGGCAAATCCGAGGTCCATGGCTGTTTGGGTGCGGGCGTAGGAGTGGGTGGTGGCGAGGAGGTTCTCGCGTTCGGCGTCGAACCACGCCAGCGCCTGATCTCGTCCGGCGAACAACGCTGACACGGCGTCGCCGGGGGGCTGGAGGTGTGTCTCGGCCGCTGCGGAATGGCGGACGTAGTAATCGGTGAGCCGGGTGCGGGCCTGTTCGAAGCGTCGGCGGGGCACACGGCCGCGGTCCATGGTGGTGCGGGCCTGCTCCTGGGCGTGAACGCGCAAGAGGTCGTGAAGGGACCAGCGGTCGCGGGCCTGGCTGTTCTGGGTGAGCAGGCGTGCTCGGACGAGCTGTCGCAGGACCGGGGTGATCTTGTCGGCGGGCTGGTCGGTGAGAGCTGCGACGGCGGGCGTGGAGATGTCCGGGCCGGGGTGGAGGCCCAACAGACGGTAGAGGTCGGCCTCCTGGTGAGAGAGACGCGTCAGGCATTCGTCGAAGACTGCGCGCAGATTGCGTTCGCCGTCGTCGAGGCCGCCGAGGCGGGTGCCGGCGTCGGTGAGCATCCGCACCCGCTCGGACAGCGGCTGGTCGGGATCGTCGGCGAGGAGCGCGGCGGCGATCTGCAGGGCCAGGGGGAGGTAGCCGCAGAGCGCGGCGAGTTCGTCCGCGGCGGCGGGCTCGTCCTCGACCCGGTGGTCGTCGGGGTCGGCGACCTCCAGCCGATGGTGCAGGAGGTCGACGGCGGCATCAGGTTGGAGGGGGTGGAGGTTGAACAGACGGGCGCCGAGCCCGGGCAGGGCGTGCCGGCTGGTCACCAGCACGGCGTGGTGACGAGCCGGAAGCAGCGGCCGGATCTGGTCCGAGGTCGAGGCGTTGTCCGCAAGGATCAGGACCCGCTGATCCTCACGTGCCAGAGCGTCGAGTTGGGAGCGGTAGAGCCCCTCCCGTTCGTCCAGCGTGGGCGGAATGTGTTGCGCCGCGACACCGAGGGCTCGCAGCAGCGCCTCCAGTGCGTCCTCCGGCGGGACAGGGGTCGGGTCGTAGCCGCGCAGGTTCACCATCTGCACCGCCGTGAACCAGCCCTTGTCGAGCACGGCGTGCCCCACGGCATGGGCGAGGGTGGTCTTGCCCACGCCCGGCAGCCCCGCGACCGACCCCACCGTCGCACCCGAACCGATCCCGGGGGCCAGCAGGGCCACGATCTTCGCGATCTCGTCCTCGCGACCGGTGAACTCCTGCGGCAGCCCCGGAAGGGAGTTGAGTGCCGTCGGCACCGCCGCGTACGCCTGCACGTCGATCTTCGTGGTCTGAGTCCCGCTGCCGAGCACCTGGCTGCGCACGAACGACGCGCCCGCGAAACTGGTACCGGCGCGTTGTCCCTGGCCGGGACGTTTGTCCTTCTTGCCGCCGCTCTTGCCGCCGCTCTTGCGCTTGCCGGACGTCTTCCTCGCCCCCATGCCCGCCGCCCGTACCGCTACCGGTTGATCGTGTTGTTCTGCGTGCCGCTGCCCAGAACCTGACTGTCGGTGAACGTCGCATTGCTGAAGTCGTTGTGTGTGCTCTGCACCGGTGCCTGGGTGTGCACCTGCTGGACCAGAGCCTCCAGCTCAGCGGCCACCTGCTGGCGCTCCTGCTCCGGGAGTTGCTCGAGGAGCATCTCCAGACGGGTCTGCCAGCGGGTCGCCAGAACGGTCTGCACCCGGTCCGACCCCGCTCCGTCGCCGGCCGACTCCAGTTCCGCCCGGGTCTGGTCGAGCCGCTCCAGCTCTGCCTGTTCCCGCCCTGCCTCGCCACGGCCGAGGATCCGCGCGACACCGCCGCGGATCCCGGCCCACGCGTCCGTCCCCGCCGCCTGCACGATCGCCCCGCCACCCGCCGCCGCCACCGCGATCAGTCCCTCGACCAGCACGACAACTCCCCCAAGCATCAATGGACAAGAAGTTCAGCATAAGGAGGAACTCGTCACTCGATGAGCCGAATCACCAACCCGCACCCGCCGCCCCGGTGTCGGCTGCCAAGGGCTTCCCATCCGGGTTGTCGGGGCTCAGGGGAGCAGCTGGCGTGAGAGGTGCTCGATGCGTTCGAGGAGTTTCACGTTGAGGGCTGCTCGGAGGTCCTTGATGTGGGTGATGCGGCCGGTGAAGTCGGGGGTGGATTCTCCGGGGGCGGGGCTGTGGATGATGTGGGAGCGGAGGTCCCAGGAGAGGTCCTGCAGCTGCTCGAAGATCTGGGCGGAGAGATCCTGCACTTCGCGGGAGGGAGCCGTCGCCGGGCCCGGTGGCTGGTAGCCCACGGTGGCCGCTCCCTGGCTGGTCTTCGTGAGCTCGTCGTCGAAGCGGTCCAGGTCGACGGCCCGGCCCGCCTCCAGGCTCTGGTGGGCGCGGAGCAGGACGTCGAACCAGGCCCGGCCCGTGGTCCGCAGCTGGGTGAGCCGGCTGATCTCCTCGCGGAGGAGGCGCTCGTGGAAGGCCCGCTCCTCGTCCCGGGACTGATGCCGCCGCTGACGCATCGGTACCCACACGGCGGCCGCGGCTCCGATCACGGCCCCGCCCAGCCCGGTGACCAGAGGGACCACGGTGGAAGCGTCTGTCATGGAGACGGCATACCCGGCGAGCGGCCCGAAGTCGATGCGGCGCCGCTCATCGTCCGCGCCGGGGTGTCCGGGGCCCGGCCGTTCCCAGGCGGCGGGCGATCTCCATCTGGCTGTCGTCGAGGGGGCGGCCGTCCTCGATGTCCCACAGGGCGTTCTGGAGGAGGCGGGCGAGGGTCCAGGCGCGGGCCCGTGCGCGGTCCAGGGCGAGGATGTCGGTCATGGCGTCGAAGCGCCAGCGGACGTCCTCGGGGTCGTAGCGGTTGTCGAGGGCCGGCCACAGTTCGAAGCCGGGGTCGCCGGCGAGCGGCTTGGGGTCGATCGCGAGCCAGGGGGCGCGGTCGGAGGCGAGGACGTTCTCGTCGTGGAGGTCCCAGTGGAGGAGGCGGTCGCCCGGCTCGTCCACGACCTCGCGCAGCGCGGCCGCGCAGTCGGAGACCAGTCGGCGGGCCTCCGGGTCGGGGATGCGGGCCAGGGCCCAGGGGGTCTGGTCGAGCATGGCCCCGGCGATGTCGCCGAGGCGGCGCACACCGGGCGGGGCCGGGAAGGACGTGAGGTGGGCCAGGAGCTCGGCGATGGTGACCACGGCCTCGTGGACGTCCGGCACCCGGGCCAGCATGCCCGTCTCGTCCAGGCGTTCCAGCAGCATGGTGCCGGTGGGCTCGTCGTGGTCGAGGAGACGGACGGCCCCGTCGCCGTCCCAGGCGCGCAGCGCCACCGGTTCGCCCTCGCTCTCCTCGTCGAGGATCTGGAGCTTGAGGACCGCCGGAGTGCCGTCGCCGCGGACGACCGGCAGGACCAGGGCGCAGACGCCGTGCATGGGCGGTCCGTCGAGGCCGAGGCCCCAGTGGTCGAGGAAACGGGCCGTCTGCGCGGGCAGCCCGGCGATGAACGCGCGGCCCGCCTCGCCGTTGAACTTCTCCTGTGACGCCGCCAGTTCCCGGGGAATGTCGATCACCCCGGCACGGTAGTGCGGCGCGCCGGGCGCAGCATGCGCATTTCCGCGCGGGCTCCCGGTCCCTCAGGTCACTGGTTCCTGTACGGGCGCCGCCGTCGGTGCGCCGTGGCCGGGGGCCTTCGTGGTGACCATCAGGCCCGCGACCAGACCGGCCAGCAGCATGATGCCGGCGGCCCACCAGATGGCGACGGTGTAGCCGTGGACGACGCCCTCCCGCACCACCCGGGTGCGGTCGGACGGGTCGGTGAGGTGGGCCGTGACGTACGTGGCGGTGCTGGTCGTGGCGATGGTGTTGAGCAGGGCCGTGCCGATGGAGCCGCCGACCTGCTGCGAGGTGTTGACGGTCGCCGAGGTCACGCCGGAGTCGTGCGGTGCGACACCGGCCGTTGCGGTGGCGAAGACCGGCATGAACGTCAGGCCCATACCGAGGCCGAGCAGCAGCAGCGCGGGCAGGATGTCGGAGGCGTACGACGAGTGCGTCGTCATCCCGGTCAGCAGCACCATGCCGCTCGCGGCCAGGGCCATGCCGGGGACCATCAGCATGCGCGGGGGCACCCGCGGGAGCAGCCGGGCGGAGATCTGGGTCGAGCCGATGATGATCGCGGCCGTCAGGGGCAGGAAGGCCAGGCCGGTCTTGACGGGGGAGTACATGAGCACGGCCTGGAGGTAGTACGTCATGAACAGGAATAGGCCGAACATGCCGATCACGGCCAGCGCCATGGTCAGGAAGCAGCCGGCCCGGTTGCGGTCCCGGATGATGTGCAGCGGCAGCAGCGGCATGGGCGCCCGGGACTGCCACCAGACGAACACGGCCAGCAGCAGGATCCCGCCGGCGAACAGCGACAGCACCAGCGGGTCGGTCCAGCCGCGGGACTCGGCCTCGCTGAAGCCGTAGACGATCGCGACGAGGCCGCCGCAGCCGAGCAGGACCCCGGGGACGTCGAGTCGGGCGCCGGCGCGGCCGGGGCGGTCGTGCAGCAGCGCGAGCGCGCCGAGGACGGCGACGAGGGCGATGGGCACGTTGACGTAGAGGCACCAGCGCCAGTCGAGGTACTCGGTGAGGAGCCCGCCGACGATGAAGCCGATCGCGGCGCCGCTGCCGGCCAGGGCACCGTAGATGCCGAAGGCCTTGCCGCGTTCCTTCGGGTCGGTGAACGTCGTGGTCAGCAGGGACAGCGCGGAGGGTGCCAGGACCGCGGCGAAGGCGCCCTGGAGGGCCCGGGCGCCGAAGAGCATGCCCGCGTTGGTGGCGGCGCCGCCGAGTGCCGAGGCGGCGGCGAAGCCGATCAGCCCGATGACGAAGGTCCGTTTGCGGCCCACCAGGTCGGCGATCCGGCCGCCCAGCAGGAGCAGTCCGCCGAAGGCGAGGGTGTACGCGGTGATCACCCACTGCCGGTTGCCGTCGGACATGCCGAGGTCTCGCTGCGCGGAGGGCAGGGCGATGTTCACGATGGTCGCGTCGAGCACGACCATCAGCTGTGCCAGGGCGATGACGACCAGGCCCCACCAGCGGCGCGGGTCGGTGTCCACGGAGGGGCCCTCTTCGCCTGCCCGGGTGCCACTCATCCCGTCAGAAGACCACGGATCCGGGCGGCCTGCATCCGCGGAATCCCCGCCCGGGCCGTCGTCACCGGTGGGGTGCCGGGTCGCGGTCGGTCGCCGTGGGGTGCGGGGGCATGTCCGGCCGTCGTGGGGAGTGCGGGGGCATGTCCGGCCGTCGTGGGTGTGGGGGTGCGGGCCGGGCCGTCGTCTCCGGTGGGATGCCGGGTCCTGGCCGGCCGCCGTGGGGTGCGGAGCTGCCCGGCGTCGTCTCCGGTGGAATGCCGGGTCGTGGTCGGTCGCCGTGGGGTGCGGGGCTGCCCGGCCGTCGTGGGGGTGCGGCCCGGGGCGGTGTCACTGTCCGTAGCGCCTGGGTCCGGTCGTCGTCCGGGTGTGGCCCGGCGGGGGCTGTGCGCGCAGTTCCCCGCGCCCCTGAAAAGGGGCGTGTCGGCAACGCCGTCGAGGGGCGTGACCGGCCACGACGCACCGGGGCCCGGCCGTCGTCGAGCCGTGTCACGGCTCCAGTACCACCTTTCCGATCGTCCCCCGGCCCTCCAGCGCCCGGTGTGCCGCCGCCGCCTCGCGGAGCGGGAAGCGCTGTACCGCCGGGGTGAGGCGGCCGGCCGCGGCCTCCGTGAGGGCGCGCAGTTCGAGGGTGCGCAGGGGGTCGGGGCCGCCGGCCTTCCCCAGCATCACCGGGCCGAGGACCTGCTCGGAGACGCCGTCGACGAGGTAGGGGCCGCCGTCCCGGATGCCCTCGCCGGACCAGCCGAAGACGATGTGCCTGCCGCCCGGGCCGAGGAGGGCGACCGCCTCGCGGGCGATGTCCCCGCCGACGCCGTCGAAGACGACGGTCGCGGTCCGGCCGCCGAGGTGCGCGCGGACCTTCGCGGGCCAGGCCGGGTCCTTGTAGTCGACGGCGAGATCCGCACCCGACGCCTCCACCCGGGCGGTCTTCTCCGGCCCGCCCGCGAGGCCCACGACGGTCGCGCCGGCGTTCTTGGCGTGCTGCACGAGCAGCGTGCCGATGCCTCCGGCGGCGGCCGGGACGACGACCACGGAGTCGGGGCCGAGCTCGGCGAACTGCAGGATCCCCATCGCCGTACGGCCCGTGCCGATCATGGCGACGGCCTCAGCGAAGTCCAGGGTGCCGGGGATCTCGTGCAGGCGCTCGACCTCGGTGACGGCCAGTTCGGCGTAGCCGCCGGGGACGAAGCCGAGGTGGGCGACGACCCGCTTGCCGAGCCACAGGTCGGCGACGCCCTCGCCCAGTGACTCGACGACGCCGGCGACCTCGCGCCCGGGGATGGTGGGCAGGGCCGCCGGCTCGTTCGCCGGGCCGCCCGGCATGCCCTCGCGCAGGGCGGCGTCCAGAAGGTGGACGCCCGCCGCGCGTACGGCGATCCGCATCTGGCCGGGGCCCGGGCGGGGGTCCTCGACCGGCTCGTAGGTGAGGTTCTCGGCCGGTCCGAAGGCGTGCAGGCGGATGGCGTGCATGACAACTCTCCCTCTGATGAACGTTCGTTCTGCGGTGGGGCGTTCGCTGGGACCAGCCTTCAACCTCAAGCTTGCTTGAGGTCAAGCTCGCGTCGGCCGAGGGCCAGGGAGACGGCCGTCAGGGCGCTGTTGAAGGACACCTCCGACAGCACTCCGGGCGCGGCGACCTGGTCCCCCGCCAGGTACACCCCGTCGCCCCGGTCCACGGCGGGCCGGTCGCGCCAGCTGGTGCCGGGCGGGTCGACCGCGCCCGTACGGCCGTTCGCCACCGACGCGCACCGCCAGGTGAGCCGTTCGCGCCAGCCCGGGAAGCCGAGGTCGAGCAGCTGCTCGGCGCGGGCGACACCGTCGGCCTTCGACTCGTGCGGGGCGAGGGGGATCTGTCCTTGGATCAGCTGCTCCCCGGCCGGGGCCAGACTGCGGTCCTGGGCGGTGAACCGCTCCAGCCAGCCCGGTGCGTCCAGGTCGGAGACGGCGAAGGCGTCCCCGCGCCGGGTGCGTACGGCCAGGTCGAAGAGCGCGGTACGGCCGCTCGGCCAGGTCAGTGAGTCGTCCCCGAGCAGACGGCGGGCGGCGTCGAGGGAGGTGGCGACGACGACGGGTGTGTCGGTGGGGAGCGTGTCGACGCGGGACAGGGTCTCCATCCGGACGCCCAGGTTCCAGGCGCGGGCGGCCATCCGGTCGATGAGGCTCGCCCAGCCGCCGCGCGGGTAGTGCGCCTCGGGCGGCAGTTTGGTGGCGCGGCGCAGCCGCTCCTGCACGAACGCGGCCGACAGCGACCCGGGGTCGTGGTGGAACAGGGCGACCGCCGAGTAGTGGGCGGCGGCCCGGGCCCCTTCCTCGCCCGCGAGGTCGGTCGCCCAGGTGAGGAAGTCGGCGTCCACGGGTGCCGGCCGGCCCGTCCGGCGCAGCAGTTTCAGCAGGGCGAACGGCGGGGTGCGGCGCAGCACGCCGTGGTGCCGCAGCCGGAGCCGGGCCGCCTCCAGGGGCGGGAGGGGCGCCAGCGGGCCGATGAGGTCGCGCTGCTTGAGCCAGGCCCAGTGCGGGCCGCCGTTGTAGAGGGCGTGCGGGCCCTCGTTGGTGCGGTACGGGCCCTCGGCGGTGCGCGCCCGGCCGCCGAGGGTGTGGTGGGCCTCGTGGAGGGTGACCTTGGCGCCTGCCTCGGCGGCGGTGATGGCCGCGGTCAGTCCGGCGAAGCCGCCGCCGATGACGGTGATGCGGTGCATGACTGTGGATCTCCCTCGGGTCGGGGCCGCCTTTACGGGAGTACGACCGATCGAGGCCGCCGGAATGTGACATCGCCGGTGTCCGCGCAGGTCAGGGGCGTTGTCGGTGGTGAGGTGCAGCATGGGGGGATGGCGAATAGAGCGGCGGGCGGTACGGGTGTGAAGGGCGCGCGGCGACCGGAGGTGCGGCTGCCGGTGCTGGAGCCGTACGGGGGCGGTGGTCTGGAGCCGGACGGGGACTACGACGGGCTGGAGTTCAGCGAGACGGACCTCTCGGGGCAGGACGGATCGGGTGCCCGGTTCATGGACTGCGCGCTGACGGGCTGCGCGCTGGACGAGACCCGGCTGCGGCACGCCCGCGTGCTGGACTCGTCCCTCACCGGTGTCCGGGGCGTGGGCACCGACCTCGCCGAGGCGACCCTGCGCGATGTGGAGCTGACCGACGCCCGGCTCGGCGGGCCGCAGTTGCACGGGGCGGTGCTGGAGCGGGTGCTGATCCGCGGCGGCAAGATCGACTGTCTGAACCTGCGCACGGCCCGGCTCAGGGACGTCGTCTTCGAGGGCTGCGTCCTGGTCGAGCCGGATTTCGGCGGCGCCCGTCTGGAGCGCGTGGAGTTCGTGGACTGTGCCCTGAGGGGCGCCGACCTGCACGCGGCGACCCTCACCGACGTCGACCTGCGCGGTGCCGCGTCCCTGGAGATCAGCCGGGGACTGGACCGGCTGTCGGGGGCGGTGATCAGCACGGCGCAGCTGCTGGATCTGGCACCGGTGCTGGCGGCGCAGTGGGGGATCCGGGTGGAGGGCTGAGCGGCGTCAGGAGACCCGCGGGAAGCGGGCCTGGAGGGTCCAGATCGCCGGGTTCTCCGCGAGGTCGTCGTGCAGGTCGGTGAGGTCGGCGATCAGGTCGTGCAGGAAGTCCCTCGCCTCGCGGCGCAGTTCGCTGTGGGAGACGGTGAGCGGGGGCTCCTCCGCGCGCATCCAGTCGGCCTCGATGTCCACCCAGCCGAAGCGGCGCTCGAACAGCATCCGGTCCGTCGACTCGGTGAAGTCCAGCTCGGCCCGCTGCGGCCGGGATGCCCGGGAGCCTGCCGGGTCCCGGTCGATCCGCTCCACGATGTCGCACAGCGCCCACGCGAAGTCGAGCACCGGCACCCATCCCCAGGCTGTGGACACCTCGTGGTCGGTCTTGGTGTCCGCCAGGTAGACGTCCCCGCAGAACAGGTCGTGCCGCAGCGCCCGGACGTCCGCGCGGCGGTAGTCGGTCTGCGGCGGGTCGGGGAAGCGGTTGGAGAGGGCGTAGCCGATGTCGAGCACGGAGGTGATGGTGTCACGTGATCGTAGGATCGCGGCCGTGGCCCGTTCTGCACGACTTGTCCCCCCGACCCCCGAGACCACCTCGCACCGGCGCCCCGCGACCACCGCGCACCGGCACCCCGTATCCACCCGGCGCCCCGCGATCACCTCGCACCGGCTCGCCGTATCCACCCGGCGCCCCGTCACCACCCGGCGCCCCGCGAAGGTTCTCCTCCCGGCGATCACGCTCCTCGCCGCGGTCCTCGTCCTCACCGCGTGCGGCGGTGGGGTGCATGGCGCCCCGGGTGGCTCCGGCCTGCGCGACCCGTACTTCCCGAAGGCCGGCAACGGCGGCTACGACGTCAGCCACTACGGTCTGCGCCTCGGCTACGAGCCCGGCGCCCAGCGCCTCACCGGCACCGCCGTCCTCACCGCCCGCGCGACCGAGGACCTCTCCGCCTTCAACCTCGACCTGCTCGGCATGGAGGTCGAGAAGGTCACCGTCGGTTCGCGGATCGCCCGCTGGAACCGCGCGGGGCAGGAGCTCACCGTCCGGCCGCACGACGACATCGAGCGGGACGAGACGTTCCGCGTGACCGTCCGCTACTCCGGGACGCCCGAGACCGTCACCGACCCGGACGGTTCCGAGGAGGGCTGGCTGCGCACGGCGGACGGGGTGCTCGCGCTGGGCGAGCCGACGGGGTCGATGGCGTGGTTCCCCGGCAACCACCACCCCTCCGACAAGGCGGCCTACGACCTCACGGTGACCGTGCCGAAGGGGCTGCGGGCCGTGTCCAACGGGGAGTTGCGGAGCGAGACGACCGCGCGCGGGCGAACGACGTTCGTGTGGCACACCGGTGAGCCGATGGCGAGCTGCCTCGCGACCCTCGCGATCGGCCGCTTCGACATCAGCCGCTTCGACATCAACCGCTCCCGGGCCGGTGCCCTGCCCGTGTACACGGCCGTCGACCCGGCGGAGGCGGCGGCGAGCCGGCCCGTGCTCGGGCGGCTTCCCGAGGTGCTGCGGTGGGCGGAGCGGCGGTTCGGGCCGTACCCGTTCGGCGCCGGCGGGGCCGTCGTCGACAGCGCTCCGTCCGTCGGCTACGCCCTGGAGACCCAGACGCGCCCGGTGTTCCCCGGCGCCCCCGACCTCCCGCTCCTCGTCCACGAACTCGCCCACCAGTGGTACGGCGACTCCGTCACGCCCGCGAGCTGGCAGGACATGTGGCTCAACGAGGGATTCGCCACGTACGCGGAGTGGCTGTGGGAGGAGGACCACGGCGGACGCAGCACGCGGGAGACGTTCGACGCGGTGTACTCGGGTGAGCACTTCGACACCGAGGAGGCGGCGGAGGAGATCTGGGAGTTCCCCCCGGCCGATCCGCCGAGCGCCGCGCAGATCACCGACCCGCCGGTGTACTGGCGGGGGGCGATGGTGCTGCAGAAGCTGCGGCAGGCCGTCGGGGACGAGCGGTTCTTCCCGATCCTCAGGGGGTGGGCGGCGACCTACCGGTACGGCAACGCCGACACGGCCGACTTCACGGCGTTCGTCGAGAAGCAGGCGCCCGGGGTCGATCTCGGGCCGGTCTGGGACGAGTGGCTGTACGGGGACGGGAAGCCGGAGCGGGCCTGAGGCCTCACGGCGTGGACAGGTCCTTGCGCAGCACCGCGCAGGGCCGCCCGTGCTGCAGATCCTCACGGTGGTCGACGACCTGGTAGCCGAGGGCCGTCCAGAAGGCCAGGGCCTTCGGATTGTTCGCCAGGACGGCCAGACGCACCGCGTCGCGGCCCGCCGCGCGGAAGCGGTCCTCCACGAGTGACGCCAGGAGGCGGCCGTGGCCCTGGCCGTGCAGACGCCCGTCCACCATGAGCAGGCCGATCCAGGGGTCCGGGTCGGCGGGGTCGGGGTGGTGGGCGAGGGTGACGGCGATGCCGATGAGCCGGCCGAAGCTGCGGGCGAGCAGGATCTCGGTGCCGGGGTGCTCCCGCTCCTGCGCCAGGGCCGCCGCGACCTGCTCGGGGCGGATGTCCTCCGGGTCGGGGAAGTCGCCGGTCAGGGTGTGGAAGGCGTGGTTGGAGGCGTAGAGGGCGGTCAGCTCCGTCAGGAGGGGATCGCTGAGGGGAGCCGAGGCCAGCGGGGCGAGGATCACGTCGGAAACGTACCCGGGTGGGGATGGTCCCGCCCGCGCCGTAGGGGCCGGGGCGCCTTGTCCGGTGAGGGTGGGCCGTGGCTGTTCGCGCGGTTCCCCGCGCCCCTCGGGGGAGCCCCCGGGCCGGTTGTCCGGCCCGGGGAATCTCTGCGCAGCGCTCAGGCGTATCTCAGACGTTCACGCCGAAGTCCTGGGCGATGCCGACCAGGCCCGAGGCGTAGCCCTGGCCGACCGCGCGGAACTTCCACTCGGCGCCGTTGCGGTAGAGCTCGCCGAAGACCATGGCCGTCTCCGTGGCCGCGTCCTCCGAGAGGTCGTAGCGGGCGATCTCGGCGCCGCCGGCCTGGTTGACGATGCGGATGTAGGCGTTGCGGACCTGGCCGAAGTTCTGCGAGCGGTTCTCGGCGTCGTAGATGGACACCGGGAAGACGATCTTGTCGATGTCGGCCGGGAGGGCGGCGAGGTTGACGTTGATCGCCTCGTCGTCGCCGGCACCCTCGCCCGTGCGGTTGTCGCCGGTGTGCACGATGGAGTTGTCCGGCGTCTGCTTGTTGTTGAAGAAGACGAAGTGGGCGTCCGAGTAGACCTTGCCCTGCGTGTTGACCGCGATCGCCGAGGCGTCGAGGTCGAAGTCCGTGCCGGTGGTGGTGCGGACGTCCCAGCCGAGGCCCACGGTGACGGCGGTCAGGCCCGGAGCCTCCTTGGTGAGCGAGACGTTGCCACCCTTGGACAGGCTTACAGCCATTGTTGGGAGTCCCTTCCCTCGTTTACATGCGGCGGAGAAGCTGCGGCATCGAAGCTACAGCTATCCCCATGAACGCGGAGAGGGGTGCGCAGGGTTCCAGCTCCTTTACTTTCTTTACCCGCGATTATTGGGGTGACGTGGACGGGACAGAAGCGGGAACATGGACGGCATGTCCGGTCACCACGTCATCCGCGGCTCCGTCTCCCTGCCCGAGGCCGAGCTCATGTGGCGTTTCTCGCGGTCGTCGGGGCCGGGCGGGCAGCACGTCAACACCAGTGACTCGAAGGTCGAGCTGAGCTTCGACCTGGCGAGGACCGAGGCGCTGCCGGCGGTGTGGAAGCAGCGGGCCCTGGAGCGGCTGGCCGGGCGGCTGGTCGACGGGGTCGTCACCGTGCGGTCCTCCGAGCACCGCTCCCAGTGGCGCAACCGCGAGGCCGCCGCCGTACGCCTCGCCGCGCTCCTGGCCGAGGCCACCGCGCCCCCGCCCAAGCCCCGCAAGCCGACCCGGATCCCCCGGGGCATCAACGAGCGCCGGCTGCGGGAGAAGAAGCAGCGCTCGGAGACCAAGCAGGGCCGCTCCGCGCGGAACTGGGGCTAGAGGGGGCTGCGGACCCGGAGCCGGAGGGGCTTCCGACGGACCTTCACGGCGTCGCGACGTCCATCGGAAACCCCCTACCCCAGGCGGGCGGCCCGGCCCCGGGCCCACGGTTTCCGCGGAGCGGTTCGGCCCCGGCCGCTCAGCCCAACTGCCGGTACCGGCCGCGGAAGTACGTCAGGGGGCCGGCCTCCGCGCTCGGTACGCGGGCGGTCAGGACGCGGCCGATCACCAGTGTGTGGTCGCCGGCGGCCACGCGCTGCTCGGTGCGGCACTCCAGGACGGCCAGGGCGCCGCCGACCAGCGGGGCGCCGGTGTACGCGCCGCGCGTGTGCGGGATGTCGGCGAACAGCAGCCGGTCGCTGACGCGGCCCTTCATCGCGAAGCGTCCCGCGATGTGCCGCTGGCTCTCGGACAGCACCGAGACCGCCCACAGGTCCTGCTCCTCCAGCAGCTCGTCCATGCGGGAGCCCTCGCGCAGGCTCACCAGCACCAGGGGCGGGTCGAGGGACACCGACATGAAGGCCGTGGCCGTCATGCCCACGTCCTCGCCGCCCGGCGCCGTGGGGTCGTCCGGGTCGAGCGGCGCCTCCTGCGCGGTCACCAGGACCACGCCCGAGGCCAGCCGGGCCATGGCGGCGCGGAACTCGTCGTTGCTCACCCCCTCAGCATGCCCGGAGGCGGGCGACGGAATGATCGGGGACGGGGCAGCGGGTATGTTCGGCACACCCGGAACGCTAATCTCCGTCCGGCATGGCCCGCATCGGGCTCCCGCCCGAATACGGTCCTAGGACCACCGGCGGACCTACGGCGTCGCGCAGGGGCACGGGGAACACGCAGGTGCGCAATCCGACAAACTTTGCGTTCGGTAGCCGCACGTGAAGAACGCAGAAACTCCACTCAATTGTTCAGGTTTGCCTGTGACTTGAGTCACAAGGGGCAGGAATTGTTGACCCTGTGTACCGAGTGAGCAGCGCGCTGTGATTCAGTGGCGGGGAAGCTGCCAGGGCGATACGCCGACGAGACCCTTGAATCGCTGCGAGTACTCGGGGGGAGGGCGAGCATGGAGGCCGAGTCGGAGCCCTACGTCCGTCTCGCGTCCCTGCGACAACTGCACCAGGTCATGGCCGACATGAACACGGCCCGCAGCCTGGCGGACACACTGCAGACCGTCGCGGAGGGCGTGGTCGCCGCCCTCGGGTACGAGCTGGCGTGCGTGAACCTCGTACGGCCGGACGGCGACCTTGTCGTCGCCGCCTTCGCCGGGAACCCCGCCGCCGAGGCCCTCATCACCGGCCGCGTCGGCTCGCGCGACTCCTGGGAACGCCGGCTCGGCATGGGCGAGCACTGGGGCGACCTGGTGTTCATACCGCACACCGAGGGCTGGGTCCTCGACGACGACGACGTCCCGCAGTGGTACACCGACGGCCCCGCCCCCCGCTTCGAGGACGAGTGGCACCCCGCCGACCGCCTGTTCGCCCCCATGTACGCGCGGGGCCCGCAGGGCAGCGCGGCGGGCGGCGAACTGATCGGCGTGCTCTCCGTGGACCGGCCGCGCAACGGCCGCCGGCCCGGGGCGTGGGGCCGCGAAGCGCTCCAGATGTACGCCTTCCAGGCCGCCATCGCCATCAGCAACGCCCGGCTGCGCGCCAACATGCAGCGCGCCCTGGTCCGCCTGGAGCGCGAGCAGCAGGCCCTGCGGGCGAGCGAGGAGAGCTTCCGGCAGGCGTTCGAGTACGCGCCGTCCGGCATGGCCATCGCCGAGATGGGCGGCGACCAGCACGGCCGGATCCTGCGCACCAACGACGCGCTGTGCCGGCTGCTGGGCCGTCCCGCCTCCGCGATGCGCCGCTACTCGTTCTCCGACCTGGTCCACCCCGAGGACATAGGCACCCTGCTGCGCACCTCGGCAGAAGGCGGACGCGCGGAGCTGCGCCTCGGCCGCCGGGACGGCACGTACGTGTGGGTGTCGCTGCGCAACAGCGTCGTCGCCGACGCCGCCGACGGGCCCCGCTTCCTCCTCACCCACGTCGAGGACATCGAGGAGCGCAAGCGCCGCGAGCTCCAGCTCGCCCACCGCGCCTCGCACGACTCGCTCACCGGCCTGCCGAACTCCGCCGAGCTGCGCTCCCGGCTGTCCGCGCGGCTCTGTCAACGCGCGTCGTCCCCGCACACCGCGGTGGAGTCCGTCGACGCGGCCTACGGGCATCCCGCGTTCGACGTGGCCGGGCCCGGTTTCGACTTCCGGCAGGGTGCCGAGCCGTTCGACGCCTACGACCACCATGTGCACACCGTCGCCCCGGACGGGGCCCACGACGACGGCACCAAGGGCCTCGCCGTGCTCTTCTGCGACCTCGACGGCTTCAAGTCGATCAACGACCGGTTCGGGCACAACGCCGGTGACGCGGTTCTCATCGAGGTGGCGCGGCGGCTCAGCAACGGCGTGCGCGACGGGGACACGGTCGCCCGGCTCGGGGGTGACGAATTCGTCATCCTGGCCGACGGGCTCGGCCGGGCCGACGCGCAGGACCTCGCAGTCCGGCTGCGCAACGAGATCATCCAGCCGATCCGTGCCGAGGGGCGGGCCGTGCGGGTCGGGGCCAGCTTCGGCATCGGATGGGCACACTGTGGAATGACGGCGGACGAAGTGTTGAAATCCGCTGACGAGCGGATGTACGTCGAGAAACGATCTCGTCCCAAACAACACAGACGCGCCGGGTGAAGCCCAGGTCAGCGAGTTGATGCGGTCTGAGTCACCCGTTTGGGTCTCTGGGAGCGGGTAGGCTCGCTTACTCACCCAAGTACCGCATGCACCGCACCTGACTGAGGAGACCAAGGGATGACGCCCGGCAACAACGGCGCGAGCACGCCCGAGGACGACGACCCGTTCGGCTATCTCTACGCCGACGGGCAGGCCAACGGAGCCCAGCCGCCGTCCGGGGGCTACGGCTACCCGAACTCGGTCAACCGGGTCAGGGCGGTCGGCACCCGCCAGTACGGCCAGCAGGCGCAGGCGGCGCCGTACGGTCAGGTACCCCAGCAGCAGGGCGCGTACAGCCAGCCGAACGCGCACTACGCGGCGCCGGAGACGTTGCCCGGCGGGGCGCAGACCGCGCAGCAGCAGATGCCGTCCGTCGGCGTCGGTGGCGGCCGGGGCGGCCGCGGCCCGAACACCAAGGGCCTGCTGATCGGCGCGATCGCGGTGGTCGCCGCGGTCGTCGTCGGCATCGGCGTGGCCATGCTGGGCGGCGACAAGGACAAGGACAAGGCGTCCGACGCGGGGGGCACGACCCCGACCCAGTCCGAGGAGCCGAAGCCGAGCCCTTCGGCGAGCAAGGGCGGAGCGGCCCAGAAGGACCTCCCCGAGGTCGACGCGAAGGCCCTGCGGCTCAGCCCCGGCCTGACGACGGCGTCGGACTTCAAGGGCGCGAAGGCCGACGGCGGGGTCTACGTCACGGGCTTCAACCAGGTCGGCGCCAAGGTGACCTGGACGGTGGACGGTATCGAGAAGGCCGGCAGCTACCGCCTCTACGTGCGCTACGGCATCCCGGGTGTGGACGCCAACGCCACGCTGGTGGTCAACGGCGATCCCCAGGACCGGCCCGTCAACATGAAGAACTTCAGCGGTCAGCCCAAGGGCGACTGGGAAAAGGGCTGGCAGGAGACGTGGTCCAACGTCAACCTGACCAAGGGCACCAACACGATCGAGATCGCCTGCAACGAGGGCAACCAGTGTGACGCGGTGCTCGACCAGGTCTGGCTGAAGAAGTGACGGCCCGGCTCACGCCGCGCTGACCTCTCCCGCGACCGTCACTCTCGTCAGCAGCTCCTCGTACGCCCCCCGGTCGAACTCCCCCGCCGCCGGTGCCGTCACCGTCGCGGCCGACAGGGCTATGGCCCGGGCCAGGCGGGTCGGCCAGGGGAGGTGTTCCACCAGGCCCGACAGCAGGCCCGCTACCGCGGAGTCGCCGGCGCCTGTGGGGTTGCCCCGTGCCGGGGCCGGTGGGGTGGCTTGCCAGCGGCCGTCGCGGGTCACCGCCAGGAGGCCCTGCGGGCCGAGGGACGCCACCACCGCCGCCGCGCCCCGGCGGCGGGCGTCCTGGGTCGCGCGGAGCGGGTCGTGGGAGCCCGTCAGTTCCGCCAGTTCCTCGGCGTTCGGCTTGATGATGTCCGGGCGGGCCGCGACGCCCCGGCGCAGGGGCTCGCCGCTGGTGTCCAGCAGGACCGGGACACCGTGGGAGCGGGCCGTGCGGACCAGGCCCGCGTAGGCGCCCACCGGAACGCCCGGCGGGAGGCTGCCGCACAGGGCCACCGCCGACACCCCGGGGAGCAGTGCCGCGTAGGTCTCCTGGAACGCCGACCATTCGGACGGCGTGATCGTCGGGCCCGGCTCGTTCAGCTGGGTCGTGTCGCCGGTGCGTTCGTCGACCACGGCGACCGTGCGGCGGGTCGCGCCCGTCACCGGGACCAGCGCGTCCAGCACCCCCGGCACCGCCGCGAGCCGCTCCCGCACGACCCGGCCCGTCGCCCCGCCCGTGAAGCCCGTCACCGTCACCTCGTGCCCGAGCGCCGCCAGCACCCGGGCCACGTTGACGCCCTTGCCGCCGGGGCGTTCCGTCACCTCGGAGACGCGGTGGGAGGCGTGCGGCCGGAGGGACCGTACGCGGTAGGTGATGTCGAGAGCGGTGTTCAGAGTGACCGTGAGGATCACCGGGCCGACCTCCCCCGATGTGCGTGCCGACATGAACGTGCAGGTAGCCCGATCATGCCAAAGAGACGGCGGTCGGCCCAGTCCTGGAGTCGGCCACCGTCTTTCGACTGCGGGACGGATCAGCCCAGTTGGGGACCGACCACCCATTCGCCCCGGCGCATCACGCCCTTCACCTCGTACGCGGAGTCCAGGACCAGCAGGTCGGCGTACTTGCCGGGCTCCAGTGAGCCGATCGTGTCGGCCATGCCGAGGAGGCGGGCCGGGGTGGCGGACAGGGCCGTCACCGCGTCCTCGACGGAGAGGCCGTCGACGGTGACCGCCCGCTTGAAGGCACGGTCCAGGGTGAGGGTCGAGCCGGCGATCGTGCCGTCCCCCACCAGTCGGGCCACGCCGTCGGCGACCTCCACCTCCAGCGGGCCCAGCCAGTAGCGTCCGTCGCCGAAACCGGCCGCGTCCATCGCGTCCGTGATGAACGCGACCCGGGCCGCGCCCGCGTGATGGAACGCCAGTCGCAGCGCCGCGGGGTGCAGGTGCGTGCCGTCGTTGATCAGCTCGACCGTGACCCGCTCGTCCTCCAGCAGCGCGGTGATCGGGCCGGGGGAGCGGTGGCCGAGCGGCGGCATCGCGTTGAAGAGGTGCGTGGCGACCGTGGCTCCCGCGTCGATGGCCTGCACTGTCTGCTCGTACGTGGCGTCCGTGTGGCCGATCGCCGCGATCACGCCGTGGTCGGCGAGGAGGCGTACGGAGTCGAGGCCGCCGGGGAGTTCGGTGGCCAGGGTGAGCATCCTGGCCTGGCCTCGCGCCGCGTCGATCAGCTTGCGGACCTCCGCGGGGTGGGGGTCGCGCAGCAGGGCCTCGGAGTGGGCGCCCTTGCGGCAGGGGGAGATGAACGGGCCCTCGAAGTGGACGCCGGCGATCTCGCCCTGCTCGGCGAGTTCGCTCAGCAGGCCGGCGCGGTGGGTCAGGGAGTCCATGTCGCCGGTGACGGTGGAGGCGACCAGGGTGGTCGTGCCGTGCAGGCGGTGGGTGTGGATGCCCTTGAGGATGTCGTCGGCCGAGCCGGAGGTGAAGGAGGCTCCGCCGCCGCCGTGGTTGTGCAGGTCGACGAAGCCGGGGACGAGGTAGTGGCCGGTCGCGTCGATGACGTGGGCGTTCTCGGGGGCGGTGGTGGCGATGCGGGTGCCGTCGATCACCAGACGGCCGCCTTCGACGGTTTCCGTGGGGAGGACCACGGTCGCGCCGGTCAGGACCGTGGGCCGGCCGGCCGTCGCGGGGTGCGGGTGCGTCGGGGCCTGTCGCGCAGTTCCCCGCGCCCCTGGGGCATCGGTCATCAGGGCGTTACCTCCATGCGGTCGGTCGATGCCAGAAGATCCCAGGCCAGCAGGCCCGCCCCCAGGCAACCGGCAGCGTCGCCCAGCGCGGCGGGGACGATCGTCGGCTGCTTCTGGAAAGTGATGCGGGTGCGGATCGCTTCCCTCAGCGGCGTGAACAGGGTTTCCCCCGCCTCCGCCAGGCCGCCGCCGATGATCAGGACACGGGGGTCCAGCAGGGTCAGGGCCGTGACCAGGCCGTCGGCCAGGGCGGCCACGGCCTCCTGCCAGACCGCGGCCGCCCTGGGGTCACCGGAGTCCACCGCCTTCGCGCAGTCCGCCGCGTCCGCGTCCGGGTCGCCCGAGGCCCTGGCCCACGCCTCGCTCACGGCCGCCGCAGAGGCGAAGCGCTCCAGACAGCCGTGCTGTCCGCAGGGGCAGGGCTCCCCGCCGGGGCGTACGACGATGTGGCCGATCTCGCCCGCGAAGCCGTGGGCGCCCGCCTCGACCCGGCCGTCGACGCCGATGGCCCCCGCGATGCCGGTGCCCAGCGCCACGAACAGGAACCGGTCGGCGCCCCGGCCCGCGCCGACCCGGCCCTCGGCGAGGCCGCCGGTGCGCACGTCGTGCCCGAGGGCGACCGGGACGCCCAGCCGCTGCGCCAGCAGCTCGCGCAGGGGGACGTCCCGCCAGCCGAGGTTGGCCGCGTAGACGGCGACGCCGTCCGCCTCGTCGACGATGCCCGGGACGGCCACGCCGGCGGCGGACGCGGGTGCGCCGAACCGCTCGGTGCCGTAGGCGTGCAGCTCGGCGGCGAAGTCGAGGATGCCCGCGACGACGGCGTCCGGCCCCTGGGCGCGTCCGGTGGCCCGGCGGGCCCGGTGCAGCACCTCGCCCCCCGGACCCGCCAGCGCGGCCTTCATCCCGGTGCCGCCCACGTCCAGGGCGATGACATGTCTCACGGGGACAGTGTGACCCGGGGACCCGCAAGAGGTCTAGTCCACTCACGTGGTGTAGACCTTGTTCCGGATATCGAAATGTTTTCGGCGGCGGAACGGGCCCGAGTGGGGCGAGTGACGCCGGGGTTGGGGAAGAACAGCGGTGCAGCGGCGGCGGATGACAGGAACGATCGCGGTGGTGTCCGCACTGGGCATGACGGCGGTCCTCGGCGGCTGCGGACTGACGGGCGGCTCGGCGGACGTGACGCTGAAGCTGGTCGCCGCCGACTACGGCGACAGCGCGGCCAACAGCTCGAAGAAGTACTGGGACAAGCTCGCCGAGGAGTACGAGGCCGACCACCCCGACGTCGAGGTCGACGTCAGCGTCTACTCCTGGAACGACGTCGACCGCAAGGTCCGGGAGATGGTCGCCGCCGGTGACCCGCCGGACATGGCACAGATCGGCGCCTACGCCGACTACGCGGCGGAGAACCAGCTCTACAAGGCCGACGACCTGCTCTCCATACCCGTGCAGGCCGACTTCGTGGGGCAGCTGGCCTCCGCGGGCCAGGTGAAGGGCGTGCAGTACGGCATGCCGTTCGCCGCCTCCACCCGTGTGCTCTTCTACAACAAGTCCCTCTTCGCCAAGGCCGGCATCACCCCGCCCGAGTCGTGGGACGACCTGGCGGAGGACGCCGAGGCGCTCAAGGCGAAGGGCGTGAAGTACCCGTACGCGCTGCCCCTCGGCCCGGAGGAGGCGCAGGCCGAGACCATGCAGTGGATGCTCAGCGGCGGAGGCGGTTACACCGACGGCGTCGACGGCTACGGCATCGACTCCCCGGAGAACATCGACACCTTCTCCTGGCTGAAGAACGACCTGGTCGGCAAGGGCCTGACCGGGCCGGTCGCGCCGGGGCAGCTCAACCGGGCGGCGGCGTTCGCGGCCTTCGCCAAGGGCGAGGTCGGCATGCTCAACGGCCACCCCTCGCTGATGAAGATCGCCGCCAAGAACGGCGTGAAGTACGGCATGGTGCCCACGCCGGGCCACGAGGGCCCGAGCCGCTCCACCCTGGGCGTCTCCGACTGGATGACCGCGTTCCGCAAGAACGGTCACCGCGACCAGGTGGGGGACTTCCTCGACTTCGTCTACAGCGAGAAGAACGTGCTGGCCTTCTCGCGCGAGTACGACCTGCTGCCGGTCACCACGTCCGCCTCCGGCACGATGGCCGCCGCCGAGGAGGACCGGCACCTCAAGCCGTTCCTGGAGGAGCTGCTGGCCTCCGAGCTCTACCCGGTCGGCAAGACCTCCTGGGCCGACGTCAGTGCCCAGGTCAAGCAGCAGATCGGCAAGGCCGTCGCACCCGGCGGCAGCCCGTCGGGCGTCCTGGGCCACCTCCAGGCCGAGGCGACCCGGGCGGAGAGCGCGGAGTAGCTGCGCTGCTGTCGGTGGCGGGCGTTACGGTGCCGGGTATGGAGGAGAAGTCGGGTGAGGAGGGGCTCGGGCGCAGAGAGCGGGACATTCTCGCGCTCGAACGCCGTAGCTTTTCCGGGCCCGGTCTGAAGGAGCGGGCCATACGGGAGGAGCTGGGGCTCGCGCCCGTGCGGTACTACCAGCTGCTCAACGCCCTGCTGGACGACGCTCGGGCGTTGGCGCACGATCCGGTGACGGTCAATCGGCTGCGGCGGGTGCGGGAGCGGCGGCGGTCCGAGCGGTGAGGGAGCTTCGCGGCCGTCGCGGGGCGCGGGTGCGTGGGGGCTGAACGCGCACCCCGCGCCCCTGAAGGGGACGTGACCGTCAGCTGATCCGGTTCACCAAGGCCCTCAGCAGCTCCACGACTCCCTCCGGGCCGTCCACCACCACGTCCGCCCGCTCGCGCAGTTCCGTCACCTCGTCGCTGCCGCTGCACACCAGCAGGCCCGGGGTGCCGGTCGTGCGCAGGGTGTCGACGGCGGAGTAGGCGGGCAGGTCGCCCAGGTCGTCGCCGCCGTAGAGGACCGAGCCGGCGCCGATCTCCCGGGCGTAGTCGCTCAGGGCGACGCCCTTGTCCATGCCGGGCGGGCGCAGTTCGAGGACCAGGCGGCCGGGCTCGAGGATCAGGCCGTGCCGGGAGGCCAGGGCGGTCAGCGGCTCGCGCAGGGCCTCGAAGGCGGCCTGCGGATCGGCGGCCCGGCGGGTGTGCACGGCCACCGCCCGGCCCTTGTCCTCCACCCAGGTGCCGCTCCCTTCGAGCAGTCCGGGCAGCTCGGCACGGACGGCCGCGACGCCGGGGTGCGGCTCGGGCGCGGTGACCTCGCCGGTGCGGGCGTCCCACCGCTCGGCGCCGTAGTGCCCGAGGACGACGAGGTGTTCCAGGCCCGGCACGTGCGCGAAGCCGCCGTTGCGCACGGCGACCTCGGCGGGCCGGCCGGTGATCACCGCGATGGCGGCGACCTTCGGGGCGAGCGCCACCAGCGCGTCCAGCGCCTGGGGATGGGCCCGGGCCAGCTCGGGGTCGGCCACGATCGGCGCGAGCGTCCCGTCGAAGTCCAGGGCGATCAGCGCCTTGCCGGGGTCGGCGAGCAGGGCGGCGAGACCGTCCTGTCCGGCCCGGGTCGCGGGGGTGGGAAGGCTGCTCATCGGGCCCTCAGCCCCTCAACGCGTCGAGCTGGTCCAGGAACCACCGCGCCGGTGGCAGGGCCGTGGCCGCGGCGGCCAGGCGCTTGCTGCGTTCCGCGCGTTCCTCCGGGCGCAGCGACAGCGCCTCGTGCAGGGCCGCCGCGGTGCCCGTCACGTCGTAGGGGTTCACGGTGATCGCGTCCTCGCCCAGCTCCTCGTGCGCCCCGGCCTCCCGCGACAGCACCAGCGCGCAGCCCGCGTCGGAGACGACCGGGACCTCCTTGGCGACGAGGTTCATGCCGTCGCGGATGGGGTTGACGAGGGCCACGTCGGCCAGCCGGTAGGCGGCCAGGGAGCGGGCGAAGTCGTCCTTGACGTGCAGCACGACCGGCTTCCAGCCCGGCGTGCCGTACTCGGCGTTGATCTCGTCGGCGAGCCGCTGCACCTCGGCCGTGTAGTCCCGGTACACCGCCAGGTCCTGCCGGGAGGGGTAGGCGAAGGCGACGTGCACCACCCGCTCGCGCCACTCGGCGTGGGTCTCCAGCAGGCGCCGGTAGGCCAGCAGGCCGCGCACGATGTTCTTGGACAGCTCGGTGCGGTCCACGCGGACGATGGTGCGCCGTCCCTCGCCGATCTCCTGGCGGAGGGCGGTGATCCGCTCCTCGACGTCCGGCTCGTGGGCCCGCTTGCGCAGGAAGTCGGCGTCGGCGCCGAGGCCGTGCACCCCGACCCGGGTGCCGCCGAGCCCGCCGGCGAACCGCTCGGCGCACGCGGTGAACGCCTCCGCCCAGCGCTCGGTGAGGAAGCCGAGGCGGTCCGCGCCGAGCATGCCGCGCAGCACCTGCCCGGCCACGTCGTCCGGCAGCATCCGGAAGTACTCGGGTGGCGCCCACGGCGTGTGCGAGAAGTGCCCGATGCGCAGGTCGGGCCGCAGCTCGCGGAGCATGCCCGGCACCAGCGTCAGGTGGTAGTCCTGCACCACGACCGCCGCGCCCTGCGCCGCCTCCTCGGCCAGCGCCTCGGCGAACGCCCGGTTGTACGCCTCGTAGGACGCCCACTGCCGGCGGAACTCCGCGTCGAAGACGGGCTCCAGGGGCGTCTGGTAGAGCATGTGGTGCACGAACCACAGGACCGAGTTGGCGATGCCGTTGTACGCGTCGGCGTGCACGTCGGGCGGGATGTCCAGCATCCGCACGCCGTCCTCGCCGACACCGCGCCTCACCGCCTCCCGGTCGCCGTCGGAGAGCGCCGAGCACACCCACAGCGCGTCCGCGTCCGAGCCGATCGCGGAGAGCCCGGAGACCAGCCCGCCGCCGCCCCGCTTGGCGTCCAGCGAACCGTCCTCTCCCACCGTGTACGAGACCGGGCCACGGTTGGAGGCCACCAGCACCTGTGCAGCACCGTACGTCGAAGCCATAAACCTCAACCTAGCCCGGGCCCGAAACGCTCAAACGTGCGGATCTGCCGCGCCCGGCCGAAAACGGCCCCGGTCAGGCAGCCTGCCGCGCCTGGTACTCGGCGATATCCACCATCGGCGGACGTTCCTCGGTGTCCACGGAGTACGTCCTCGGCTCGAAGCCGTCCGTGCCCCGCTCGAACTGGGTCAGGGACGGCCGGATCAGGTGCCCGCGGGCCAGCCGCAGCTGGGCCGTGCGGTAGATCGCGGCGGCCATCCGGCCCAGTGCCTGCCCGTCCTGGTGCCGGTGCTTGCGCACCCCCACGTCCACCTGGGCGAGGGCGTCCAGGCCCGCCAGGTGCAGGGCGTCCACCAGCATGCCCAGCTCGACGCCGTACCCGACGGGGAACGGCAGCTGCTCCAGCAGGGAGCGGCGGGCCGCGTACTCGCCGCCGAGCGGCTGCACGAAGCCGGCCAGCTGCGGCCAGTGCATGTTGAGCAGCGGGCGCGCCATCAGCTCGGTGACCCGGCCGCCCTGCCCGGCGGCACCGCCGAGGGGGCGGTCGTACATGGCCTTCACCAGGTCCACGCCCGGGTCCGTGAGCAGCGGGCCCACGATGCCCGAGACGAAGTCGGACGAGAAGTCCTTGAGGTCCGCGTCGACGAAACAGACGATGTCCCCGCGGGTGACCAGGAGCGAGCGCCACAGCACCTCGCCCTTGCCGGGCACGGCGGGCAGGCGCGGGAGTATCGCGTCCCGGTGCACCACCCGCGCGCCCGCGGCGGCGGCGACCTCCGACGTGCGGTCGGTCGAGCCCGAGTCGACGACGACCAGCTCGTCGACGAGCGGGACCTGCCGCATGAGGTCGTGGCGGATGACGGAGGCGATGTCGCCGACCGTCGCCTCCTCGTTCAGCGCGGGCAGCACCACACTGACCGTCTGGCCCGTGCGCTGCTTCGCTGCGAGGATCTGGTGGAGCGGACGATCATTCGCGGACCAGGAACGGGTGCTCAGCCAGCGCTCGACTTCTTCCAGCACCGTGGCGGCTCCTCTGCGTGCTCCGGGCGGGACGGAGTGATCCATCTCGCGGTTCGGACGACTATCTCAACTGTCCTGGTCGTCGGTTACAGTCTTGAACAACGCGGATGACCATCGCATGTCCGGGGTCACCCGCCTTTACAACCACATACAGCTCATCCAGAGGGGCAGAGGGAAACGGCCCGATGAAGCCCCGGCAACCCTCCAGTCGGTTCTCGTAGGTCACTGGCGACCACACGCGCGAGGCTCCCGGCTCGGGAAGGTGCCAAATCCGTCTCACGGCGAAGTGCGTCGTGAGGAAGATGAGGAGAAAGGGCCTCGCCTCACATGGCTGCGCAGACTGTTGCAAGCACCACTGAATCCACCGTAGACCTCGGCCCCGCGGCTGCCCTCAGCTGCCGCGAGTGCGGTCACCGCGTGCCCCTCGGCCCGGTCTTCGCGTGCGAGGAGTGTTTCGGCCCGCTGGAGATCGCCTACGACTTCTCGGCCTACGACACCGAAGAGCTCCGCAAGCGCATCGAAGCGGGTCCCGCGAACATCTGGCGCTACGCCCCGCTGCTGCCGGTCCCGGCCGACGTGGCGGACAAGCCGAACATCAACCCGGGCTGGACCAAGCTCGTCCAGGCCGACAACCTCGCGCGTGAGCTGGGTGTCGACGCCGGACGGCTGTTCGTCAAGGACGACTCCGGCAACCCGACGCACTCCTTCAAGGACCGGGTCGTCGCCCAGGCCCTGGAGGCCGCCCGCGCCTTCGGCTTCACCACGCTCTCCTGCTCCTCCACCGGCAACCTCGCCGGTGCGGTGGGTGCCGCGGCGGCCCGCGCCGGCTTCCGCTCCTGCGTGTTCATCCCGCACGACCTGGAGCAGGGCAAGGTCGTCATGGCCGCGGTCTACGGCGGCGAGCTCGTCGGCATCGAGGGCAACTACGACGACGTGAACCGCTTCTGCTCCGAGCTGATCGGCGACCCGGCCGGCGAGGGCTGGGGCTTCGTCAACGTCAACCTCCGGCCGTACTACGCGGAAGGGTCCAAGACCCTCGCGTACGAGATCTGTGAGCAGCTCGGCTGGCGGCTGCCGGACCAGCTCGTGGTGCCGATCGCCTCCGGTTCGCAGCTCACGAAGATCGACAAGGGTCTGCAGGAGCTGATCAAGCTCGGGCTGGTCGAGGACAAGCCGTACAAGATCTTCGGTGCGCAGGCCGAGGGCTGTTCGCCGGTGTCCGTCGCCTACAAGGCCGGGCACGACGTCGTCCGCCCGCAGAAGCCGGACACCATCGCCAAGTCCCTCGCGATCGGCAACCCGGCGGACGGGCCGTACGTGCTGGACATCGCGCGGCGCACGGGCGGGGCCGTGGAGGACGTGAACGACGAGCAGATCGTCGACGCGATCAAGATCCTCGCTCGGACCGAGGGGATCTTCGCGGAGACCGCCGGTGGTGTGACGGTGGGTGTGACGCGCAAGTTGATCGAGAACGGGGTGCTCGACCCGTCGTTGACGACCGTGGTGCTGAACACGGGGGATGGGCTGAAGACGCTCGATGCGGTGGCCGGGACCGGGCTGACCGCGACCATCCGGCCCAACTTGGACTCGTTCCGTGAGGCCGGGCTCGTCTGAGCGTCGTTGTTCGCTGCGGGCCGCGGGGGGCTGGTCGCGCCCACGCGGCGGAGCCGCACATGGACACAGCCCCGCGCCCCTGAGGGCGCGCCCCAGCCGTAGCTCGAATAAGAACCGGAGGACATGTCTGATGAGCGTCACCGTCCGCATCCCCACCATCCTGCGCACCTACACCGGCGGTCAGGCCGAGGTCTCCGCCGAGGGTGGGACCCTCGGTGAGGTCATCGCCGATCTGGAGAAGAACCACACCGGGATCGCCGCCCGGGTGCTGGACGACCAGGGCAAGCTGCGCCGGTTCGTCAACGTGTACGTCAACGACGACGACGTGCGCTTCGAGCAGGGGCTGGAGACGGCGACGCCGGACGGTGCCGGTGTGTCGATCATTCCCGCTGTCGCGGGTGGCTGAACCGGTCGACCGGCTTGATTGTTACCTTCGGTAACGACAGTCACTGAGAGTTTATCGAATTGCCCCCTCCGTGAGAGAAGCGGAGGGGGCAATTCTGCGTGGTTGAGCGGGGTACAGTTGGGGAACGCAGTCCCGATCCGCTGATCGGAACCCTGAATTCCTGCTTCGAGCCCGACAAGATGTAGCCAAAGTGTGCATGTCTTTTGAGGCTTTTGTTCCCTTTGTGTGGCCCGACTTGCCCTGAATTCGGGCGAATTCTCCCCACATTCCGGACCCTGCGCGTCCAGAATTCTCGTCCGATTGACCTGTTGCAGACGGCAGTTGGACAGATACATTCAGCCGCGGTCGACGCGTTCCGGCGCACGCCCCCAACCGTGGGGGGTGAGGTCTGACCCGGGTCCGCGAAGTGTGGATCTGTGCAAGGGCCAGTAATAGGGGAGTTAGGCATGGCTCAGGGCACCGTCAAGTGGTTCAACGCGGAGAAGGGGTACGGCTTCATCGCGGTCGACGGTGGTGCGGATGTTTTCGTCCACTACAGCGCGATCCAGATGGACGGCTACCGCACCCTTGAAGAGGGCCAGCGGGTCGAGTTCGAGATCTCGCAGGGTCAGAAGG
Organism: Streptomyces sp. NPDC059696; assembly: GCF_042733745.1. Classification (NCBI taxonomy): domain Bacteria; kingdom Bacillati; phylum Actinomycetota; class Actinomycetes; order Kitasatosporales; family Streptomycetaceae; genus Streptomyces; species Streptomyces sp. NPDC059696. The sequence continues at coordinate 144,591 of NZ_JBHWFG010000014.1, forward strand.
GACCGCAGGCCGACATGGTTCGCGTCTCTGCCTGAACGCGCACCACGACCAACGCATCAGCGACCGGTCTTCTCAGAAGGGCCCGTACCCCCCGGGGTGCGGGCCCTTCGGCCTGCCCGGACGCCCGCCGGGCGGTGTTCGCGGGCGGCTGACGCCCCTGCCCGATCCCCGGGAGGCGCTTGCACTCGCCATGCCCGAGTGCTAATCATTGCGTTAGCACTCTGAAGGTGAGAGTGACAACGTAAGGACCGGGTCGGTGAGGCCCGCAGGCCAGGTGGGGGAAGGAACCCGCAAGGCAAGCGAGCCGTCCGTCGCGGGCGCGGGCGCGGTCCGAAGTAATCACCCCCAGTCCTGGAGGGACCACTTCACATGGCCAAGATCATCGCGTTCGACGAGGAGGCGCGGCGCGGCCTCGAGCGCGGCATGAACCAGCTCGCGGACGCCGTCAAGGTGACGCTCGGCCCCAAGGGCCGCAACGTCGTCCTCGAGAAGAAGTGGGGCGCGCCCACGATCACCAACGATGGTGTCTCCATCGCCAAGGAGATCGAGCTCGAGGACCCGTACGAGAAGATCGGCGCCGAGCTGGTCAAGGAAGTCGCCAAGAAGACGGACGACGTCGCCGGTGACGGTACGACCACCGCGACCGTTCTCGCCCAGGCCCTGGTCAAGGAAGGCCTGCGCAACGTAGCCGCCGGCGCCAACCCGATGGCCCTCAAGCGTGGTATCGAGCGCGCCGTCGAGGCCGTCTCCGCCGCCCTGCTGGAGCAGGCGAAGGACGTCGAGACCAAGGAGCAGATCGCCTCCACGGCCTCCATCTCCGCCGCCGACACCCAGATCGGCGAGCTCATCGCCGAGGCCATGGACAAGGTCGGCAAGGAAGGCGTCATCACCGTCGAGGAGTCCCAGACCTTCGGTCTGGAGCTGGAGCTCACCGAGGGTATGCGCTTCGACAAGGGCTACATCTCGGCGTACTTCGCCACCGACATGGAGCGTATGGAGGCCGTCCTCGACGACCCGTACATCCTGATCGCCAACTCGAAGATCAGCAACGTCAAGGACCTGCTGCCGCTCCTCGAGAAGGTCATGCAGTCCGGCAAGCCGCTGCTGATCATCGCCGAGGACGTCGAGGGCGAGGCTCTGTCGACCCTGGTCGTCAACAAGATCCGCGGCACCTTCAAGTCCGTCGCCGTCAAGGCCCCGGGCTTCGGCGACCGCCGCAAGGCGATGCTGCAGGACATCGGCATCCTCACCGGCGGCGAGGTGATCTCCGAGGAGGTCGGCCTCAAGCTGGAGAACGCCACGCTCGACCTGCTGGGCAAGGCCCGCAAGGTCGTCATCACCAAGGACGAGACCACCATCGTCGACGGTGCCGGCTCGGCCGACCAGGTCCAGGGCCGCGTCAACCAGATCCGCGCCGAGATCGAGAACAGCGACTCGGACTACGACCGCGAGAAGCTGCAGGAGCGCCTGGCGAAGCTCGCCGGCGGTGTCGCGGTCATCAAGGCCGGTGCCGCCACCGAGGTGGAGCTCAAGGAGCGCAAGCACCGCATCGAGGACGCCGTGCGCAACGCCAAGGCGGCCGTCGAGGAGGGCATCGTCGCCGGTGGTGGCGTGGCCCTGCTGCAGGCCTCCCAGGTCTTCGAGAAGCTGGAGCTCGACGGCGACGAGGCGACCGGCGCCAACGCCGTGAAGCTCGCGCTGGAGGCCCCGCTGAAGCAGATCGCCGTCAACGGTGGTCTCGAGGGCGGCGTCGTCGTGGAGAAGGTCCGCAACCTCACCGTCGGCCACGGCCTGAACGCCGCGACCGGTGAGTACGTCGACATGATCGCCGAGGGCATCATCGACCCGGCGAAGGTGACGCGTTCCGCCCTGCAGAACGCCGCCTCCATCGCCGCGCTGTTCCTCACCACCGAGGCCGTCATCGCCGACAAGCCGGAGAAGGCCGCCGCGCCGGCCGGCGGCGGCATGCCGGGCGGTGACATGGACTTCTGATCGACCCGAGGGTTGATCGACGTCCGTACCGAGGGCGGCACTTCCTGTTCCGGCAGGAGGTGCCGCCCTTCGGCGTGTCCGGGGTGCGGGAGAGGTGCGTGCGGGGCGCGTGTCCGGGATCACAGCGGGGATGGGATGGCGGGGCGGGACCGGATGGTTGAAGGTTAGGTCGGTCCTATGCGTATGCACATACCCCCCGGTATCCGAAAGTGAGCCACCACGTGACTGTCGCCGCCTCCGCCTCCCGCGCCGCCGAAATCCTGTCCCGGCCCGTCACGCTGGGCGGCCTGACCGTTCCCAACCGGATCGCGATGGCGCCGATGACCCGCATGTTCTCCCCCGGCGGTGTGCCCGGTGAGGACGTCGTGTCGTACTACGCGCGCCGCGCCGCCGCCGGAGTCGGCCTGATCGTCACCGAGGGCACCTACGTCGGCCACGAGTCGGCCGGGCAGAGCGACAGCGTGCCGCGCTTCCACGGTGACGAGCAGCTCGCGGGCTGGGCGAAGGTCGCCGAGGCGGTGCACGCCGCGGGCGGCACGATCGTGCCGCAGCTGTGGCACATCGGCATGGTCCGCAACCAGGGCGAGCCCCCCGTCGCCGACGCCCCCGCCGTCGGCCCCTCGGGTCTGCGCATCGGCGCCGACGAGCCCACCGGCAAGGTCATGACGCAGGCCGACATCGACGCCGTCATCGGCGCGTTCGCCGCGGCCGCGGCCGCCGCCGAGCGCATCGGCTTCGACGGTGTCGAACTGCACGGCGCCCACGGCTACTTGCTCGACCAGTTCCTCTGGGAGGGCACCAACCGCCGCACCGACGCCTACGGCGGCGACCGCGTCGCCCGCGCCAAGCTCGCCGAGGAGATCGTCACGGCCGTCCGCGAGTCCGTCTCCGCCGACTTCCCCGTCATCTTCCGCTTCTCCCAGTGGAAGCAGGAGGCCTACCGCGCCCGCCTCGCCGAGACCCCGGAGGAGCTGGAGTCCATCCTCGCTCCGCTGGCCGCCGCCGGCGTCGACGCCTTCCACGCCTCCACCCGCCGCTACTGGGTCCCCGAGTTCGACGACTCCGACCTCAACCTGGCCGGCTGGACCAAGAAGCTCACCGGCAAGCCCACCATCACCGTCGGCTCGGTCGGCCTGGACGGCACCGACTTCCTCAAGTCCTTCCAGGGCCAGGGCGCCGAGGTCGGCGACCTCGACAACCTCCTCGACCGCTTCGAGCGCGACGAGTTCGACATGGTCGCCGTCGGCCGCGCCCTGCTCCAGGACCCCGAGTGGGCCCGCAAGGTCCTCGACGGCCGCGTCGAGGAGCTGGCGCCCTACAGCCCGGCGGCGCTGAAGACCCTCAGCTGACCCCGCCTCCGCACGGGGTGCCTGGATTCGCTTGCGTCGGTCAACGAGACTGAACGGACGCTTGTTCGCCGGCACCCTGTGAAGGAGACCCAGTGACGACGACCGACTCCCGCCCCTCGGCGGGTGGCCCCTCCGAACAGCCCGGCCCGGTGGTGCGCACCACCGCCGGCGCGGTACGCGGTCGGAGGGAGGAGAACCTCGCCGTCTTCCGTGGCATCCCCTTCGCCGCGCCCCCGGTGGGCGAGGCCCGCTTCCAGGCGCCGCGCCCCGCCGAGAGCTGGGACGGCATACGGGAGGCGTACGCCTTCGGACCGCCACCCCCGCAGGACCTCGGCCTGATGGCCGGCCCGGGCCTGATCCACGGGCCGCAGGGCGACGACTGGCTCACGGTCAACGTCTGGACCCCCGAGACCGGCCCGGACGCACGCCGCCCGGTGATGGTGTGGATCTACGGCGGCGCCTACAAGATCGGCCACGCCGGCAGCCCCGGCTACGACGCCCGGCACATCGCCACCGACGGCGACCTCGTCGTCGTTTCCTTCAACTACCGCGTCGGCATGGAGGGTTTCGCCCACATCGAGGGAGCGCCCGCCAACCGCGGACTGCTCGACCAGGTGGCCGCGCTGGAGTGGGTGCGGGACAACATCGAGTCCTTCGGCGGCGATCCCGAACAGGTCACGATCTTCGGGGAGTCGGCGGGCGCGGGCTCGGTCGCCTCCCTGCTCTCCATGCCGCGCGCGGCCGGGCTGTTCCGGCGGGCGATCGCGCAGAGCGTGCCCGGGACGTTCTTCTCCGACGCGCTGGCCCGGGACATCGGCACGGCCCTCGCCGCGGAGCTCGGTCTGCGCCCCACGGTCGCCGACCTGTCGACGATCGCCCCGCGCAAGCTGACCTCGGCGGGCGAGACGCTCGGCCCGAAGATGCCCCGGAACATCGACCGCTGGGGCCAGGCGGCACCCACGGTCACACCGTTCTCGCCGGTGGTCGACGGCGAGGTGCTGCCGACGAGCCCGTGGCAGGCGCTGAGGTCGGGGTCCGCGAAGGACATCGACCTTCTCGTCGGCCACAACCGCGACGAATACCGCCTCTTCACCGCCATGACCGGTCAACTCGGCCAGATATCCGAGGAAAGGGCGGCCTCTGCCCTGAGTCTCTTCGCCCCCGGCGGTGAGCAGGCGTACCGCGACGCGTTCCCCGACGCCTCCGCGGGCGAGCTCTACGAACGCGTCCAGACGGACTGGCTGTTCGGCATGCCGTCCCTGCACCTGGCCGAGGCGCAGCGTGCGGGCGGCGGACGCGCCCACGTCTACGAACTGACCTGGCCGGCTCCGGGCAACGGCGGCGCGCTCGGCGCCTGCCACGGCCTGGACATCCCGCTGCTGTTCGGCACGTACGGGGCGGACCTGGGGCTGCTGCTGTTCGCGGGCACGGAGCCGTCCGCCGAGGCCCGCGCGCTGTCGTCCCGTTTCCGCATGTCCTGGACGTCCTTCGCCCGCTCGGGCGACCCGGGCTGGCCGGCGTACGACGACGCCGAGCGGCTGGTGCAGGTGCTGGACGCGGAGCCGGAGGTGCGGGCGTACCCGGAGGAGGCGTCACGGCGGCTGTGGGAGGGGCACGAGTTCCTGCCGCTGCCTCTCCTCTAGTACGGCAACGGTGCTTCCTGCGGGGCGGCTTCGGTCGGCCGTTCTCACCGTCCGGTGGCCGAGGTCGCATACGCTTCCTGGTCAGCCTCGGCCGAGACGGTGGGGCGGGGGCGGATGACCAGGGACAGCAAGGCGGCGGCTGCGCAGGCGGCGCCCAGGGCGAGCCAGACGGGGTTGTAGCTGCCGAACGTGTCGCGGGTGACGCCTCCGAGGAAGGAGGCCGAGGCCGCGCCGATCTGGTGTGCTGCGTTGGTCCAGCCGAAGACGATGGCGCTGTCGTCACCGTAGAAGGTTCGGCACAGGGCGATGACCGGTGGCACGGTCGCCAGGTCAAGCAGGCCGAAGGCGACTACGAAGACCAGCATGGGGGCGCTGACCGTTGCGGTCATCGTCAGCGGCAGGGTGACCATCAGCAGGCCGCGTAGGAGGAAGTAGACGGCGAGGAGCCGACGGGGGTCCAGGCGGTCGGTGAGCCATCCGGAGGCGATCGTGCCGACCACGTTGAAGATGCCGATGAACGCCAGCAGGGTCGAGGCCGTGGTGGCGGGCATGCCGTGGTCGTGTGCGGCCGGGGTGAAGTGGGTCCACATGATGCCGTTGGTGGATGCGCCACAGATGGCGAATGCGCCGGCGAGCAGCCAGAAAGGGACGGTTCGTGCGGCGTGGCGCAGCACGGTCAGGGTGCGGCGGGCGGCGCCGGGGACGGGCTCGGGCCGCGGGGTGAAGACGTGGCTGCCGTAGGGGCGTTGACCCAGGTCGGCCGGGTGGTCGCGCAGGACGAGGTAGATCAGCGGGGTGACCGCCAAGGCGGCGAGGGCGAGACTGACGAGGGCGGGCCGCCAGTCGTAGCGGTCTATGGTCCATGAAAGGGCGGGCAGGAAGACCATCTGGCCGAGGACGCTGCCGGAGGAGAGGATGCCGGTCACGAGGCCGCGGCGGGTGGTGAACCAGCGGTTGGTGACGGTGGTGCCGAGGGTCATCGACAGTGATCCGGTGCCCAGGCCGACGAGGAAGCCCCAAAAGAGCGTGAACTGCCAGGCGGCGCTCATCAGGGTGGTCAGTACGGCGCCTGCGGCGACGGTTCCGAGTGCCGCGATGACGACTCGGCGGATGCCGAACCGGTCCATCAGGGCGGCGGCGTAGGGGGCCGTGAGTCCGTAGAGGATCATGTTGACGGAGGCGGCAAGACCGATGGAGCCTCGGGACCAGTGGAAGTCCTGACGCAGGGGGTCCTGCAGGATGCCTGGCATGGTGGAGAAGGCGCCGGCGACGATGATCGCCACTCCGGCGACGGCGGCAACCCACCAGGCGCGGCGCCCGGAATCCTTGGTCTGATGGCCGTTCGTGATCGTGTCATGCATGTCTTCATCCTTGAGTGAGACGAGCGCCTGGAACCACTGGCCGTATGGACACGTAGTGAAAGAATCTGGTCATGACAGTGAGTGATGGAGCTGCGCACAGGGTCGTCGTCCTGGTGCGTCCTGGTCTCCTGCCGATGGAACTGGGGATTGTGCACCGCCTGTTCGGCACGGCGGTGAACGAGGCCGGCCGGCACCTGTACTCGGTCCTGACGTGCACTCCGGAGCCGGGCGAGGTGTCCACGGACGCCGACTTCACGGTCAACGTGCCGCTGGGACCGCAGGCCCTACGCGATGCGGACACGGTGATCGTGCCTGCCGCGGTCGAGGACTACCGTCCTCAGCAGCGGGGTCGGCTGTGCCCACGCGTTGGCGCGGCTCTCGCGGAAGTGCCGACATCAGCTCGTCTGGCTTCCATCTGCACCGGATCGTTCGTGCTGGCGGCAGCCGGCCTGCTCGCGGGCCGGCGGGCGACCACGCACTGGAAGTCCTGTCCGGAACTGGCTGCCCTGTACCCGGAGATCGACGTGGACCCCGACGTGCTCTACACCGACGACAGGCGAGTGCTGACGTCCGCAGGTGTCGCCGCAGGAATCGATCTCTGTCTGCACATGATCCGCAGCGACCACGGCGCCGACATCGCCAACACCGTCGCCCGCGGCACCGTCGTTCCTCCCCACCGGGAAGGCGGTCAGGCCCAGTACATAGACCGCCCCGTGCCCGATGCCGACGACAGTTCCACCGCCGCGGCCCGCGCCTGGGCGATGGAACACCTGGGGGAGAGCCTCACCCTTGAGGACCTGGCGCACCAGACTGCGACGAGCGTGCGCACGCTGACCCGCAAGTTCCGTCAGGAGACCGGCCTGACGCCGATGCAGTGGCTGGGCCAGCAACGTCTGCAGCATGCCCGCCGACTGCTGGAGCGCACGGACGAGCCCGTGGACCGTATCGCAGCCGAGGCCGGCTTCGGGACGGGCACCGCGATGCGCCAGCACTTCCGCGAAGCGCTGGGTGTGTCACCGCGCGCGTACCGCAACACCTTCCGTGGAGGAGGGTGAGGGCACGCGCGCGGTGACACGTATCAGCAGAGCCGCCAGGGCGGATCAGCCGACGACCGGCTCGATGGGCCCGATCCGGTAGAGCACCTCGTCATGGTGCTCTTCGGGGAAGAGCCTGGCAGGGAACAGCACTTCGGTGTGTACGGGGGCCCCGTACCGCTTGGCGCACTTCTTCAGCACCATGATGATGGCCTTGTTGTCAGCCGACACGGTCGCCTCGATGTAGCGTGCGCCGTTGGTGACCGCGCGGTCCGCAGCCCGTTCGAACAGCTGAACTCCGAGCATCGGGATCCCGTGCCGCGGCTTCGCGGCCTCCTGCCACACCAGATAGGTGTCAGGCTGTTCGGGGCGGAAGTAGCCGGTCAGGAAGCCGACCACCTCGTCGCCGAGTGATGCCACGAGGGAAGTGTCGGCGAAGTCGCGGCACCACAGGGCGTAGTAGTACGGGCTGTTGTCGTCGAGTTCGTCCGAGTCATGCACCATCTGCCACATGGCCTGCGCGTCCTCGACACGCGGCGTTCGGTAGTCAGGGCGGACCCGGCCGGCGGTGGAGAGGGAAGTCGGCGCGGTCATGCGGTGGCCTCCTCGGTGAGCAGGGGGTAGACGCCGTTCTCGTCGTGGTCCTCGCGGCCGGTGACCGGCGGGTTGAACACGCAGACGAAGCGGGAGTCAACCTTGGGGCGCAGGGTGTGCTTCTCGTGCCCGTTCAGCAGGTACATGGTGCCGGGCGTGATGAGATGCTTTTCGCCGGTCTCCTCGTTGGTGAGCTCGGTCTCGCCCTCGACACACAGGACGGCTTCGATGTGGTTGGCGTAGCACATGGTCGTCTCGGTGCCGGCGTAGACGGTCGTCTCGTGCAGGGAAAAGCCGACCCCTTCCCGCGCGAGGACGATTCGCTTGCTTTCCCATGTTCCGGAGCGGGACTTGACGTGCCTGTCGGTGCCTTCGATGTCCTTGAACGAGCGGACGATCATGGTTGTCTCTCCTTGATCCCGTAGGGCGTGCTTGCCTGGTGCAGGGCAGGTGTCGGGACGCGGCGACCTGGCCGGGGGCATCTGTGGGCCGATCACGGGCTCCTCAGGCCGCGCTGCGTGCCTCCTCGAGCTGGGCGATGGCGAAGTCGGTGAAGGTGTCGACCGTCTCGAAGTCATCAGCTTCGAGTTCTTCCGGGTCGACCTCGAGGCCCAGAGAGTCCTCCAGTTCCATGAGCATCTCCAGCATCGTGGTGGAGTCCAGGTGGAGGTCGTCGAAGAGCTTGGTCTGTCCGGACAGGTCGGTCACCGGCCGGTCCAGCACCTTGCTCAGGGCGGTTTCCATGGCGGCGGTCACGTCGGTGCGGTTGAGGCTCATGGTGCGTTGCTCCTTCATGCGTTGGCGGGGTTGTGTACGAGGTTGGTCAGGGCCTGCCGGTCGACCTTGCCGTTGTTGTTGGTGGGCAGGTCCGAGACCGGGACACAGCGTCGTGGGATCTTGTAGTCCTCGATCAGTCCTTGCATGCGGGACAGCACCTCGGGGCCGTCCAGATCGGTCACCACAGCCAGTACCGCGGTGTTCCCCGTGGTGAGGCCGGGCGGCAGTACGGCTGCCGAGGCCACGCCTTCGACACGGCGGGCTGCAGCCTCCACTTCAGTGGCGCTGACGCGGAATCCGCGCTCCTTGTACAGGTCGTCGCGACGCCCCGAGAAGTAGAGGTAACCCTCGTCGTCCATCCAGCCGTAGTCGCCGGTGCGCAGTTCCGGGAAGAGGCCGTCGCGCTGGTGGAAGCGTTCGGCGGTCATCTCCGGGCGTCGCCAGTATCCGGCCATGACGTGAGGGCCGCGGACGACGAACTGGCCGACTTCTCCTGCCGGCAGACGCTGACCGTCGTCGTCGATGGTGAAGACCTCAGTGCCTGGCAGCGCCCGTCCGGACGATCCGGGCCGCGTGAGGTCTCCGTCTGACGGCATGATGGTGGCCCGCTTGCACTCGGTGAGTCCGTACATCAGCTGTACGGACAAGGTGGGTATCGCCTCGCGCAGGTCTGCGATGGTCCTGTCGGACAGGGCGGCACCGGTGTTGGTCAGCAGACGCAGGGCGGGCTTGTTCTTCGCCCTGCGCACCAGCCAGGCCAGACGGTCGGACACGGACGGCACGGCGGCGAGCACAGTGGCCTGGCTGTCCAGCAGGGCGCGCAGGAGCGGCGGGCCGACCTCTGCGACGTTGCCTACACGCAGCTGCGCGCCGGCCAGGAACGACAGGAACATCTGGTACAGGCCGTAGTCGAAGGACAGTGGCAGAGGGCTGTAGACGATGTCGTCGGCGCGGTAGCCCAGGCAGTCCTGGATGGCCCGGGCGGCGAAGAGCATCTGCTGGTGGGTGCTGACCACTGCCTTGGGCAGCGACGTGGTGCCCGAGGTGTAGATCAGGCACGCCCCGTCGACTCCGAGCGGAGACGTCGAGAGCTGCAGGTCTTCCCCCGGTGCCGGCGCGTAGCGCAGCTCGCTGGAGGGTAGAACGCGCACGCCGTGTGCCTGGGCCGTGGCAGAGACACCAGGGTCGTCGGTCACGATCACGACGGGCTCGCAATCACGCAGTACATGTTCGAGCGGCCTGTCCCGGACGTCCTCGTGCAGCACGCTGAACATCGCGCCTACACGGGAAGCGGCGTGAACGGTGACCGCGACGGTGATCGCGTCGGATGAGGAGATGACGACTCGGTCACCGCGCTGGACACCGTGCGCTCGCAGCAGGTGCGCAGCATGGCGAGAGGTCTGCGCCAAGTCCTCGTAGGTGATGGCATCCGAGTCAGTGCTCAAGGCACACCGGCCCTGGTGCGCCGCGGCTGCCTCGTCGAGCAGCGAATGAAGCGTGAGGGGCTGGGGCACTACCGTTCTCCTATCGGTACGGCTTCCTTTTCGCTCGGGCGCCGGCTGCTGTCAGGCGGTCCGGTTCGGTTTGGGGACGACGGTTACCGCGTTCGCTGTGCACACCGTGACGGGCTCGGCCAGCACCCGGGCCGCGCTGGGCTTCGTGTCGGAGGAGGCGATGATCTTCCGGGCTTCCAGGGCCACGAAGCGGCGCAGCTTGGTGCTCCGTGTGAGCTGAGCTGTGGCCTCGATGTAGTCGCCGGGACGGACGGGAGCTGTGAAGCGGACGGCGGAGTACTCGGCGAGCAGTCCCTCGTCGCCGTCGGTTCGGATGGTGATTTCCGTGACGAGGTCGCCGAACATGCGCAGAAGCCTTGCGCCGTCGACGAGTTCGCCTCCGTAGTGGGCCTCTTCCTGGCCGACTCGCATGCGTAGCTGCGCCGTGACAGTGTGCGCGCCACCTTCAGGAGAAGTCATGTGTGCTCACTCCTTCTTCCGTCGTTGATAGGGCGTTGCTGTTCGGGCTGTGAGAGAAGAGCCACGGCGGCCACCACGCTGTCCTTGTGAGTGATCGAGACACGCACGCTCTGCTGCGAAGCGGCGTCAGCCGCCGCGGCACGCAGTTCGACGTGCGGTGATCCGTCCGCAGCGCGCCTGATGCAGATGTTGCGCGGAGCGATCCCCTGGAACAGGCCTTTGCCCAGCGCCTTGAGGACGGCCTCTTTGGCGGCGAAGCGTCCGGCGAGGTACTCCAGGCGTCGGCCGCCTTCGAGGCACTGCGCCTGCTCGATCTCCTCCGGCGCATAGCAGTACCGCAGGAACCAGCCGCGCGTCACAAGGCTGTCCAGCTCGTCGCGGCCAAGAACGTCCAGACCTATGCCTATGGGCCCATCGGACGTCACGAGGCGTCCTGGAAGACCGCCAGACGTTGGCGGGACAGAATGTCCTCGGGGGTGTCCCGTTCTCGCACGAGGCTGACCTGTCCGTCGTGCACGAGAACTTCTGCGGGATAGCCGTGGCTGAGGAAGAGCCCGGGCGAGGCGGTGGGACCGTAGGCGCCGGAACGCTCGATCCCCAGCAGGTCACCGGGGCGGACTTCGGGGAGCCTGGCCTTCTTCACGATGGTGTCGTTCGGTGTGCACAGGGGCCCGGTGACGGTATAGGTGTGCGAGGGGCGGGCCCCAGGACGTCCCAGGTGGACGATGGGGAAGTTTCGCTTCACGAAACTGCCGATACCCACTGCCGCCATGTGGTGATTAGTGCCGCCGTCTGCTACGACGAATGACTCGCCCATCGACTCTTTCACATAGGCGGCCCGTGTCACATAGGTGCCGGCATCGGCTGTGAGGAACCGGCCGAGCTCCATGATGACCCGGCAGTCCGGGTGGCGCGCGCGGAAGTCCTCCACCGGGCCTTGTAGGCTTTTCCCGAGCTCCGCCGTGTCGATGTCCGACTCATTTTCGAAGTAAGCCACTCCCAGGCCTCCCCCGAAATCCACAACGGAAAGGTCTATGCCCAGCTTCGCGGCGAGGTCTTCCACCATCACCAGAATGCTCTGCGTGTTCGCCACGACATCGCGATGATCGAGGAACCGGGTTCCCATATAGGCATGGAATCCCTTGACCTCGACGTGCTGCAGAGAGTGGAGCAGGGGCCCTGCCTCACGGACGTCCTGCTCGTCTATACCGAACTGCCGCGGCTTTCCTCCCATCGACAGCCCAGACCCCTTGCTGTGGAAGCTGGGGTTGACCCGCAGCACTGCAGGGAACCGGGCCGCTCCCCGCGTGCCCGCGACCTCGTCCAGCAACTGGAGCTCAGCGAACGACTCGCACACCACGGCGTAGATGCCGGCTGACACGCAGGCCTCGAGGTCGGCCTTGCTCTTGCCCGGCCCGAGGAAAATGATGTCGGCCGGGTCCACTCCTGCCCTGAGGGCGGTGACAAGCTCCGTGACCGACGAGACCTCGGCTCCTGCGCCCTGGGAACCGAGAAAGCCGCACACGCTGATATTTGGATTCGCTTTCAGCGAGTACAGAACATCCACGCCTGCAGGCAGGACTCCGGAAAGCCCGTGAAAGGTGTCCGCGAGGACCTGTGAGTCGTATATGAACAGGGGCGTCCCGAACTCGTTCGCGATGTCTTCGACAGCGACACCCTGAATGTGCGCCTTCGGTGTTTCTAACAACTAATCCTCCTGCGACCTCCGATTGCCGTTTCAAAAACCGTAGGCGACTGGCCGACGAGACGTCACATGGCCTTCCGAGAATCGGCCATCTTTGGATCATGGAAAGGAAGGTGAAAGCAGCCTCGTCTCCCCGGGATTATCCGCAGCATGCACCCTCGCGTCTCAAAGTGACCCAGGCCACAAAAGAAACCGCGTTACTTGTGAGTGAAACTGAAAAATGGGACAGAGGTGACATGGTGGGCAATCTTGCGGCGAGCCGAGGTAGTAGCGTGACCAAAAGTGATCGGAACGGCCCCGAGTCCATCGGCGTCCCCGCATAGCTGCCGGTTGCACGGGCAATGTGCGTAAGCGAAGTGGCCCCCGTACGGGGACCACAGCGTCTTGGACAGCAGCGCCGACCGGACGGACAGGCTGCGTACCAGTCCCATGACACAGCTCCTGGCCGGACGGCTGCAGTCCCCTGCGGGACGAACGACTTGGACGCAGTCCTTGGAAACTGGTCGGCACCCGGAACAAGCACCGGGACGTACCAGGGCCTAGAGGTTGCCCATCGGCTCGATGTCGACGCGCACGGGCGTCCCCCACACGCGCAGCACCTCGTAGTCGGTGAACTCGTGGACCAGCCGGTAGGCCATGGCAGCCCGGGGGGCCTTGCGCTGGGCGTTGATGAAGAGTTCGGCCTCGCGTCGGTCCCTGCGCGGGGTGCCGCACAGCTGCCACGCCTGGCCGTTCCACAGCTCCGCGAGCCAGCGCTGCTGGGGCTGGGGGCGGTCGCCGCGCACGCCGTAGCGGGAGGGGGTGGGGTCGGCGGGCTGCTGCTGGGGGGCGGGGCCGTTGAACTCCGCCCTGCGGGCGGCCCGGCGCCGGGTCTCGCACAGCAGACACAGATCGGGAGCGGCCTCGTCGACCGGGCCGTTCGGGTGCTCGGGACAGCGGGTGCTGGGCGCGGCTCCCGTGACACTCTCGTCCAGCAGGTCCAGGGCGCGCTTCAGATCGGCCTTGACCTCGTGCAGCTTGGCGTCCGGCGTGTCGGCGGAGAGGGACTCCCCGTGCTCACCGAGGAGACGGAGGGCACGGCCTAGGGCGGTGAGCTGGGCGTGGTTCATGAGTCCATTGTCGTCAGTCGGCGCCATCGTGGCGTCGGCGGGACATCGCGGCTCGAATCCCGGCCGCGTGGGCGTGGACCGTGGGGGCGGAAAGGGGTGCGGCGGGTGGCGCGGGAGCGCGTTCGCCCCGGCAGGCGCTGCAACGCCCCCCTGGCAGGGTTTCCGGACGCCCCGGGGCGCCGCAGTTCGCGCACTCCAGGACCCGTAGGGGTGGGCGTGGAGGGGGCGGGGGTGGAAGTTTGCTGGTCAGGCGGTTGCGGACCAGGGCGGCGGGGTGATGGACCGGCGTCGGCAGGCCCGAGGTGAGCGCTCGCAGTACGTCGTCCTCCGAGGCGCCCCTCTCGAACCACTCCGTCACCAGCGGGGCGAGTGCCGCGCAGTCGGTCTGGGAGAGAGACAGGACGGGTGCCGTGCGGCCGAGGGCGGCCAAGAGGACGTGGGCCCGGGAGCGGGTGGGGCGCGCGGCCTCCTGCGGTACGTCGCCGCGGGTGAAGGCGGCCCACCAGTCGTCATCCCGGGCCGTACGGGACCACCACGAACGGGTGATCCATCGGGAGCTGCCGTCGTCGGCTGTGATGCACTCCCGGCCTCGGCGCAGGTGCCCTGCCTTCTGGATGCGGTTGAGGGCCGTACCGAGGGCGCACTGGCCATAGGGGAGCTGCTTGGCCAGCGTCTTTACGGAGATGTCGGCGCCGTCGGGGAGTCGGTCCAGGTAGGCGGCGATGGCTGCTTCGCGGGGTGGGAGGTGGGCGAAGTCGTGGTTCGTGCGCGGGGGTTGGCCGGAGGTCGTGCGTTTGCCGTATCCCGGACCCGCCATGGGGTGCGCGGACGGGGAGGCAGCACTAAGGTTGGCTTCAGCCATGGGATCGCCCTTTTCGATCTCGATGGTTAAGCCCCCGCAGGTGTTGGCGCACCGGGCGGGGGCTGTTGCTTTTCCAGGAACGTTAGAGGCAGGTGACTGTCCGTGGCAAACCGGATGCGTCGGGTCAACTCGCCGGGTGGGAGGGTGGGTTGAGGCCCTCCACCCGTTCCTTGAAAAGAGGGCTCGAAGCTCGGATCCCGAAGCTCAAGCCGTCTCGTCCTTGAGGTTCTCGACGAAAGCGGACCAGGCGGTGGCCCGGAACACGAGCTTCGGGCCGTGGGGGGTCTTGGAGTCGCGGACGGGGATGACATCCGGGAACGCCCGGGTGACTTCCAGGCAGTTGTCGCCGCTCCCGCCGCTGTAGCTGGACTTGTACCACTCAGGCGTGTTTCTCATGGTCGTAATCCTGCGTCATTGATTCGAGCAGGGCTAGGGACTTCTCAGGCGAGAGTGCGGATGCCGCAAGGAACTCGTAGTAGAAGCGGTACTCCGCGACGGTGGCGGTGTCGTCGTCGAGGCGCCCGGTGCCGACGCCTTCCAGGTACGCCAACGGAGGCGCGTCGGCGAAGTCCATCAGCTTGACGCATCCCTGCATGGCAGGGTGCGCCCCCGCATCGAACGGCAGCACTTGCACGATGGACCGGCTGCGTCGGGCCAGGTCGGTGACGTGCCGCAGCGCTTCGGCCATCACATCCGGCCCACCTGTCACCCGGCGCAACGCCGACTCGTCAATCACGGCCCACAACAAGGGCTTTGTTGGATCGTCGAGGATGCGGGTCCGCTCCATGCGAGCGGCCACCCTCTTCTCGATTTCCTCATCCGGTGCTGTCGGCTGGTACGCGCGGCACACTGCGCGGGCGTAGGCCGGAGTCTGGAGCAGGCCGGGGATCAGCATCGAGGCGAACTCCCTGATGGCCGTGGCCCGGGCCTCCGCCTCGGCCGCCTCCGCGAAGTGCTCCGGATATCTGGACTTCGCCGCCGCCGCACAGTTCCGCTGGAAGAAGTCCCCCGTCCTCAGCTCCTCGTCCAACAACCGCGCATACTCCCGCTGCAACCTCCGCGTCCCCGCCTCCAGCTGCCCGATGAACGACCCGCTCACGAACAGCCGCTGGCCCAGTTCCTCCTGGCTGAGGCCGGCCTTCTCGCGGGCGTGGCGCAGTTCGGCGCCCAGGAGGGCCCTGGGGGAAGAGGACGGGTCGAGGTCCCTGGAACCGGGCATGGGCAACTCCCTGTCGTACACATCGGGTTGTTGGACCGCCGTATCTGGCCAGGTTAGGGACGTGTCGGACACGCTGTGTGGTGAATCGCAAACTCAGCGTGGAGGTCAAGAGACGTGCGTTCGACCGAAGAGATCGTGCAGTCGCTGCGGGAGGCCCTTGCCGGGGTCGGGGTCGTGCTGCCGTCGCTGGGCGTCGACCCCGTGACCGGCGCGAGCGACGAGCCGTTCGCGCTGGTCGACCTGGGGCGGTGCAACGTACGGACCGCCGAGCACCTGACCGAGGTGCTGCGCTCCCTGCCCGTGCGGGAGACGCTGCGGGCTCGCGTGCGGCAGGTCAACCGGGAGCCGAAGTCACGGTGAAGTAATAGCCAACAGCGGGTGTACAACCATTCGCCCCGCACCGCCGTCGAACAGGCGTATCGCGCATACACCGGCGTTCGCCCCACCGCTCGCCCCTTCCGGAAATCACATCCTTTCCCCAGAGGAATCCTGTCTTATGACGTTCCGTTGGCTGTGCGGTGTCCTGCGTGTGCGCGGGAAGACCGACCTGTTGCTCGTGTTCCTGTTCGCCGCCGGCTTCGCCGCACTGCCCGTCTTCGCGCTGCTCCCGTCGCTGTGGGGCTTCGCGGTCGCCTCGGCGGTCACCTACGCCGCCGACGAGGTGCTGCACACCCGCTCGCCCGCCTTCGTGCGGCGGCTGGCCGCGTTGCAGCTGACCCGTACGCTGCGGTTCGCCGTGCGGACGGTGATGCTGCTGGCCCTGGCCGAGCGCCTGGACGCGCCCGACGCGGTGCTGGTGGCCGCGCTGGCCGTGCTCAGCGCCCACTTCACGCTGGTGGTGCTGTACACGGCGGTGCACCACGCCATCCGGCGGCGGCGCACGCTGCCGGTGGTGGTGCGCAACCTCGACATGAGCGGGGCGGGCATTCCGCAGTCGCCGCCCGCTCTCCTGTACCGGCGGTTCCTGCGCAAGCTGCTGCACCTGGACCTGCCCGCGCACGCGGGGCTGCTCGTCGCGCTCGCGGCGGGGACGTGGCAGCCCGCCGGGGCCGGCTTCGCGCTCACCGCCGGGCTCGCGGTCGCGGCCGTGGTGGCGCTGCTCGGGCAGCTGCGCCGGGCGCGCCGGATGCCGTCGGGGGACGAGGTGATCGCGGAGGTCAACCGGCAACTGGCCGGGTACCGGCCGGAGGTGGCGCTCTACTTCAGTTTCGCGTCCGTGTCCCGGGACTTCATGTACCAGGTCAACATGTGGATCGAGACGCTGGAGCAGCTGGACCGGCGGCCGTTGATCATCCTGCGGGAGCGGGCCTCGTTCCGCTACCTGGGCCGTACGTCGATCCCGGTCGTGTGTGTGCCGAAGGCCGACGACGTGGCGCAGCTGGAGCTGCCGGAGCTGCGGGTCGTGCTCTACCCGGGCAACGCGGGCAAGAACGTGCACATGCTGCGCGTCGCCGAGGCCAAGCACGTGTTCATCGGGCACGGCGACAGCGACAAGCTGGCCAGCAGCAACCGGGTCAGCAAGGTGTACGACGAGATCTGGGTGGCCGGGCGGGCCGGGCGCGACCGCTACCAGCGGGTGCGGCACGCGATCGACGACTCGGCGATCGTCGAGGTGGGCCGTCCGCAGCTGTCGTCGATCCGGCTGCACGCCGACCACGTGCCGGGGCCGCTGCCGACCGTGCTGTACGCCCCCACGTGGGAGGGCTGGAGCGACGACGACTGCCACACGTCGCTGATCCCGATGGGCGTGCCGCTGGTCGAGAAGCTGCTCGCCGAGAACGTGCGGATCCTCTACAAGCCGCATCCCCTCACCGGGAAGCGCTCGCGAGCGGCGGCCGAGGCGGACCGGGCCATCCGGGAGCTGCTGCGCGCCGACAACGAGCGGCGGGGCGCCCAGGAGACCGAGGCGGCGATCGCCGCGGTCCGTCCGCGGCTGGCCGAGATCCAGGCGCGTCTCGGTGAACTCTCCGGGCGGCTCGCCGGTGACGACGCCCAGCAGACCCGCGAGGCCCGCCCGTCCGGCCCGGACGGGGAGGCCGAGTGGCACGAGCTGCGCGCCGAGTGGCACCGGCTGTTCTGGGAGAGCAGGGGCCCGCGCGGGCACCAGGTGATCGTCAAACAACTCCCCACGCTGTACGAGTGCTTCGACCAGGCCGACATCCTCATCAGCGATGTGTCGTCCGTGGTCGCGGACTTCGTGGCGAGCCTCAAGCCGTACGTGCTGACCAACGCGAACGGCCTGACCGACGAGGCCTTCCGGGCCGCCTACACCACGGCCGGGGGCGCCTACCTCCTCGACCGGGACTGCGACCGGCTGCCGGAGATCCTCGACTCGGTGCGCGAGCCGTGGCACGACCCGATGGCCCCCGCGCGCCGGATCCTCAAGGAGTACGTGCTGGGCCCGGACCGTCCCACCTCGGCGCAGCGGTTCAACGCCGCCGTCAACGCCCTGGCGGAGAAGGCCGCGACGGAGCGGGAGGAACGCTGCGAGGGGAGACAGTCGCTGGTCGCCGGGCTTCCGGGCTGACCGGGGCCGGCCCGGTTCCGGTCGGCTGCGGCACGGGCCGCTTGGATATCGTGACGGGCGCCAACGAACGTTCGAGCGACAGGGGATCGGGACCATGAGCGCGTCCGGTACGGCGGTGTCGGCCGACGGAGCCGGAGGGGCGGGGACTTCGCCGCCCGCCCGGTCCGGTGGACGCAAGACCGTCAGCTCCGTGCTGTGGGCGGTGCTGGTGCCCGCGCTGCTCCTCCTCGGCGCCGCGCTCGGACAGTGGATGACCTGGGCCGGAGTCGTCGTCGCCCTGGCGGTCATCGCGGTCGCCGCCTGCGTCATCGGCGGCTCCTGGCACCGGGCCGGGGCGGCGACGCTCGTCTCGTTCGGCGGCTTCGCGCTGATGCTGTTCGCCGGGCCCGCCGCGTACGAGGCGTACATGAACACCGCGGGAGAGCCCGTTGACGCCGTGGTCACCCAGGTGGCCGACCGGGACCAGCGGCGCGGGCCGGACCTGTTCTGCACGGTCCGCGAACTCGGCGGCAAGCGGACCACGTACGAGGTGTCCCAGCAGGAGAACTGCTTCGGCCAGGCCCGGCCCGGTGACCGCGTGGAGATCCGCAAGGACCCGCTCGGGCTGCTCGACCCCCGCCTGCCCGACAGCCCCGACCAGCGCGACACCACGGAGATCACCCTCACGGTCACCGCCGCACTGACCCTGCTCGTCGCCGGGGGCACCTTCTACGGTGGGCAGCGCCGCGGGGGCCGTTGAGTCAGCCGACGGCCGCCAGCGCCGCCCGCAGGTGACCGTCGGATTCCGCGAGGAGTCTGGCCGCCGTCGGGCCGTCCACACCGGCCAGGATGGCCAGGATCGCGTTCTTCACCTCGCCGTCGGTGGCGGCGAGGGCCTCCTCGATCTCCTTGTCCTCGGCGCCGGTGGCGAGGGCGACGATGCGGTGGGAGCGGGCGCGGAGCTTGTCGTTGGAGGCACGGACGTCGACCATCAGGTTCCCGTACGTCTTGCCCAGCCGGATCATGGTGATCGTCGAGATCATGTTGAGGACGAGCTTCTGCGCCGTGCCGGACTTCAGGCGGGTGGAGCCGGTGAGCAGTTCGGGGCCGACGACGATCTCGATGCCGTGGTCGGCGGCGGCCGCGAGCGGGCTGCCCGGGTTGCAGGCGAGGCCGACGGTGAGGGAGCCGCGGGTGCGGGCGTGCTCGACGGCGCCGATGGCGTACGGGGTGCGTCCGGAGGCGGAGATGCCGACCACCGTGTCGTCGGGCGTCAGGGCGAGGGCGTCCAGGTCCGCCCGGGCCAGTTCGCGGGAGTCCTCCGCGCCCTCGACCGAGGTGACCACGGCGTCCGGGCCGCCCGCGATCAGGCCGACGACCCTGGCGGGGTCGGTGTTGAACGTGGGCGGGCACTCGGAGGCGTCCAGGATGCCCAGCCGGCCCGCCGTGCCCGCGCCCGCGTAGACCAGACGCCCGCCCCGGGCCATCCGCTGCGCGACGGCGTCGATCGCGGCGGCGATCTGCGGCAGCCGCGCCGCGACCGCCCCGGCCACCGTGGCGTCCTCGCCGTTCATCAGCCGGGCGATGTCGAGGGTCGGCAGCCGGTCGATGTCCGCGAGCTCGGGCCGGAAGGCCTCGGTGGTCAGGGACTCCAGCTCGGTCCTGAGGTCACGCGGGTGGGAGGTGGAGGGCATGGACGGCTCTTTTCCGTGTCTTTCCGGTGCTGGGCGGGGCGGCTGCCTCAGGAGCGGTGCCGGTGGGCCAGCGCCTCGTACGACGCCGACAGCGCCGGCGCCGCCTTCTCGTACGTCCGCTGCGCCACCCCCACGAACAGGCAGTCCACCACGAGGAGCTGACCGGTCCGGGACGACATGGCCGCCGGGCGCAGCTCGCTCTCCCGTGCGGTGGACGTGGTGAGGACGTGGTCGGCGTACTGCGTGACCGGGCCGTCGGGGCGGCCGGTGATCGCGACCGTCGTCGCCCCGCGCTCGAAGGCCACCCGCAGCGGCTCGATGACGTCCCCCGTCGAACCGGAGTGCGTGATGGCGATCGCGACATCACCCGCGCGCAGTTGCACGGCGTTGGTGACGGCCAGGTGCGGATCGCTGTGGGCGTGCGCGAGCATCCCTATGCGCAGCAGCTTCTGCGTGAGGTCCTGGGCGACCAGGCCGGATGCCCCGACCCCGTACACGTCGGTACGGCGGGCCGTGGTCAGCGCGGTGACGGCCGCGCCCAGTTGGACGGTGTCGAGCCCGGCGGCGGTGTCGGCGAGGGTCTGCTGCTCGTCGTAGGCCAGCTTGGCGACCACGTCGGCGATCGGGTCGTCCACCGCGATGTCCGTCGTGATGGCCGGGGCGCGGCCCGACTGCTGCTGCGCGGCGAGCCCGGCGAGGGCCAGGCGCAGGTCCCGGTAACCCGGATAGCCCAGCAGGCGGGCGGTGCGTACGACCGTGGCCTCGCTGGTGCCGGTGAGCTCGGCGAGGCCCGTGACCGTGAGGGCCGCGCAGCCGGCCGGGTCGCCCGCGACGGCCTCGGCGACGCGCTGCATGGAACGCGTCATCGACGGTCCCAGCGTGCGGACCTTGGCCGCGAGGGCGGCCGGCGCGGGCGGGGCGCCGCCGGGGCCCGAGGAGCCACCGCGCTCGCGGGCGAAAATTTCCTTCACGTCTCGGGTCACTCTTGAAAGATATTTTCGGAGCGGCGTTCGGGTCAAGAGTGCGCACAATGGGTGCATGGATCCCATCAGCCCCCTGGAGCAGGCGCTGCACGCCGCGCGCGCCCTCGTGCTGGCCGACCTCGTCGCCGGCCGCGTCGCCGACGCGGATGTCGTCTCTCTGGTCGAGGAGTCCGTCAAGCAGCGGCGGTGGTGGGTCGAGCAGTGGCCCGAGGGCGCCCGGTACGTGGCCGGCCTGGTCGCGCAGGACGTCCAGGACTCCCTGCTGGAGCGCTACGGCCGCTGGCCGCTGTGCCCGGTGTGCGGCACCGGCGACCCGCACGCCCTCGACGTCGAACCGGAGTTGGGGCCCGACCCGCACTGGGTGTGCAGCGAGGCCGGCGTGAAGGTCGCCGCGGTGGGCTCGCTGGGCGAGGCCATCGGCGGACCGGCGTCCTCATGAGGCCCGCGTGACGATCTACATCGACCCGCCGACCTGGCCCGGCCACGGCCGCCTGTGGTCCCACCTGATCAGCGACGTCTCCTACGACGAACTGCACACCTTCGCCGAAGCCCTGGGCGTCCCCCGCCGGGCCTTCGAACGCGACCACTACGACCTCCCCGAGCAGCGTCACGCCGACGCGGTGCGGGCCGGGGCGGTGGAGGTCAGCAGCCGCGAGGTGGTGCGGCTGCTGCACGCGGCGGGGCTGCGGCGGCCCAAGGGGCGCTATCCCTCGCGGGGTTCGCGCAGCTCGTAGGTCAGGTGCTCGGGGGCCTCGGCGACCTGGGTGAACCCGGCGCGCGCGAGCACGTTCTGCGACGGCGTGTTGTCCGGCTCGACGTTCGCGAGGACCGTCCGCACCTCCGGGCGGCCCAGCGCCCACCGCGACAGGGCGGTCAGCGCCTCGGTGGCGTAGCCGTGGCCGCGGGCGCCCTCGACCAGGTCGTAGCCGACCTCGACGCGCCCCTCGGCGTCCGGGACGCCGTGGAAGCCCATGGCGCCGATCGCGCGGTCGTCCTCGCGCCGGACCAGCACGTACATGCCCCACTCCGGCCGGTGGACGCCGTCCTCGTACTGCTTGTACACCAGTCCCGCGCCGACCCGGGTGCCGTCGATCGGGCCGCCCTCGATCCACGCGAAGCCGCCGTCGCCGACCGTGGCCAGGTCGGTGGCCACCGCCGGGGTGACGCCCTCCAGGCTGAGCCGCTCGGTGCCGAGCACCAGGTTGTTGTTCCAGCGCCACTCGGTGAGCGGGGCGCGGCCGGCCAGTTCCCCGCGGCCGGTCGCCCACAGCAGGGCCGCCCACGGGGTGGGCCCCGGCTGGACGTGCGGGAAGATCCGGCCGAGCACGAACTCGCACAGCTCCGGAGCCGGTTCGTACGCCACGCCCAGCCCCTCGGCGATGTCGTGCGTGTGCAGCAGCACCTCGGCCACGCCCATCGCGGCGAACCCCTCACGGTTCGCGCTGCGGAACGGGTACGGGTGGAAGGCCCGCACGTGCCGCGGGGCGGTGCGGACCGCCGCGGCGAGCAGGGCGCCCGTCGTGCGGATCACCTGCACGGCTCCGGCGTTGCCGGCGTCCTTCTCCAGCGCCATCTCGAAGGGCGTGTACGCCTCCTGCTCCCGCCCCGCCAACTGACCCGCGTACGCGATGAGATCCTCGGCGATGTGCACCGCCGTCTCCAGGCAGCTCCACTCCAGCCGCCCGGCCCGCACGCCCTCCCAGTCCCGTCCGGCAACCGCCCCCAGCACCCCGGCACACTCGCCGACGGCCTGCTCCACCTGTTCCGCTCCCGTGGTCCACATGGTGGGCAGGCTACGAGGCGTCGTGGGGTGGGGGCGACAGCATTTCCAGCTCGGCGGTCAGGTTGTAGCGGGCCGTGGCCTCCCACTCGGTGGCGCCGCGGGGGGTCCTGAACAGGCGGGGCAGGTCCAGGAGTTGGCGGAGGATCGCGGCGCGGCCGGTGCGGAAGGCGTCGTTGGGGACGAAGTGGTACTCCTCGCGGACGGCGGTGGTGTAGGCGGCGTACGCCGACGGGGGCGAGGCCAGGACGGCGAGGTCGGCGTCGCACAGGACCTGGCCGTCGGGGTCGTCGTCGGCCGGGTCGTGGGTGACGGTGAGCCGGACCAGGCGGGCCACCTCGGCGGTCTTCGGGCCGGGAACACCGGCTTCCGCGAGGGCGCGTTCGGCGAGGCGGGCCGAGCGCTCCTCGTTCTCGGAGCGGTCGGGCAGGTAGACCGCGTCGTGGAACCAGGCCGCCAGCCGGACCACGTCCGGGTCGTGCGCGTACCGCTGGAGTTCGTCGACGCGGTCCAGGACCGCCGTGAGGTGCTCGACCGTGTGGTAGCGGCGCTGCGGCTCCTGCCAGCGGGCCAGCAGGTTGTCGGCGTACGGGGCCGGGTCCGGGCCGCCGGCCGGGCCCCGGGCCGCTTCCAGGGCGCGGGCGAAGCGGATACGCAAGGAGTCGAGATCGGCCATGGGGGCATTCTCCCGCCGGGCGGGCCCGGGCACCTAGCGTGGGGTCCATGACGACTCCTGCTGATGTGCATGACGTACGGGACCCCGAGCAGCCCGGGCGGCTGCTCACGATCGAGCGTGACGCGCTGATCCCGCTGCTGCGGGGCCGGAGCGCAAAGGACTTCGCCCGGCCCGTCGCCGCGTGCCCGGGCTGGACGGTGCGGGACGTGCTGGCGCACTGCTCGTCCGCACTGACCCGGGTGGTGGAGGGCCGGTTCGAGGGGGGCGTGTTCTCGCCCGAGTCCAATGACCGGGACATCGCGGAACGGGCCGGCTGGAGCGACGCTCAGGTCGTCGACGAGCTGGAGCGGGGGATGGGCGCGGTCGGGCCTGTGATCGCCGGGGCCGGCGGGAAGCTGGACGGTCTCGCCCTCGGGGAGTGGGTGCACGCCGGTGACGTGCGCGAGGCGCTCGGGGAACCCGGTGCGTACGGCGGGGCCGGGCTGCCGGACGCGCTCGCGCTGCTCGCCCGCATCACCCGCGAGCGCGGGCACGTGCCGCTGCACGCCGACCTCGACGACCTGGACGAGCCGCTGCGGCTCGGCGAGAGCGGCGGGGAGCGGCCCCCGGGCCGTTTCATCGGGGACGGTTCCACGCTCGTACGGCTGTACACGGGGCGGCCGGTCGACGGGGGTCCGGCGTTCGAGCTGGCCGGGGTGGAGGCGAAGGAGGTCAACGACCCGTCGCTAGAGCGGCGGGCTTGCACAGCGGGCGCCACTGGCTGTGGTGCTGCGCTTGCGTCCGGTCCCACCCTCGGGTGTCGGGGGTGGGTCTGGGGCGGTTGACTGCGCCCCGCGTCGCCACAACTGTTCCGCACGTGCACGGATGTTGCGGGAGCCGTTCCGATCCGCGTGATCAACGAATCCGCAGGACCGGCACGCGAACCAGGCCTGGGAGACCCGGCTCGCTCTGTCGATGTGGCCGCATTCGGCGCAGGTGCGGGAGGTGTATGCCGGATCGACGTACACCACCGGCACCCCCACCTTGCGGGCCTTGTACGCGATGAACGCCCCCAGCTGGGCAAAGCTCCAGCTGGAGTGGGTGGCCCGTTGGGGCTTCCTCAGCCGTGCCCGTTCGCGGATGCCCGTCAGGTCTTCCAGGGCGATGCCGCGACCGGTGCGTTCTGCCTCGGCCACCACATGTTTCGCGATCTTGTGGTTAATGTCCTTCGCCCGCCGTGCCTCCTTGCGCCTGCGCCTCTTCAGCCGGCGCCTGGTCGACGGGGTGTTCTTCTTCTGCAGCTTGGTCCGGAGCGTGCGTTCACGCAGCCGTCCCCGGTTCAGAGCGCGCCCGGCCATGATCTCGCCGTCCGAGGTGGTGGCGATGTTCACGATCCCCAGGTCGATACCCAAGAAGCCGGCCGGATCCGCGTTCGGCTCGGCTTCGAGGATCTCGCAGGTGGCCTGCAGGAACCACATGCCGTCGCGACAGACGAGGTCGGACTCGCCCCTGCGGTACAGGGCGAGGCGGGCGAGCTGTTCCGGGGAGGCGGTGAACGCCACGCCTTTCACCCGCCCCGACAGCGTCCAGATGGAGACGGTGCGGTCCGGGATCTGCCAGGACAGCATCCGGTCGTCGTACGGCTGGGCCAACGATCCGGTGATCAGTCGACCGGGTGTTCGGTATTGCCTGCTCCGCAAGGCTGCTCTACGGGCGCTCCGTGCCCAAACCCCCGGATGTCGCGACGCTCCGCGTCGCCCTCACCGGACGCGCCCCCTACCGGGGCTGAAACCCCGGGGTTACTCGCTAGATTCCGCTGAACATCTTCGGTTGAGCCCGTCCCCGGGGCGTCGGAGGCGGCGCGGATGGGCAGCGTAGTCTTGATTGGACTAGACCTGTCAGTGAACGCCGACGCATGCCGACGAAGGGGCCCCATGAGCAAGCGTGCAGTCCTGGAGGTGATCGCCCTCGGGGTCGAGGACGCGGTCGCCGCCCAGGCGGGAGGCGCGGACCGCCTCGAGCTGGTCACCGACATGGCGGCCGACGGGCTCAGCCCGTCGGCCGCCACCGTCGCCGGGATCCGGCGTGCGGTCGACATCTCCCTGCGGGTGATGATCCGTCTGGCGGACGGGTTCGCGGCGGGGGACGTCGAACGGCTGGTGCGGGTGGCCGGTGAGCTGCGCGAGGCAGGGGCGCAGGAGTTCGTGCTGGGCTTCCTCGACGCCGGGGGTGTGGTGGATCTGGCGGCCGTGGAGCGGGTCGTGGGGGTGCTGGACGGTTGCCCCTGGACCTTCCACCGGGCCATCGACCGGGCCGCGGACCGGGACGCCCTGCGCAAGCAGCTGGACGGGATGCCGGGGTTGGACACGTATCTGACGGCCGGGGCCTCGGGTGGGGTCGACGACGGGCTGTGCGTGCTGCTCGCGGAGGCGGCCCGGCAGGGACAGCCGG
This sequence comes from Streptomyces sp. NPDC059696, assembly GCF_042733745.1. Lineage (NCBI taxonomy): Bacteria > Bacillati > Actinomycetota > Actinomycetes > Kitasatosporales > Streptomycetaceae > Streptomyces > Streptomyces sp. NPDC059696. The sequence continues at coordinate 170,278 of NZ_JBHWFG010000014.1, forward strand.
GGTACGAGCAGCATCTCCTGGTCGGGGGCGGGCTCCGGCTGGACCACGTGCCGGCGCTGCTGACGGCCGGGGTCGACGGCTTCCACATCGGCGGAGCGGCCCGGCCGGAGGGCTGGGAGGCGCCGGTGTCGGCGGATGCCGTCGCACGGTGGCGGGCCGCCCTGGACGCCGTCTGAACGTCCCCGCCCCTCTCCCCCCTGCCTCCGGTGCACCCTTCCCCTCACCACAGGGGAGGGGACCGCGGCGGAAGCAGGGGACGGGCCCGTGCGTTGTGCCGTTGCATGAGCCTGCGCTTCTCACTGATGGGTCCGGTACGAGCCTGGCGCGACGAAGAGGAGATCGAACTGGGGCCGCGCCAGCAGCGGGCGGTGCTGGCGGCGTTGCTGCTGAACAACGGCATCCGGCTGAGCAACGACCAGTTGATCGACATGGTCTGGGACGACCCGACGCCGAGCGCGGTGATGGCGTTGCGGACCTATGTGTACAAGATCCGCAAGATGCTTCCGGAGCTGAACCTGAAGTCCAGGGACGGGGGATACACGGTCCGCGCGGAGATCGTCGACGATTGCCGCGGAGAGCCCTTGGAAGGCCTCAGAAGTGCCTACTTCGACGCGCAACGGGTGCGGCTCGGCGACCGACGGCTCAAGGCGCGGGAGGACTGGCTCGAACGTGAACTCGACGTGCTGGAGCTGGAAAAGCACGTCGCCGCCTTCCCGCTCAGGGAACGACCACGCGCTCTCCTGATGCGCGCCCTCTACCTGGAGGGCAGGCAGGGCGAAGCACTCGACCACTTCCACCGGGCACGCGCCCTCCTCGACGAGGAGCTCGGCCTCGAACCAGGGCCGGAGCTGCGCGAGGTCCACGCGCGGATCCTCCAGGGCGACCTCACCCCGCCGCGCAGACCGGAGCAGCTGCTGCCGGACCTGATCGACTTCACCGGCCGTGTCGAGGAGATCGCGCAGGCTCTGAGGACGTTGCCGGGCACCGTGGGCATCACCGGGATGCGGGGCAGCGGCAAGACCGCGCTGGCCACCCGGATCGGCCACCTCGTCAAGGGCCGCTTCCCGGACGGGCAGATCTTCGTCAGGGGCGGGGACGTCACCGACGTCGCCGGCGAGCTGTTGCGCGCGGTCGGCGTGGAGAACCCGGTCGGCGACAAAGCCGCACTGTGGCGGGAGAAGGCGCGGGGCAGGCGTTTCCTCGTCGTGGTCGACGACGTGCGGGACGCGGCGGCCGTACGCGATCTCGCCACGCCCGGCTCGGCCATGATTCTCACGAGCGTCCGCCGGTTGAACGAGCTGCCGGGGGTGACCTGGCTGAAGACCGCCGGGCTGGCCGAGAGCGAGGCACGGGACTTCTTGCGCAAGGTCCTCGGCCCGGTGCGCGCGGACGCGGAACCCGCGCAGGCCGAGGCGCTGCTGGAACGCCTCTCGCGACTGCCGGGCCCGATCAGGGTCATCGGCGGCCAGCTCAGCTCGCGTCCGCACTGGACGATCGGGATGGCGCTGCTCCAGATGGAGCGGGACAGCAGGCTCACCGACGTGGTCCCGCCCGACTGCGCCGCGATGCTGGCCCCGTTGATCGAGGCCGCGAAACAGCTGAGCGAGCCGGAACAGCACATGCTCTCGTGCTTCGCGCGCCAGGACGCCGAGGTGATCGACAGTCACGAGGCGGCGGAGATGTCCGGAGCCGACCCGGGCGAGATCGAGCTGGTGCTGGAGTCGCTCGCGGCCGTGCATCTGGTCGAGCCGCTCGTACTCGGGCGCTATCGGCTGCCGCGGTTCGTGCGTTTCTGCTTCAGGCTGCACGCGGCGGCTTTCTCGCGATCCGACCAGGTGCTGCCTGACCGGGCCGTGCCTGACGAGGTGGTGCCTGACCAGGTGGTGCCTGACCAGGTGGTGCCTGACCAGGCGGTATATGCGGAAATTATGCTCTGACGATCCGGCGCGGCCATGTTGGCAGACATGACAACCAAGGAACTTCAGGACAAGAAGGCACTCGTCACCGGCGCCACGTCGGGCATCGGCCGCGCGATCGCGGTCAGGCTCGCGGAGGCGGGTGCCACCGTCTATGTGACCGGGCGCAGGGCCGAGCTCGGCAAGGAGACCGTCGAGCTGATCGAGCGGGCGGGCGGGACGGGCCACTTCGTCGTCGCGGACGTCGCGGACATCGACGACGTCCGCAGGCTCGCCGAGGAGGTCGGCGAGGTGGACGTGCTCGTGAACAACGCCGGCATCTTCCCGTTCTCGACGACCACCGAGCAGCCGCTCGACAGCTACGAGCGGGTGTTCGACGTCAATGTCCGTGCGACCTACTTCCTGACGGCCGCGCTCGTGCCGGCCATGGTGGCGAAGGGGAAGGGCGCGATCGTCAACGTGTCGTCGGTCGCCGGGCAGATCGGCACCCCGGTCGGCTCCGTCTACAACGCCACCAAGGCCGCGATGGACGCGCTGACCCGGTCGTGGGCCGTCGAGTTCGGCGCGGCGGGCGTGCGCGTGAACTCCGTGGCGCCCGGCCCGATCCGCACCGACATGGCCGTCGAGACGGTGGGTGAGATGTTCGACGAGTTCAGCCGGAACACGCCGCTCGCCCGCGCCGGCGAGCCCGAGGAGATCGCCGAGGCCGTGGCGTTCCTGGCCTCCGACAAGGCCGGCTACATCACCGGCGCGGTGCTCGCCGCCGACGGGGGCTACGTCGCGACCTGAGCGGTCACGCCAGTTGCGGCGGCAGCGGCGCCGCATGCGTGACGATCAGGCCCGACACCGCTCGCGTCAGCGCCACGTACAGCCGCCGCAGCCCCGTCCGTTCGTCCGGCTCGCCGTCGACCACGGCCTGCGGCTCGTCCAGGACCACGTAGTCGTACTCCAGACCCTTGGCGAGTGACGCCGGGACCAGGGTCAGGCGGGTCTCCCGCGTGGTCTCCTCGCCCGGGCCGAGGCAGGGAATCCCGGCCTCGGCCAGGGCGCGGGCCAGCTCCGGGACGCGGGCGTCCGCCGCGATCAGGCCCGTCGAGCCCTCGTGCCGCAGCAGCTCGCGGCAGGCCTCGACCACGTCCGTCGGGCCGGAGACCGGCCGGACCTCGAAGTGGCCCGGGTTCTCGCGGATCGAAGCCACCGGGGTCAGTCCGGGGGCGATGTGCGGGAGCAGCCGGGAGGCGTAGGTGATGACGTCCGTGGGGACGCGGAAGCCGGCTGTCAGCTCCTCCACCAGGGCGTCCGGCTTGCCGAGGTGGGCCAGCGCCTCCTGCCAGCTCCGCGTCGCCCACGGCGTCGTGCCCTGCGCCAGGTCGCCGAGGACGGTCGCGCTGCCGGTGGTGCAGCGGCGGCCGACCGCCCGGTACTGCATGGGGGAGAGGTCCTGCGCCTCGTCGACGACGACGTGCCCGAGGGAGTGCGTGCGCTGGATCAGGTCGGTGGCCTCGTCGATCAGGACGGCGTCCGCGGTGGACCACTTCGCCGACTTCACACTGCGCGCCGGCTTCGCCCAGAGGATCGCCTTCTGCTCGTCCCCGTCGAGGATCCCCTCGGCGTGCACGGCGAGGAACTCCGCGTCCGACAGCAGCCGCAGCACCAGCTTCGCCGGGTCGACGGCCGGCCAGACCGCCTTCACCGCCGCCTTGACCGCGCTGTTGCGGGCCACCGCGTCCTGCACCCGGTCGTCCGGAGCCTCACCCGACCGTTCCATCTGCACCAGCACGGCGTGCGCGATGCGCTGCGGCAGGGCCTCGCGCGCGGCACCGTAGCGGATGCCGCGGTCGAGCAACTCGCGGACGATGTCCTCCAGTTCGTACGCCGGGACCCGCCAGCGGCGGGAACCGCGCACCACCACGACCGGCTCGGTGGGCATCGTGACGTGCGCGTAGAGGGCCCGCCGCAGCACCCGCGCCAGCCGGGCGTCGCCCTTGACGACGGCGGCCGGCGCGTCGTCCGTGCCCTTGATCTCGACGTGGGCGACCAGGTCGTCGACGGTCGCCTGCTGCACGGTCAACTCGCCCAGCGCGGGCAGGACCTGCTCGATGTAGTGCAGGAAGGACCGGTTCGGCCCGATGACCAGGGTGCCGGTGCGGGCGAGGCGCTCGCGGTGGGCGTAGAGGAGGTAGGCGACGCGGTGCAGGCCGACGGCGGTCTTCCCGGTGCCCGGGCCCCCTTGCACGCACACCGTGCCGGACAGGCCGGACCGGACGATCTCGTCCTGCTCCGGCTGGATCGTCGCGACGATGTCCCGCATCGGGCCGACGCGCGGCCGCTCGATCTCCCGCTGGAGCAGCTTGCTGGTCCTGGCCGCCTCCGCCGGGTCCGAGAGGTGCTCGTCCTCGTACGCCGTGATGTCGCCGCGGGTGTAGCCGAAGCGGCGGCGCAGCGCGATGTCCATCGGGTCCTTCTTGGAGGCCCGGTAGAACGGCTGCGAGACCGGCGCGCGCCAGTCGATGACCATGGGGTCGCCGTCGTGGTCGTGCACATGCCGACGCCCGATGTAGAAGCACTCCCCGTCCGCCCCCTCGGCCTGCTCGGCGCCCGGCGCGCGCAGGTAGTCGAGCCGGCCGAAGAAGAGCGGGGTGTCGCTGAGGTCGGCCAGGGCCTTGACGCGCTCCTCGATCTGGCGGGCCAGCACCTCCGCGTTGACCCAGTTCGCGGTGACGTCGGTGATGTCGAGGGCCTCGACGTCCTCACGCATGGCACGCAGGGCGGAACGGGACGCGGCGAGGTGGGAGCGCTCGCGCGCGAGCGGGTCGTCGACGGGCGTGGACAAGGGAGTGCCTCCGGAGGGACCTGCTGAGGAGTGGGCGGTGAGATGCCGGCCGGTTTCCGTCCGGTCGGCGGCACTCCGCGAGGGAGGCGGGCAAGAGCGGAGATCTTAGAGGAACGGGGGCGATGACCGCGAACGGTTTTTTCCGCCTCCTTGCCCCCCGGTCCCCGGCCCCCCGGCTCCCTGGTCCCCCGGCTCCCTGGTCCCCCGGCTCCCTGGTCCCCCGGCTCCCCGGTCCCCCGGCTCCCTGGTCCCCCTAGGGGACGGGCCCCTCCTCCTCGGGGGAGCGGGTCGGCCCAGCGGTGTACGCGGCGGCCGGGAGGTTCGGTCCCGAGACCGACGCGGGCCTTATGGGTCGAAACGCACCATGGAGACATGAGCGCAGCAACGATCCACCCCGCCCCGGCACCGGGCCGCCCGCCCGGCGCGACCGCAGTGACAGGCAGCCACCGTCACCGCCTCGGCGACGCCCTGCGCGCCGTCAAGGTCTTCGCGGGCGCCGCCTTCGACGTCGTCGTCCTCGGCCAGTACGGAGAGGAAGTCGGCGTGGTCCGCCGCAAGTGAGCCGCCCCGGAGCGGACCGGCGCGTCAGCTCTCCGCGAGCAGCTCGTCCGCGTCCATGATCCGGTACGCGTAGCCCTGCTCCGCCAGGAAGCGCTGGCGGTGGGCGGCGAAGTCCTGGTCGATCGTGTCCCGGGCGACCACCGAGTAGAAGTGCGCCTGGTGACCGTCCGCCTTGGGACGCAGCACCCGGCCCAGGCGCTGGGCCTCCTCCTGCCGGGAGCCGAAGGTGCCCGAGACCTGGATGGCGACCGTGGCCTCCGGCAGGTCGATGGAGAAGTTCGCGACCTTGGACACCACGAGCACGCTGATCTCGCCCTCGCGGAAGGCGTCGAAGAGCTTCTCCCGCTGCGCGTTCGACGTCTCGCCCTTGATCACGGGCGCGCCGAGATGTTCCCCGAGCTCGTCGAGCTGGTCGATGTACTGCCCGATGACGAGGATCTGCTGCCCGGCGAAGCGGCGGACGATGGCCTCGGTGACCTTCCGCTTGGTCGCGGTCGTCGCGCAGTAGCGGTACTTCTCCTCCGTCTCGGCCGTGGCGTACGCCAGCCGCTCGGAGTCGGTGAGATTGACCCGGACCTCCACGCAGTCGGCGGGCGCGATGTACCCCTGCGCCTCGATCTCCTTCCACGGCGCGTCGAACCGCTTGGGACCGATCAGGGAGAACACGTCCGACTCCCGGCCGTCCTCACGCACCAGCGTGGCGGTCAGGCCGAGCCGCCGCCGGGCCTGGAGGTCGGCGGTGAACTTGAAGACCGGCGCGGGCAGCAGGTGCACCTCGTCGTAGACGATCAGCCCCCAGTCCCGCGAGTCGAACAGCTCCAGGTGCGGGTAGACGCCCTTCCGCCGGGTCGTCAGCACCTGGTACGTGGCGATCGTGACGGGCCGGATCTCCTTCTTCGTCCCGCTGTACTCGCCGATCTCCTCCTCGGTGAGCGAGGTCCGCTTCACCAGCTCGTGCTTCCACTGCCGGGCGGAGACGGTGTTCGTGACGAGGATGAGGGTGGTCGACTTCGCCTGGGCCATCGACCCGGCCCCGACCAGCGTCTTCCCGGCGCCGCAGGGCAGGACGACGACGCCCGAGCCGCCGTGCCAGAAGTTCTCCACGGCCTGCTTCTGGTACGGCCGGAGCGCCCAGCCGTCCTCGGCCAGCTCGATCTCGTGCGCCTCGCCGTCGACGTACCCGGCGAGGTCCTCGGCCGGCCAGCCCAGCTTCAGCAGGGTCTGCTTGATCTGCCCGCGCTCGGAGGGGTGCACGACGACGGTGTCCGGGTCGATGCGGGCGCCGACCAGCGGCGTGATCCGCTTCGAGCGCAGGATCTCCTCCAGCACCGGGCGATCGGTGGTGGTCAGCACCAGCCCGTGTGCCGGGTGCTTGGACAGGGTGAGACGGCCGTAGCGGTCCATCGTCTCGGCGATGTCGACGAGCAGCGCGTGTGGCACCGGGTAGCGGCTGTACTGCACGAGCGCGTCCACGACCTGCTCGGCGTCGTGCCCCGCGGCGCGGGCGTTCCACAGGCCCAGCGGGGTGACCCGGTAGGTGTGGATGTGCTCCGGCGCCCGCTCGAGTTCCGCGAACGGGGCGATGGCCCGGCGGCAGTCGTCGGCCTGCTCGTGGTCGACTTCCAGGAGCAGCGTCTTGTCGGACTGGACGATCAGCGGACCATTCACGCGGGGCACCCTTTCTGTGGCCGGAGGGCTCGGACGGCTCGACAGCGCGATGCCTCGGCCAAACGTCCAGTGTGCCTGATCGACCGCGGAAGGTGGTGTGATCTGCGCGTCCAGTCGTACTGAATGCCTATTCATCCCAACGTGTGGTGTGAATTCAGTTTTTCCAGCGCGGCCCCGAAGAATGGCGCACGTGCGCAACCCGACGACCACCACGCTCGGATACGCCCTGTTCGCCACCCGCTGGCTCCAGGCCCCGCTGTACTTCGGGCTCGTGGCCGCCCAGGGCGTCTACGTCTACAAGTTCTTCAAGGAGCTGTGGACCTTAATCCTGATGTGCGTGAGCGGGCACGCCACCGAGACGTACGTGATGCTCGCGGTGCTCAAACTCGTGGACGTCGTGATGATCGCCAATCTGCTGATCATGGTGATCGTCGGCGGCTACGAGACGTTCGTCTCGCGCATCGGCCTGCAGGGCCACCGTGACCAGCCCGAGTGGCTCTCGCACGTGAACTCCAACGTGTTGAAGGTCAAGCTCGCCACGGCCATCGTGGGCATCTCCTCCGTGCACCTGCTGCAGATGTTCGTGGACGTCCACCACACCTCCCACCACGCGCTGCTGTGGGGCACGGTGATCCACATGGCCTTCATCGCCTCGGCGGCGATCCTCGCCTACATGTCGGGACCGATGGTCGCGCAGGCGGACCGCGGACACGCGGACCGCGGACACGCGGACCGCGGCCATGCCGACCGTTCACCGGCCGGGCGGCAGGCGTCCGCCGCCCCCCTGGACGAGGACGGGAGCGACCGCGCGGACCCGCAGCAGGTCACCACGCCGGAGCCCGACGCCCCCGCGTCCGCACCGGCCCTTCCCGCCCCCCGGCAACCCGCCCCGGACGCCGACGCCGACGCCGATGTCGTCGTCGGCGCCGACGACCGGATCCGTGCCGCCGGCTTCCCCGCCCGCAAGCTGCTGGAGGACTTCGACCAGCAGCACCCCCGGGACTTCGACCGGGAGACCGTGGCCCGGCTCGGCAAGGCGGAGTTCGTCGCCGCCCGGCGCAACGTGGTGCTCGTCGGGCCGCCCGGCACCGGCAAGACCCATCTGGCCATCGCCCTGGGCGTGCGGGCCTGCCAGGCCGGGCACCGGGTGCTGTTTGCGACGGCCGCCGAGTGGGCGGCCCGGCTCTCGGACGCCCGGGCCGCCGGCCGGCTCGACGCGGAGCTGACCGCTCTCGACGATCACCCCCTCCTGATCGTCGACGAGATCGGCTACACGCCCTTCGACGCGGCGACCGCGGGCCTGTTCTTCCGGCTCGTCGCCCACCGTTACGAGCGGGCCTCACTGATCGTGACCAGCGACCGCCCGCTCGGCCGCTGGGACGAGGTCTTCGGACCGACCGCCCCGGCGATGACGGACCGCCTGGCCCACCACGCCGACCTGGTGCGCCTCGACGGGGACAGTTACCGCACCCGCCGCGCTACTTCAGCGTGGGCAGACTGACGTTGTTGACCAGCGGGCCCTCGATGCTGACGCCCTCGGTGACCAGGGGCTCCACGGCGGCGACCGGCAGGGGGAGCGGCAGTGGCGCCGCGGCAGCGGCGGCGGAGGGCGCGAGCACCCCCACGAGCACGGCGGCACAGAGAGCGACGGCGGACAGGCGCCCAGGCACGGAGAGGCTTTCAGACGCGGAGTCGTTTCCGGGCACGGAGAGGCGCCCAGGCACGGAGAGGCGTCCGGACACGGAGCGGTTTGCGGGCGCGGAGTGGTTTGCGGGCGCGGAGTGGTTTCCGGGCACGGGCAGGTTTCCAGGCATGGGGACGGCAGGGCCTTTCGGGGACTGACATCGGGGACGGAGAACCGCACCGCGGCGAACCGGCCCGGACGCTCCCGGACCGGCCCGCAGGGCGCGCGAGCGGATCAGATCCGCGGTGTCGAGCGGATCAAGTCCGCGGTGTCGAGAGGTCAGATCTGCGGTGTCTCGAGGACGAGCCCGGCGATGTCGATGCTCACCGCGGAGGCCGGGGTGGCGAGCCCCCCGAACGTCATCAGGGCGGCGGTGACGAGGACGGCGGCGACCCGGCGGACAGCGCGCATGGGGGGATTTCCTTTCGGCGAGGCTCTCAGGACACCCGGTGGCTGCCCCCGCCCGTCCGGCGTGATGCGGCACGCCCGGGAAGGTCGCCCAAGGGTGGGACATCCCCGGCGTGGCGTGCATGAACGCCCGCCCGCACCCGAACGGGTGACGCGGCCCGCGCGGTGCCGTCAGCCCGCGTCGTCGGCGAGCTCCGCCACTCCGGTGATCCGGTGCAGCGGAAACGTACGGACCTCGTCCGCGGTGTGGTCGTACGCCGTGACGAAACCGCCCTCGACGCGGATCGGGGCGATGACCCGCTGGCTCGCGGCGCCCTCGGCGTTGACGAAGCCGATCCACAGGGCCTCGCCGGTCAGGACGGCGGCCTGCATGGTGGCGAGGGTCTCGGCGGCGCCGGTGCGGGGGAGTTCCCCGTTGGCCACCGGGGCCGCGCCGGACTTGCGCGGGGTGGTGGAGGCCAGGTCACCGGCCCGGATGGCGCGCAGCGCGGCCGACAGGAGGGTGTCGTCGGGGACGGGCGGGCCGTCCGGGACCGGCTCGGGAGCGGCGCGGGGCGGGGTGCGGTGGGCCAGGGCGCGGGTGATCAGCACGTCGCCTTCGGCGGACTCGGCGGCCGGCGCGAACCCCATCGCCCGCAGTCCTTCCAGCAGTCCCGCCGGGTCGGTCCGGGCGGCCAGCACGGTCGGCGCGAGCCGGCGCAGCCCGAGGCCGGCGGCCCGCTTGTCGGCGAGGATCTCGCTGAGCATCGCGTCGTCGTCGCAGCGCACGTAGGCCGAGGCCGCCCCGACCCGCAGCTGGCCGTGCCGGCGGGCCACGTCGTCGATCAGGTACGCGAGGGGCTGCGGCACCGGCGTGCGCGAGTGCGCGGCGAGGAAGGCGTGCAGGTCGGAGGCGGCCTGCCCGGCGTCGAGGGCTCGCCGCACCGAGCCGGGCGTGAACCGGTAGACGGTCGCCCCGCCCTTGGACTCGACGTCCGCCAGCACGCCCAGCATGTCCGCGAGCGGCCGCTTGAGGGGCCCGGGTGCCACCGCCGTCAGGTCGGCCTGGAGCAGGACGTGGTCCAGCGGCTCGGGCAGCATCGGCGCGAGCAGCCGGGCCGCGGCGGCGGAGGCGACGGCCTGTTCGGCGGGGGAGAGGGCGGCGGGCGGGGCGGAGCGGTGGTGGTGGACGGGCAGCTTGTCGCCCGGCCCCGAGGGCTCCGCTTCAGGGCTCCTGGTGGCAGCGGTGGCCGCGGGCGCCCCCAGCAGGGCCCGGCCCTGGGACGACAGCGCGCCCCGGCCCGTGACGCCCAGCAGCTCCGCCTCGGACAGGGCCCACTCGGCGAGTCGGCCGCGCAGGTCGTCCTCACGCCGGTCGCCGCGCAGGGGCCGCTCCCAGCGCAGCCGGGCCAGCACCGACCCGGTGACCGGCGCGGCGCCCTCCGGCAGCCCGGCGAGCAGCGCCAGCACCCGGTGCCGTACCTCGGGCGCCGCGGAGCGGTCCAGGCCCGGCCCGAGCGCCGACAGCGTCCGGTCCTTGGCGTCCCGACCGCCCACCAGGCCGGCCGTCCGGGTCGCCGCGAGCCACGCCGTGACCAGCACCGACCAGCGCTCGGCGGCGGGTTGCTCCAGCCACTCGTCGTACGCGGGGGTCGCCGCGTACCGCTCGTCGGCCTCGCCGTCGGAGGCGAGCAGGCCCGCCGCGTACGCCAGTTCCACCCAGAACGCCGCGGTCGGCTCCGGCACGTCGAGGGCGACCGCCGTGCGCTTGAGGTCCCGCACGCTCAGCCCGCCGGCCCGCAGCACCGCGGGACCGCCCTCGTCCCAGTCCTTCAGCAGCTCCTCGACGGTCGCGAGCGCGGTGTACGCCTGCCCGGCCGCGGTGCTGTCCACAACCTGTGGACGATGTACGGCCGTCGCCTCGACCACCGGCGGCACCGGCTCGGGCGCCCGGTGCGCCAGGCCCCGCCGCAGGTGCAGGGCGACCTCGCGCGGCAGGACGACCGTGCCGGGCGCCGTCGGCAGCAGCAGCCCGCGGTCCAGCAGCCAGCGCAGCCGGGGTGCCGGATCGGCGGTGACCTGCCCGTACGGCGGCCCCCACACCAGGCGTTCCAGCACGTCGAGGGAGTCGGCCGGGGCCTCGGCGAGCAGCGCGGCCATCCGGGCCCGGTCCGTGAACAGACCCGTCAGGGCGTCCACCGCGGAGACCGAGTCGTGGGTCGAGGCCAGTCCGGCGGTCGTGACGATCTCCTGGATCCGGCCGGGGGACATCCCGGCGGTGGCCTCCCGGACCGTCGGGCCGAGCCCCGTCGGCGACGGGTGCTGCGGTGAGGGGGCCAGCAGTTCGCGGGCCGTGCGGACCAGCCGCAGCCGGTCGTCGTCGCCCCACACCAGCGCCTGCTCGCGCAGCAGGTCCAGGGCGTGCGGCAGGGCCGCGACGACGGCCGGGTCGGCGTCGTCCCCGGCCATGAGCCCGAGCACTTCGCCGTACGTCGCCGGGTCCGCGGCCACGGCCAGCGCCTCCGCCGTCTGCAGCGCGAACCGGTCCAGCCGCTCCAGGGCCCGCACCACCGAGGCGCGGGTGCCGGCGCGGGTCGCGAGCTGGGTGAGGTCGGTGGGGACGGGCGTGATGAGATCCGGGCGGCTGCGCAGGAGCGCGCCCAGCGCGGCATCGCCCCGCGCGCGGAGCGCTTCCGCGAGGGAGCGGGGGGCCGGGGGCCTGTCCTCGGTGCTCATCCGGTCCACGGTAGCGGGTCGCCTCCCCGGGCCGGGCCGACTGTGCGCCGCCTCGCCCCCGTACGCGGGACGGGCGTTTGGCCGCTCCGCGGGCACGCGCGGTACCGTCGTGCGACGGCGTCACGCAACGCACCCGCCCCGGAGGGGACTTCGTGGGGATTGAGAGCGACCAGGTCGTTTACGAGTATCTGAGCCGCGTCGGCGACGTGGCCCAGCAGCGGCAGTTGCCGTCGGCCACCCGGATGCGTCTGGTCGCCGATCTGCGCAACGAGATCGACAAGCGTCGCGCCCGGGCCACCGTCGACTCGCCCGCCGCGGTCCGCCGCATCCTGTCCCGTCTGGGCAGCCCCGACGACGTCGTGACCGCCGCGGCGGACGGCACGGGCGGTGAGCCGCGCGCCGCCGCTCCCGCCTCCGTCCCCGTGCAGCGCGACACCGAGCCGGTGGAGCGGGCCGAGCGGGCCAAGGGCGTCGTGCGGCGCGTCGTGCCCCGGCCCCGGCCCGCACGGCCCGCCGAGGAGCCGCACCCCGCGGTGCCCGACGGACCGGCCCCGCCGCACCTGGCCGCCGGGCACGAGCTCGGTGACAGCGCGGTGCAGCCCGACTGGTGGCGGGTGGACAGCGGCCCCTTCGGCGTGGGCGACGAGGTGCCGGGCTTCGTGGGTGGCGTGGAGCTGCCGGACCTGCTGAAGCCGCCGGGGCCGCGGAAGCCGGAGCCGGAGGAGCCGGCCGCCGGGGAAACGGCCCCGGCCGTCGGGGCGGCCGGGCCGGCCGATACGGCGGACGTGACCGGGAAGGGCGGCCGCCGCCGTCTCGTGCGCCTCCCCGCCGGGAACTGGAGCAACCCGCTCCTGCTGATCGCCGCGGGGTGCCTCGTCGCCGGTGCCGTGCTCGGCAACTGGTTCGTCCTGCTGCTCGGCTGGCTCATCGCCTACGCCTCACGCCGCCTGTCCCAGGCCGAGACCAAGTGGGCGGTCGTGATCCTGCCCGGCCTCTCCGTGGCGGGCGGCCTGCTCTGGCTGTGGGGCCGGATGAACGGCCGCTGGGGCACCCCGATCGCCGAGGGCCAGATGAACGCGGCGGTGTCGGAGACCTGGCCGTGGGTGGTCAGGGGCGCGGCGGTGGCATCGGCCCTGTTCCTGGTCTGGCGCTCCCAGCGCGCGCGTTAGCGGGACCCGCCCTCGCGCCGACCGGTGCCCGCCCTCGCGCCGACCGGTGCCCGCCCTCGCGCCTGCCGGTACCCGCCCTCGCGCCGACCGGTGCCCGCCCTCGCGCCTGCCGGTACCCGCCCTCGCGCCGACCGGGACCCGCCCTCGAAGCCCCTCGCGCCGGCCGGACCC